>JAFTOK010000077.1 GCA_017463815.1 Clostridia bacterium | reverse complement strand
TAACCGTTTTGAAAATCATACCACTATATGGGCAGATGCATCTGAAACAAGGAGAAGCGAAATTTTGAAAAAACACGAAATTGACGAGAAAATAGCGGAAATATCCAAAAGCGTGCTTTCCTACTGTATGTCGCGCACGAAAAACCAATATGATGCGGAAGACCTTTCGCAGGATATACTTCTGGAGCTTACGCGTTCGCTTACGAACTTGCGCGATGAAAAGGCTTTCTACGGTTTTATGTGGACTGTAGCGGACAACGTTTACAAGCGCTGGTACAAAAAGAAAATGAGCAAAATGGAAAGCGAAATACCCGAAAACCTTGCAGACGCAGAAAACGCTTTTGACGTGCTCGAAGAAAACGAGGATATTTACCTTATGCGGCGCGAACTCGCTTTTTTAGCAGGAAAATATCGCAAGGCGACGGTGCTTTACTATATGGAAAACCGCTCTTGCGCGGAAATTTCGGAAATTCTCGACATCAGCGAAAATATGGTGAAATATTTGCTTTTCAAGGCAAGAAAGATTTTGAAAGAAGGTATGATTATGACACGAAACTACGGCGAACAAAGTTACAACCCGAAAACATTGAATATACTCTATATGGGCGAAGGTCCAAACAGATTCAGCGAAATGTTAGACACAAATCTTATAAGAATGAACATTCTTTGGGCTTGCTATAACGACAGCCTTAAGGAGGAGGAAATAGCCCTGCAAATAGGCATTTCGCTACCGTACATAGAAAAGGATATTGCAACGCTCACGAGCGCGGGGCTTCTTATGCGCGAGGGCGGCAGATACAGAACCAACATAGTTATTTTCACGGAAGAGGCGCGCGCGGAAATGAACGCAAAAGCCGCAGATGTCCAAACCGAAATTGCAGAAAAAATCAAGGCATTTATATCTGAAAATACAGAAAAAGTGCGTGAAATAGGTTTTCGCGGAGCTGATATGAGCGAAAATTCTATTCGGTGGCTTATAAGTGTAATGCTTTTGAAAGAAGCGTACGGTGAGGCTCAAGAAAAGCTTTCTGTTTGGGAAAATCCACCCAAAACCGCATTTGGCGAGGAAGCGTATGTTTACGCAGAGGAAAATGATAATCCTACAGAGGCAAGATTTAACACTTGCACGATAGACGGCGGATGGTTTGGCTCGGATATTATTATGAAATTTATGGATTGGCTTCCGAATAAGAACGGCCACCACAGCGATTTTTATAACAAGCCTAATTTTGTTAGGGTTTACGAAAAGCTCGCACGCGGCATAGCACCCGACAGCAACGAATTTGAAATGCAGTTGGTGGCGGAGCTTATAAAGCGCGGTTACGCATATAAATCGGGCGAGAAAATTTCCGTGACGATGCCCGTTTTTACAAAAGCACAGCACGCAAAGCTTACAGAGCTTCTTCGCCCTACGATAAATGAACTTGCCGCGCTCGACATTAAAACGGTGGACGAAATGGCATCCGTGCTCAAAAACCACACGCCGACACACCTCAAAAAGCAGGTTCGCAATATTTGCGCTATAAGTATTTTCGATACTTGCGTGGGTGTGCCCGCAAAAATGCTTCACAGCGAGGGCTATCTTTCCGATGATTGGAATGCGAAAGAAATGGCGACAAGCTACGTTATTTTGAAGTGAGAAATCAAAAAAGAACGCTTTTACGCCGGTTCTCATAAGGATGTTTAGATATTGTAGGGGAGGGGTCCCCCCTCCCGAAATTACCCGATGTTAACGATAGAACGGGAGGCGAAATGCCTCACCTACGGATACACCAATAAATTTGGACAGAGATATTGTTTTCTCTGCCGATTCGTGTTATAATAAAACTCTAGAGCACCGTACATCTTTAAGGG
>JAFTOK010000076.1 GCA_017463815.1 Clostridia bacterium | reverse complement strand
GCGACACACGTCTGCCCGCAATTGAGGAACTTGCCGAACACGATGCGCTTTGCCGCGAGCTTTATTTTCGCGCTGCTGTCCACGATGCAGGGGCTTTTGCCGCCGAGCTCAAGCACGGCGGGGGTAAGGTGCTCTGCCGTGTGGCGAAGCACTTCCTTGCCCACGTTCTGGCTGCCCGTGAAGAACACGAAATCGAATTTCTTTTCAAGCAGGGCGGCGTTTTCCTGCCTGCCGCCTGTGATGACGGCGATATATTCCGGCGGGAACGTTTCTGAAATGAGCTTTTCTATAACCGCGCTCGTGGCGGGGGAATATGCGCTGGGTTTGACCACCGCCGTGTTGCCCGCGGAAATGGCGTTCGCTATGGGCGAGAGGGTGAGGAGGAAAGGATAGTTCCAGGGGCTCATTATAAGCACGTTGCCGTAGGGCGAAGGCTTTTTATAGCTGCGGGAGGCAAACTGTGCAAGGGGTGTGGGCACAGTCTTTTCCTTTGCGAACTTTGCCGTGTGCTTTAACATATAGCTTATTTCGGAAAGCACAAGGCCCGTTTCGCACATAAAACCCTCGAAATCGCTTTTGCCGAGGTCGGCGGTCAATGCTTTGCCGATTTCTTCTTCGTGCGCTTTAACTGCGGCGTACAGCTTGCGAAGCATTTCTTCGCGGAATTTAACGGGGAGTGTGGCTCCGCTTCGGAAATATTTGCGCTGGCTTGCGAGTATTTCGTCTATGTTTGTAATCGTCATATTTTTAACTCCAATCTGCAACTTTATAGTAGAACTGTTCAAGTTCTTTTGCATTCATAAGTTTCGGCACGGGGTAGAGCGGGTTCGCTTCTTTGTCTGCGTGGCGCGCCATCTGCGGTATATCCTCTTTTTTGATGCCCGCGAGCTTTTCGGGTATGCCCATACGCTTGTTCATAGCTTTGAGTGCGGCGATAAACTTTTTCGCGCCCGACTCGTGTGTGTCGTTCAAGGAGGCAACGCCAGCTACAACACCGAGCTCGTGCAGCTTTTTGTGCGCCGATGCGCCGTATTCTTCCAGAACTATGGGCATAAGCGCGGCGTTTGCGAGCCCGTGCGGTATGTTATACTGCCCGCCGAGCGAATGTGCTACGGCGTGGATGTATCCGACGTAGGATTTTGAAAAGGCGATGCCTGCAAGGTATGCCGCGCGGAGCATATTTGCGCGCGCTTTGCGGTCTTGCCCGTTGGCATATGCCTTTTCGATGTTTGCAAAAATGAGCGCTGTCGCCGCTCGTGCTTTTTCGCGCGTTTCTTTCGTGGTGGAGCCGCCTATGTACGCTTCAACCGCGTGCGTCAGCGCGTCCATCCCCGTGGTCGCCGTGAGGTGCGGAGGGAGAGAAAACGTGACCGCAGGGTCGAGTACAGCGTATCTCGGTATAAGCGTGAAATCGAGCATACTGTATTTGTGCTGTTTTTCGCTGTCTGTTATGACAGCTGCGAGCGTCACTTCGCTGCCCGTGCCCGCCGTTGTGGGAATAGCGACGAGAGTGGGTATTTTGCGGAGCGCGCGCAGAAGCCCTTTAAGCTGGTCCATAGATTTTTTCGGATATGCGATGCGTGCGCCGAGCGCTTTTGCGCAGTCCATAGAAGAGCCGCCGCCGAAAGCGATTAGGCACTCGCATTTTTCTTCCATATATAAAAGGCGAGCTTCTTCCACGTTTGCCACAGTGGGGTTGGCGCGGGTTTTGTCGTATACAGTGCACTTTACGTTGTTCTTTTTAATCAGGTTTTCGAGCGGAGCGGTAACTCCTGCGCCCCTGAGACCCGCATCCGTTATGAGCATAACGGATTTTACCTGCATTTGCTTGAGAAGACCCATAAGAGCGCCTATACTTTCGTATATTTTCGGCTCTCTGTACGGTAAAAACGGCAGAGCCAAACGAAAAGCCGTCTGGAAAACCCTGCAATATGTTTTCTTTAAAATATTCATTTATTTCTCCTACAGAAATTTTATTCCATATAGAATTATATCACGAAGATGTTGACTTGTCAACATCTTCGTGACGGAAATCCGTCAAAAGCAATAAAAAGAGAGCAAACGGTCGTTTGTATAGCAAATGTAATGGTGAAGAATAAAGTTTACAGAACGGTATTTGCTACGGATTTGACAAACTTATTTACATATGATATAATATCCCGTACAGATGTATGTAGGGGAGGTGCGGTATGCTTTCAGTATTTGCGTCGCTCGATGACAAAAGTGAGCGCAAGCTGGCGGAGGCCATTTACAAAAAACACAAAAAATCTATGTACGGCGCGGCGTATTCTATACTGAAAAACGCCGATGATGCGGAAGACGCGGTTATGGACGCCGTTTATAAAATTATAAATAATATTTCAAAATTTGATTCCGACACGGGCGAAAAAACGTGTTCGCTTGTTATGATTATCGTGCGAAATATCGCGCTCAACAAATACAACTATAACAAAGCGCACTCGGCACAGTCAATTTCGGAAGAGGAGGAAAGTTCGCTTTATACAGAGGAAACCCCCGAGGAGTTTTTCTGTAATGCGGAATCTTACGAAAAGCTGCTTTCCGATATACGCGCGCTCGAGCCTATTTACAGGGACATTATTTTGCTTAAATACCTTTATGGATACAGCAATTACGAAATCGCGAGTATGCTCGGCATATCGGAAGCTACGGTGCGCGTTCGCCTTATGCGCGGCAAAAAGCTTTTGAAAAATAAACTTTCGGGAGGTAAGAATGATGAATAAGAGCGACATCAAAAAATTACTTTCCGAAATAGAAGCCGATAACGCCGCAGAGCTTCGCCGTGCCAAAAAGGCACATATTTTCAGCGCGGAACACAGAAAAAATATTTCCGAGGCTTTTTACGGCAAAAACGAGCCGATGAGCTTTAGTATGTGCCGCCGCAGAATACCGCTCCCGTTGGCTGTGCTTATAATTTTGCTTTCTGTTTTGATGATTGTGGGCTGCGGTTTGCTTATTTACCAAACGTTTAAGTTTGTGCCGAATCTGGGTATAGTTCCGGGCGAAAACGTCGTGATATATGGCACGGATGCGCCGATTTCGCTAAAAAAAGTCGATGTTACCAACGTTTCATACGTGGAAAACGACGGCAGAGGGGAACTTTATATTCAGCTAAATTCAAAATATTATTCCTACATAGGCAATTTTTCCGTTTTTGCTGACGGTGCACCTGTGGATTTTGAAGTGAAAGAGGAATGGGGCAGAAACAACCTGCGCTTTTATACGCTGGCGGCGAGCGTGGCGCTGAAAAGCTATGATATAACGCTTTCCTACAAAGGGTATTTTGAAGACGAATATTCCGCTTCTGTTACGCTGAAAAATATGAGCGATGAAAGCTACAAGCTCCTTTCCGCGTGGCCTGTTATAGACGGCATAGAGCTGAAAATGCTGCCCGCCGATTCTGTGAATAAGATTTTTGAGCTTGACGTTGATTTGCCCGAAAACACGGGTTTTGCCATCACCGATTTTAACATTTACAACGACAAAGGCGAGGTAAAGGGCGGCTTTAACCCCGAGGGCTCTTCGTTTTACGTTTGCAAGGGCGAGCTTTTCGGGAGTGTTACGAAAATAGAAATCAACGAGGTTAAAATTTCAAAATACCTCGGCGAAGCGGGCGACATTACGGTGCCCGTGCCGAAGGACGGCGCGGCGCTCGGTGTGGATATACCGCTTGTCACGCTTGACGGCTACCGCGATGCTTTGACAGAAGTGCGGCGCGAGGGCGACTTCGTTTATTTGACGCGCAAGATAACCCGTGCGGAAAACACGCTTGTTACCGCTTGCGACGTTACCGTGCGGATGCCAGACGACGATATTGCTCATATGAGTGAAAAATACGTACGCGATGGCGGCACGGAGATTGTTTATAAAATTTGGGTGCGCGAAGGTACAGAAACCTTCATTTTCCGCGTGCAGGAGTATACATATACGCTTTCGGGCAAAGAACCGCTCGGCGTGATACGAATAGAAAAATAAAAAAAGAAAAAAATTGCAAAAAAATTGAAATTTTTTTCTTTTTTTTGAAACAAAACGGCACACTTATTTGTTATATATAGTGTAAGGACAAAAAATAAACAAAAAACGGAGGATTTTATGAAAAAACTACTTTCTTTAATTTTAGTTACACTTTTGATGTTTTCGTTTGTTTCTTGCAAAGACACTACTGAAATACCCGAATACAAAAATGACCGATACATATATGCAATTGTGCCTACAACAGAGGGATATAAAACTTTAATTAAATTTGACGTTGTAGAAAAAACAGCCGTTTCTGCTTGCCCCGACCCGCTTTGTGAGCACGGCAGAAGCTGCCCCGTAAGCGGTATGAGTAATTGCTCTATGACGGATAACTGTATTTATATAGAAAGAGGAGATATTTCCACGGGTAAATCTGTTTATGTTTATGATTTGGCAAAAAATGAAATCTCTTTATTTGTAGAATGTAAGCAAATTTCCACTCCTCAAAAAGGACCTAACGGTCTTGTGTATTTCACAATAAGCCAAATAGAATATAACGATGAGGGGCTTGCAGAAAAAGAAATTTTTCATCTATATTGCCGAAATGAAAAAACGGGCGAACTAAAAAGATTGACTACCGAACCATTAGCAGGTTTTGCGCATTTGCCTAATTATGCCGAAGATAAACTAATTTGGACTTTATCCGGCGAGCCTGGGTATTGGTCTACGGATATAGATTTTCAAAATAGACAACCGTATGAAATACCCCGAGCGGATTATATGTTTGAATTTGACACTATATACACAAATACATTAAGGCATGAAGTGTATCGAATAAACAATATTACCGGTGAAAAGAGCCTTATTTTTAAAGATGCCGCATCGTTTAGATATTTGGGTAATTATCCTAATTATTATGCTGCTTTGTATAAACCTATGGTAGCTGTCGGCGAAGATGAAGAATTGGAATATATACATACCGGTGAGATTGCATATATAGATTTATATGATACATCAAAAACTTTCATTTGGGATGTTCCGGAAGATATTTCTGTTCCTAATATATATAATGAAGTACGTAATCCCAGAAGAGTGAATGACTATCACGGATTTGATTGCCAGCAATATGAAACAGATGAACAAGGCAACTTGTACCAACTGCACGGCATTTTTGTGGTAAACCCTACAACAAAAGAAGCATTTCCTATTATTTACGAGGGGTCGCGGAGATTGATTCGCTCTGCGGAATGATTTAACGAAAAATAATAAGCAGGAGCGCGAGGTAAATATGAAAAAAATAATTTCTTTAATTTTAGTTACACTTTTGATGTTTTCGTTTGTTTCTTGTAAGGACAGTAATGAGTTATCAGAGTACAAAAACGATAGATACATATATCAGTTAGTTCCTTCATCTGATGGAAAAAGTATTATAGTGAAATTTGACGTTATAGAAAAAACAGCCGTTCCTGCTTGCCCCGACCCGCTTTGCGAGCATAAAAGCGGATGTCCCGTATACGGAGTAACAAATATATATGTGACAAAGAATTGTATTTATATAGAAAGAGGGGATGGTTACAAAAGTGCTAGTTTATACGTTTATGATTTAAGAACGAATGAAATAGAATTTCTTATGGATGGGACACAATTGTCATCTGTTGAAACAGGACTAAATAATGTTGCATATTTTACAATGGGTGAAATGGAATATAACGATAACGGAGAAGCTGTTAAAGAAATTTTTCATTTGTACCGCAGAAACGAAATGACCGGTGAATTAAAAAGATTAAATACAGAACCTTTGGCTGGATTTGCAGACTTAATAGATTACAATAATGATACTTTGGTGTGGATATTAGACGGATATCAAGGTTATCAGGCCACAGATTTTGATTTTCAAAATATTAGACCTTATGAGTTTCCTAAAGATGAAATAACTTTCAAATATGAAACTATATATACAGGCGGATTAAGACACGAATTATATAGAATAAATAATATTACCGGTGACAAAAGCCTTATTTTTGAAGATGCCTTATCTTTTAGATATTGCAATGTTAGACCCATATCGGGCGGCGCTTTATACATACCCGGCGTAGAT
>JAFTOK010000004.1 GCA_017463815.1 Clostridia bacterium | reverse complement strand
TTTTTTCTCGTTTTTCGCGCCGTAATATTGGGAAATTATTACACCCGCGCCGCTGGCAAGCCCCGAAAAGAAGCCTATGAGCATATTTATAATCGGACCTACGTTGCCCACGGCGGTGTAAGCGTCTACGTTATCGGTCTGCCCGATGACCCACACGTCCACCATATTGTAAAGCTGCTGAAAAAGGTTGCCTAAAAGCAAGGGAAAGGCAAAGAGCAGTATATTCTTCACGATACTGCCGCTTGTCATATCTATTTCCCGTCTTCTAAAAATACTTATACGTTTTACATTCACCATTTTTGCCATTCCTTTAAAACATATAAAAATTCGCTGTCCAAACTCGAATTGAAATTCACTAAATATAATTATATCACTTTTTTGCGATATGTCAAATTTATTATCGAATAATTTAACAAATTTTCCATTGAAAAATGTTTCATTTTATGATACAATATAAATCCACACTTCGATACTACCAATATTTATATAAATCAACCCGAAAACGGAGGTATTCCAATGCATATACAAGAATCCGGCGAAATGTATCTTGAAACAATTTTGGTTCTTTCAAAAGAGCACTCTAACGTTCGCGCCATTGACATCGGCGAACACCTCGGCTATTCCAAACCTTCTGTAAGCCGCGCTATGGGCTTGCTTAAAAACGGCGGCTATATAGTTGTAGACACGAACGGCTCCATCACGCTCACAGACGAAGGTCTTGCTATCGCACACAAGATTTACGAGCGCCATACGCTTATATCAAAATTTCTCACTGCTCTCGGCGTAGACGCGCAGACCGCGTCAGACGATGCCTGCAAAATCGAGCACGTTATAAGCGACGCTTCATTTGAAGCCATAAAAGCTCACGCAGAAAAAAGACTTGCGGAACAAAAATAAATATAAAAACAAAAGCGATGTGAAAAACACATCGCTTTTTTGTTTCTATCCAATTGCAGCGTCGGAATTTTTCCCCGCTTCTATCTCTCCGTCGGTGCAAACAATCACCGTATCCGTATCCGAAAAAACGCTTATACCAAGCTCTACGCTCATAAAATCCGAGGTTGTGCCGTCGTATTTCACGTCGCCCGCGTTTTCCACATCATAGAAAGCATAGTTGCCTATGGACTTAAGGCTTACGGGCAAGTATTCCGGCATTTTGTAGCAGTTGTAGAACACACCGTAGTGGATTTCCACAAGCGTTTCCGGCAGCACGGGTATAACAAGACTGCTGCAGTTGCGGAAAATGTTTTCCTGCATAACAACTATATTAGATGGCAAAGTGACCTCGGCAAGGTTTGTGCAAGAGGCAAATGCGCGTTTTCCCAAATATGAAATCGTATCGGGTAAAACAATTTTACTTTCCAATTTTTTGCAATTTTCAAATGCCGAATCGCCGAGGTATTGAAGCGCTGTGGGAATGTTCGCTTGTTCGAGCGAAGTGCATTCGGAAAAGGCTTTTGTTCCTATAAACGTAACCGTTTCGGGCAAAACGACGGTTTGCAGCCTGATACAAGCGTAAAAAGCGCTTTCCTCAAACGTGGTGAGCTTCGTATCGCTCATATCCATAGTTTCAAGCTGCTTGCAGTTCGCAAAAGCACTGTGCCCTATGAAGTTGAGGGAAGACGGCAAATCCACCTTGTAGAGAATGAGGCAGTTCGAAAAAGCATATGCCTCTATGCTTTCGAGTGTATCGGGCATAATTATCTCTTTCAAATTTCTGCACGCGCCGAAAGCAAAGCGCGGTATACTTTTCACATTTTCGCCTATTCTTATATATTCCAGATTTACACATTCGTAAAATGCGGAATAACCTATTTCCTTTAAAGAATCGGGTATATATACCGAATAGATACGCGAATTATCCTCAAACCCGGATTCCGAAATAGCCGTGACGGGTTTTCCTTTGTAGCTTTCGGGAATACGTATATTTCGCGGATACAGGCTTACTTTCTTCTGCGCCACGCTGTACGTGCCGTCTTCGAGCAAAGTAAACTCAAAATACATTTCGTCCGTAGGTACAATATCCTTGCAGTAAAGACATATTCCTTCATCATATGAATGTTCGTCGGTTTTATCGGTATTTTCCAATTTGAAATTTGGGCAAAGTTTGCAAACGTATTTGTCTGTGCCGCCCTTCTGGCAGGTAGCCTCTGTCAGAACCTCGCCTTCGCCGTATTCGTGTTCGGCTTCCTCTTTTTTTCCGCATTTGCAGGCGAGAATATGTTTTTCATTGTCATAACTCAAAAGTTCTTTGAAATCGTGGGTGTGCCCATTGCCCCCGGGGATGAAAAAGTCGAGCAAAAGAACGGCTACCAAAAGCAGGAGCACGCCGCCCACCGCAGCCGCTATTATGCCGACTATTTTTTTGTCTTTCATAGACCCTCCAAAAATCAAAATAACTCTAAATTATATAATACCACTTTATATGGCAAAAATCAATAGTCTTTTATCTGCTTCGTGCAAAAAATGGAGGCAAACGCCTCCATTTTTGTTAAAATTTCACGCAAATTTCTTTGCTTTTTTCAAGTTTATATGCTTTGCCGCCGCAAATCAGTTTGCCGCCTTCCGCTTCCGCCAGCACTCGCACTTCCCCGCCGCCCACAGAAACGCTTATGTTGCCGTGCGGTGTGGGCACAATGCCCGAGAAAGCGCCAAAACCGAGCTCTTCCGTGCACGGGCAAACCTCAAACGTTTCGTAGTTCGCGCTCGTGGGGCGCACGCCGAGAATGTATTTGCCGAGTATATAGAGCGGTGTTGTGCCGCCCCAGGCGTGGCAAAGGCTTTTGCCATAGGGCTTTCCATACATTGCATAATGTTCGGCACCCTTCATATCTGGCTCATATTTTTCCCAGAACGTCGTAGCGCCCTCCGCCACCATACAGCCCCACTACGAGCGGAGCATATTGGCAACGTAGCCGAAATCGCCTATTTCGCACATCGCCGCAAGCTCGAAGAACTTGAAGTACGGCGTAACTATGGCGGGAACGGCATCATTCTTTATAACCTTTTCTATAATTTCCGCTTTACGCTCTGCGCTCGTAAGGTCATAGAGTATGGCAAAAATGTTTGCGTGGCGTGTTACGTTCCTGTTGCCGCTCTTATAGTCATCTATAAACGCACATTTTTCTTCGTCCCAATAGAGGCGGTTGATTTTTTCTCTCACATCGAGTGCGCGTGCGGCATAAACAGGTGCCTTTTCCGCATCGCCCACAAGCTCGGCGCATTTTGCCGCGCATTCATACGCGTGGCAAAGCAACATCTGCTCTGCGCAGATAGGGCCCGCATCCTTATCGAAGTTATCCGCCCAATCCACGAAAACCCAGTCGCCGCGCCCCTTTTCGTAAAGGCCGTCTGCCGACAGTCTGCTTTCGGCAAATTCGAGCAAATCCTGCATATCCCTGTATGCCGAGCGCACGAATTTTTTATCGCCCGTGTAGCAGTAGTATTCCCAAAGGCTTATGAGCCAATAGAAAGTGTAGTCGGGTATGGTGTTGACGTGCGTGCCAAGCTCGCCAGCTCCGCGAAGAATGCGCAAGGTACGGCGCACCGTGTCGAGGTCGAAAGCGAGGTAATAGTTTGCAAGGAAACTCTGGTATGCGTCGCCGCCCCAAACCCAGCGGTCGCGCTTTATGCCGTCGAAATACGCCTCTCGGGAGTTAAGAGTGAGCGTGTAACCCGCAATATCGTAAATCTTGTTTACGAGCTCGTCTTCGCAGCGAAAAGTGCCTTTGTTTTCCACGGGCAAAAACTCAAAATCTGCGGAAAGTGCATATTCTCCCGCCGTTTTGGGCACGAAAACAAAACGGAAAGCCACGCTTTCGGAGGTATACTTGCCGTTTTCGCATTTTACGTTAAGCTTCACAATGGAATTGGGTGTATCGAGCGCTTCCTCGCGCGATTCGCCGCAGAAAGCCTCGAATTTTTCTTTTTCCGCGTTTTCAAAAATTATTTTGCCAAAACTCTCCTTGCCGAAATCGTAGAGCGTGCCGCCGCACACTTTTTCGCTTGCCACGGGGAAAATGCGCTCGTATGCAAATTTGAAAACCTCGGGGTTATCGGAAAACTCGGTGTACATATCGTTCGTTCCTGCGGGCGCATCCACAAGACCATAGGAGCCGAGCTTCCAGCTTTCGTCGGAGGCAAACGTGTCGCCCTCTATATAAAACGCAGGAAAGCCGCCGTTCTTGTAAGCGTTTGCTTTTACCATAACCTTTCCTGCGGGCACGGTTACTGTAGAGCCCTCGGGGTACCATTCGCTGCCGTTTACGCGTATAGCCGCATCTTTCGTGTTGGCGTGGAAAACGAGAGTTTCCTCTTTTTCGAGCACAGCCGTTTTATATAAGAAAAGGTTTCTGCTCGGTGCGTCCACGCGCCACATCGGCGGGTGATACGTGCCGCCTATGGTTCTTCTGTTGTGTACGAGCATACCGTGGTAAAGTTCAAACGCTTTTGGTGCCCAAATCCATTTTGCCTGTTTCATAAAAAGTTCCCCTTTGATTATTTGATATACAGATTTCCGCTCACGGTTTCTACGCTTATTTTCGTTTCGCCCGCGCCGAACGTATATGTGTCGCCGTTTTTCGTGTGAGTTATATCGGAATGAATGTCGCCGCTCACGCTGTCGAATTCCACCTCTGCGCCAACGCCCTCGGGCAGAGTTATGCTCACGTTGCCGCTCACACCCGAAACGTCCACGTCACACGATTTTGAAAGCGCAAATTCCGTTTTGCCCGAAACTATCTGCACTTCTATTTCATCGGCAGATATTTTTTTCACGTCTATATCGCCCGAGACGCCCTCCACAGAAAACGCACGCGCAAAAATGCTCTCTGCCTCTATAGTTCCGCTTACTATTTCAATGTCAATATCCTTTGATGCAGTAATCACCGCAAAATCCACGTTACCCGAAACGTTGGTAAGCTCGAAATCGCCCACGCTCATTTCGCCCGCGGTTATATCCGCGCTTACGTTGTCTATATCCACGTCAATTCCCACAGGTATTTCCACGCGGAGCTTTTTCTTTGCCGAATTTATTTCGCCGCGGTGTCCCGATTCACAATAGTGTATAATAAGTTTGCCGCTGCGGATATAATGGTGCATCTGCTCCTCGGAATCGAGGCTGTCGCTATTTTCCGTTACGGAAAGCGTGGCGTTTTCGCTTTGTACGATTTCGATTTCGCCGCCTACCCAGTTTATTTCCACAGTGTTCACGTCTTCCGCGTTATAGGTGAAGCTGCCCACGGAATATTTGCCCGCATCTGCATAAGTGCCGTAGCGGCTGAGCCCGTTAATGCCCACTGTGCACCCCGCGAAAGCAAAAATACATACGCACACAAGCGCAAGAGAAATTATTTTTTTCATAAATATTCTTCCTTTCAAAAAATGACGAAAAAGCCCGCACACAAGGTTTTTCCCCTTGCGCGGGCTTCGCGTGATTTATTTATTTTCGTTGTTATTTGCGTTTTCGCCGGGCTTTTTCGCCTCTTCCTGCATTTCTTTTTCAACTTCGGATTTATTGGGCACGATAATAGCCGCAACTATGTATGCAACGAAAGCGGTGCCGGCCGTGAAGCAAGCCACAAGCACCCACAAAAGGCGCATAAGCGTGGGGTCCATATCGAGATATTCCGCAAGACCGCCGCAAACACCACAGAGTTTTTTATCTTTTTCCGTTCTGTAAATTCTTTTTTTCATAATATTGCCTCCAAAATGTGCAAAAATTTATTTAGTAAAGTCATTGTACCTCAAATGCTGAAAAAAGTAAATAGCAAATCAAAATGTTTCAAAAATTTTTGTGCCGCGTCTGTAAAGCCAAGAATAAAGCAAAACAGTCGCCGCCGCGCAAACAATCAGCACAGCAAGCAGGAATACCGACGCAGGCACCGCAAGCAAAAGCGCAAAGGTAAGCACCACGTATGCCACCGCAAAAAACATTGTAACAGCCATACCCACAAGCATCGTAAGGAGCACGGAAAGCCCCTGTTTTACGGGTATTGCTTCGTTTGTCCAATCGAAGCTGGGGTGTTTTAAGTTTATCGAAAGCCCGAGCATAGCAAAAAGCAAGTTCAAAACCAGTGTAAGCACGGGTAAAAGTATTGCGCAAATAATGTCCATAGGGAAAACAATAACGCATACCAAAGCCAAAATAAACGCTGGCACGCCGCTTATAAGCATCTGCAGTGCAATTTTGCTTTCAAGCACGCTCCAGGAAGAAAGCGGGAGCGAACGAAGAAGCCACATATTCTTCCCTTCCAGCGAAATCGCGGGCGCGGTTATAAGGTTCATAGAAGACACCATACAAATTGCCGCGCAGATTAAAAGCGGCAAAATTTCGGCGAGAGCGGGCATCTGCAAAAGCAAAGCACGTATATCTCCGCCCTTTACGGCAAGCGCCACAGCACCCACAAGCATAATAAGCGAACCGAAAGCGCCGTTGAGCATATACGTGGGCGACGCCCAGAAATGAGCAAGCTCTTTTGCAAAAAGAGCACCGAAAGCGCTGCCCGCTTTGTACGTTTTTTCGCGGTAAACAGATTTTTTGCCGCCCTTTTTCATTGTAGCGAGTTTTATGAAACTTGTGCACACAATCAAGCACACCAAAGCAAAAAGCCCCGCCACGCACAACGTAAAAATAAGCAAATGCAGTATAGAGCCCGTGCCCGCCAAACCCAGAGCGTACAGCGGGTACACAAATGTTTTTATACCATTACCAATAGCCTCGCCGTTAGCTATAAGCATAGCCATATAATTCTCCATCTTCATAACGGCATAGAAATACACCACGATAAACGCGACGGAAACAAACATCGTAACCAAGCTCTTGTTTTTCATTCTGCCGGAAACAAGCGCCACAAGAAAGCCGAGCACAAGCGAAAGCGCGAGCGAGAGCAGAGGCAGCACGAAAAGAAGCACCACAGCACCGAAAATAACACCAAATGAAATATTTCCGCGCACGATATACGCCGCAAAACAAGGCAGCATTATCATAGATTCATAGAAGAAATCCATTACGTAGAGCGTGAACACACGCGAAAAAATGATGTATGCGGGCTTTATCGGCATAGAGAGCAAAAGCTCGTTATCTTTTGCGTTATATAGCACGGAGTTTGTAAGGAACACCGTGCCGAGCACCCCGAAGCCCGTGGCGGCTATGCCGAGAAGCGCAAAAGCGAGCCACGATATGCCCATAGGCTCAAATGCGTCGAAAAACATTTCCGCCGTGCCGTAAAACATAAACGCAAACACGCCGAAAACATAAACAAGAAGCAGGGTGTAAAGCGCCATTTTCCCTTTTTTGTTTCCCTTTTTACCCATAGCGCTTTTGCCGAACATCGTGGAAATCAGCTCTGAAAGCTGTTTTTTTATAAGTGTTTTAAGCATCTTCGCCCTCCAATTCCAAGAACACGGATTCAAGAGATGCATCGCCCTTAACATCTTCCATAGTGCCGGATTTTATAAGCTTGCCGCCTTTGATAATGGCGACCTTATCGCATAGCTTTTCCGCCACCTCCAAAACGTGCGTGGAAAAGAAAATCGCACCGCCGCGCGCACAAATTTCGCGCATAAGCTCCTTTAAAATGTGCGCCGCCTTCGGGTCAAGCCCTACAAAAGGTTCATCCATTATAACAAGCTTCGGTTCGTGTATAAGCGCGGAAATTATAGCGAGCTTTTGTTTCATACCGTGAGAATAAGAGCTTATCGGCTGCCCGAGGCTCGCAGTAAGCTCAAAAAGCCCCGCATATTTGCGTATACGCTCGCCGCGTTCCGCCGTGCCCACACCGAAAATATCTGACACAAAATTCAAATATTTTATACCCGTCATAAATTCGTACAGGTCGGGGTTATCGGGTATGTACGCTATTTTCTGCTTGCAGACAATCGGCTCTTTGCGCACGGAAACGCCGTCCACGTATATTTCGCCGCCGTCGAAATCGAGAATACCCGTAGCGGCTTTCAGCGTGGTTGTTTTGCCCGCGCCGTTGTGGCCGATAAAGCCGTATATTTCCCCTTTTTGAATATGCAGAGAAAGCGAATCCACAGCTTTCTTTTCACCATAGGATTTTGTAAGATTTTCAATTTTCAGCATATAAACATTCTCCTCTCGCCGCAAACTTCGGCAGCTTTTGTTATTTAATAATAGAATATTTATTATCAAAAAGCAATATTTGATAATAAAAAATAAGATATTCTTAAGAATTCCCTTTGAAAACGCCTCACTTGATATCAATATGATATCATAATAATAGCAATTTGTCAATAACATTTATCCAAGATTTTATCTTTTTAATATATTAAAACAATTCGCGAATATAACAATAAAATTTATCATTTTTTGTTGACTTTACACATATTTTGTGATATTATGTTAAGCGGCAACGGAAATCCTATATTTTTTACACTAAAAATTTTAATTTGTAAGGAGTTTATCAATGAAAACCACATCTCATCTTATCTCTGCTGTTATGACTTTGGCACTCGGTATCCTCTTTGTTATTCTCAAAGCTGACGTTATTGGCATCTGCATCACTGTTCTCGGTGTTGCTCTCATCGTCCTCGCTGTTCTCGACCTCGTTCGCGGCGCGATTGCTTCCGGCATTATAAAAGTCCTTCTCGGTGCGGCAGTTCTCCTCATCGGTTGGTTGCTTCTCGACATCGCCCTTCTCGTTCTCGGCATCGTTATCCTCGTTTACAGCATTTCCGAAGTCATCAGAACTATCGTAGCTGTTGTTAAGAACAGAAAAATCAGAATTCTCGCAACAATTCTCGGTCTTATCGAGCCTGCTCTCGGTATCGTGGCTTCTTGCTTCCTTATCACAAGCCGCGGCGCCGCTATCGAATGGACTGTTATAGTTGCAGGCGTAATGCTCATCATCAACGGCGTGTTCGCGATTATCAGAGCATTTGTCCACGAAAAATAAGCTACATACAATAAAGAAAAAGCTGTCGTAAAGACAGCTTTTTTCTTTTATTTCTCAGACCGTAAAATGGTATGTTCCGCCGTTCACCGTTTGCGTATAACCGTTCGGCAAAATGATTTTTGCCTCTGCGCCGTGCGGCACGGTGATTTCAAAATAAACCTTTTCGCCTTTATAATACCAATTGCTTTCCACTTTTCCGTTTACGGTGTTCATCTCGCAGTTAACAAAGCCGAGCTCTTTGCACGGGCGCGGCGCTATGTGCATTTTTTTATACCCCGCGCCGTCCTCGCAAACTGTTTGCGGGAACTTTATTTATATGGGCAGAGGAAAGAACAAATAAAGGAGCCCTCCGAGAGGCTATAAAGCGTCCGAGCGGCTAAGGAGGATGTTTTTTAGTAATTATTCTTTAAAAACTCTGTGGCTTTCGCAAAGCCCTCTGCGCTCGCCCTTTCCATATATACCCACGCGAGGGTCCTATCCCTCTGCATTCCGTTGCCGAAAAACGCGCATAATCCATAGCCATACAGCCCCTTGGCGTTTCCCTTGTCCGCCGACATATAGAAGTATGACGTTGCGATACCGTAATTTTGCGCTACAC
>JAFTOK010000075.1 GCA_017463815.1 Clostridia bacterium | reverse complement strand
GCCCATCGCTATGGTCGGTAAATGCGCAAGCGTGAACGCCGCGGGCTATGTTGTTTTGGCAGAGCAAATCGGGCTCTGCCGTGGCGTCGTGAGAGTTTGCCGTGTGTGAGTGCATATCGGGCACAAAACCCGCGTGTATATCGTGCTTTATTTTGCCGCTTGTGGAAACGATGTCTGCGCCGAGAGAAAGCGCTTTTTCGTAATCTTCATATTCGTTTATTTGCTCAAATCCGAGGCAAGCGTATTCTTTTACTTTGCCGGCGAGCGCCGCTTCGGAGAGCAAGAGCCAAACTGTCAGCGCGTTTTTGCCTGCGGCAGCTTTTATATCGGGAAGGTTTTTTTCCGTTACTATGCCGCAGTAGTGTATTTCCGCTTCGGGGAATTTTTTAGCTATGCATTCCTCTGTGTAGATGTGCGTGCAGGCAAAAGCCAAAATTTCCGCATAAGGTGCAACAGTATCGAAAAAGGCATCTTTTTCATCTTCGTCAAAAACCTCAAAACCGTTATTTATAAGAACTTTTATGCCGTTTTCTTTTGCGAAAGCGAGCGCTTGCTGAAGTGAAGGGCAGTTTTCGCCCGCAAATTTTGGCGAAAACTGCTCGTTTTTTGTATCTGTTGCAAAGCCTCCGCCGAGCGTGGAAACGGGGTCGAGCGAAAAATAATCGTATTTCTGTGCGGCGGCGTAGCGAAATGCGCTCATTGTGTTTGCGGGCGCTTCTGCGCTTACGCCTCTGTGGGCTACGAGTTTTGTCATATATATTCTCCTTTAAAACAAGGGCTGATTTTTATCGTCTATTTAAATCAGTATACAACAAACTCGGTGAATAATCAAGTGAAAGCGCACAAAAAACGCCCCAAAGGGCGTTTTTTGTTATTTCAGATGAAGCCACATAGCGATGGTGCTCTTTTTCGGGTTTTCGGGGGGAGTGAGCCTGCCCGCTTCCACTTCGTCGTGCACAGTGAGCATACGTATGCCGAGAATTTCCATAGAGGCACAATATGTGAGTTGGTTTGCGATGGCGGGGTGAGAGCGTGCACGCAGAGCCTCTACGCAAGCGTCGAACGCTTCTTCGGCGTTTGCCATCACCTGCGAATAGAGCGGATGAGATTCTATGAGAGAATGGATTTTTTCAAAAGCGGCGTTGTCTGTTATGATAATATCGGGAATAATGTTTCCGTTTTCGTCAGTATGCGCGAACCTGCCATCGATACCTTTCCAAATAGCCTGTTCGGAATCTGTAAGCGAGGAAATGTTGCGGTTGTTGCGAACTATATCGGCAAGAAGCAAAGTTTCGTGGTAGTGCATTTCGCCCGCTCTGTTCCAAAGGTTATAGTCAGAGATTTTATACGCCCAGAACATATTGGCTTCGTTTCCGCTGCCGTTATGCCCCATTCCGACGGATTCGGGGAAGTTTTCAAGCTTTTCGTAGCCCACAAACCCCCAGCTTTCACCGTTCACGCGCTTTTCAGGGAATTTTATATCGAATGCTTTTATTTTTTGTATAACGCAGAAGTCGCTTGCGTATATAATAGCCCACCATTTAAGGTCGTTATCGCTCATACCGTTTTTCACAATGCCGAGCGCGCGCATTTCGGGCAAAACATCGGAAACGATTTTGTCGAGCATTTCGCTTCTTTCTTTGGAATGTTTGCGCATTGCCGCGTATTCGGCAAAGGTTGCCTCTTTATCTACAATAAAGAAATTGGTGATATATTTATCGTCGAGCTTTTTGAGAAGAGTCGCTTTTTCAAGCAGAGCCACTTCTTCTTCCATATAGGGCATCGCTATGCCGAGCTCTATGGAAAGCTCTTCGAGAGTGCAGGGGTTGTTGCTCGCGTGGACGAGAATGTTTTTCGGTATTTTGCGCTGTACGGCGCTCCAGGGGAGCCCGCTTGGTTGGTTTCCGCTTGACGCGAAGCTGATGTCCTCGGGTTTATAGGATTTTATGCCAAATGTTCTTGCCATATTCATACCTTCTTTCAAAATTTTTCTTGCACGGAAAAGGTTGGATTTTACCGTACCTTCGGGTTGGGAGAGGGAAGCGGCTATTTCTTTTATGCTCCTATCCTCTACGTAATAGGCGAGCAGAATATCGCGGTAGCTTTGCGAGATAAACGCGAGTTCGCGGCGGAGAAGCTCTGTTTCTTCGCGTTCTATTAAAGATGTTTCGGGCGAAAAATCAGATGCAAGCTCAAATTCCTCAATATCGGCGCCTGATATTGTTTCGTTTGATATGTGCTTGCGCTTTGCCCAAGCGGCATAGCGGTTTCGCGCCACGCGCCAAACCCACGCGGAAAAGCTCTCGGGTAGCGTGCCTTTTCTGAGGGCTAGAAGTATATGCACGGTTACGTCAGAGGCAAGGTCCTCTGCCTCTGCGGTGTTGCCCGTCTTTTTAAGGCAGAAATAGAAAAGCTTTTCTATGTAGTTTTTTGTAAATTCCTCTATGAGCATTTCTTTCATAGGCTTTGCGTTTGTCATTTGTTCCTCAACTCCCTTTCACCCATATAGTGTGCGGAAACGGCAATCGGTTGCAAAAAAATTGAAAAATTTTAAAAAAATAAATCCCCAAGGATAAAAATCCTCGGGGATTTGGAGCTGCTAACCGGATTCGGACCGGTGACCTCGTCCTTACCAAGGACGTGCTCTACCTGCTGAGCCATAGCAGCGTACTTCATTATTATAACATTTTCTTTTTTTTTGTCAAGAGGTTTTTAAGATATTTTTAATATATTATTAAAGTTTGAGCATTATTTGCGGTTGACAAAATGCGCATAAAAATGTACAATATATATGTATGAATAAAAATAAAACTATATGAGAGGGAAAACAATGGATTTTAAAAGTATACGCTTGTTTTTGTTCGATATGGATGGAACTATTTATCTCGGAAACAACCTTTTCCCCTATGTGCCCGAACTCCTTCGCGTGATTCGTGAACAAGGGAAAAACTATTTGTTTATGACGAATAACTCCTCTAAAAATATCGACGGCTACGTTAACAAACTCAAAAGCCTCGGTATCGACGCCACGCGCGACGATTTCGTGAACTCTACAAATGTTACAATCGACTATATTCACGCAAACCTTGAGGGCAAAAAGCTCTACGTGCTCGGTACGAACGCGCTCAAAGACGCTTTCCGCGAAGCGGGCATCAACGTTTGCGAAGATTATGCCGAAGATGTGGAAGGTGTGGTTATGGGCTTTGACACGGAGCTTACGTTCAAGAAGCTCGACGACGTTTCAAAACTCCTCACGGAAAAGGATATTCCGTATATCGCCACCAACCCCGACTACGTTTGCCCCACGGAATATGGCTACGTGCCCGACTGCGGCTCTGTTGCGGATATGCTCTTTAACGCTACGGGTAAGCGCCCTATATTTATAGGCAAACCCGAACCTGCTATGCCGCTCTATGCTGTTGAAAAAATAAACAAAGAGCGCGACCCGCTTGTAACCAAAAAAAACACCCTTGTTATAGGCGACAGACTCTATACGGACATCGCCTGCGGTATAAATGCGGGAACAAAATCGCTCCTCGTGCTTTCGGGCGAAACCACGCAGAAAATGGCTGATGAAAGTGAATTTAAACCCACGGAAATATTCAAGGATTGCTCTGTGCTTCTTGAAAAAATAAAATAAATAAACGGAGAGAGAAAAGAATGAAATACGATGTTGCCATTATCGGTGCCGGCGTTGTCGGCGCTCTTACAGCACGCGAGCTTATGAAATATAAACTTCGCGTATGCGTGCTCGAAGCAAAAGACGATGTTGCTCTCGGTGCTTCCCGCGCAAACAGCGGTATCGTTCACGGCGGTTTCGACCCTGTGGAAGGTACGCTCAAAGCAAAACTCAACGTAGCCGGCACGAGAATTATGAAAAGCCTTGTTAAAGAGCTCGACGTTCACTACAAACAGAACGGCTCTATGGTTCTCGCGTTCTGCGAAGAGGAAAAAGCACACTTACAGAAACTTTACGACAGAGGCATTGCCAACGGCGTGCCCGAACTTTCCATTATTTCGGGTGACGAAGCAAGAGCAATGGAACCTGCTCTTTCCGAAAACGTGGTTGCGGCGCTTTTGTGTGAAAGCTCCGGTATAGTTTGCCCCTACGACCTCACGATTGCCGCTATGGGCAACGCTATGGACAACGGCGCAGAGCTTCTTTGCAATTTCCCCGTAACGGGCATTGAATACGCAGACGGCGTTTATACAGTTAAATCTGCCGAAAAAGCTGTTGAAGCTACATACGTTATCAACTCCGCAGGCGTCGGTGCAGACGAAATCGCGGCTATGGTAGGCGATAAATACACAATCACACCCAAAAAGGGCGAATATATGCTTCTCGACAGAAGCGAAGGTCCCCTTGTTTCCCATACGATTTTCCAGACACCCGGTGTTTTTGGCAAAGGTATACTCGTTTCCCCCACTGCGGACGGCAACTTGCTCGTAGGTCCTACGTCCGAGCTTACTGAAAAGGGCGACCTTACAACGACGCTCGCAGGCCTTGACAAAATCAAAGCTATCGCTGCTCGTTCTACGGAAAAGGTGAACTACCGCAAAGTTATTACGTCCTTCACGGGGCTTCGCTCCTCTTGCGCAGATTCCGAGGACTTCATTATCGAATTTTCCAAAAACGCGCCCAAGTTTATTGAGCTTGTCGGCATAGAATCCCCCGGCCTTTCCAGCGCGCCCGCTATTGCGGAATACGTAGCTGAAATGCTCGGGGCAGACGGCCTTGCTATGGAAGCCAACGAAGCTTTCAACCCCACGCGCGTTTCCTGCCGCCATTTCGGCACGCTTTCTATGGCAGAAAAGAACGAAATGATAAAGGCAGACCCCGCCTTCGGCCACCTTATCTGCCGCTGCGAAACAGTTACAGAGGGCGAAATTCTCGCTGCTATCCGCCAGAATCCCCCTGCACGCTCCCTTGACGCGGTTAAACGCCGTACAAGAGCGGGTATGGGTAGATGCCAGGGCGGCTTCTGCACGACGTTTATAACAGAGCTTCTCGCAAAAGAGCAGGGGATTCCCGAAACGGAAGTAACAAAATTCGGCGGAAAATCTTATATGCTCTGCGGAAAGACGAAATAAGGAGGGGAAAGATATGTTGAATTATGATATTGTAATCATAGGCGGCGGCCCCGCAGGTATGGCGGCGGCTGTAGCGGCTTACGATAACGGCACACAGAATATTCTTATTGTAGAGCGTGATAATGCGCTCGGCGGTATCCTTCGCCAGTGCATACACAACGGCTTCGGCCTTCACCGCTTCGGCGAAGAGCTCACAGGCCCCGAATATGCAGCAAGATACGCGAAAATGGTTGAAGAACGCGGCATAGATTATATCGTTGACACGATGGTTTTGGGCCTCGAAAAAGGTGAAAACGGTACTGTTGTAACTGCGATGAACAGCGTAAACGGCGTTTTCGTAATCAACGCGAAAGCGGTTATTCTCGCTATGGGTTGCCGCGAACGCCCCCGTGGTGCGCTCAATATTCCCGGCACACGCCCCGCAGGTATCTACACGGCGGGCACAGCACAGAGATACGTTAACATAAAAGGCGAAATGCCCGGCAAAAACGTCGTTATTCTCGGCTCGGGCGACATCGGCCTCATTATGTCTCGCCGTATGACTCTCGAAGGCGCCAAAGTAAAGGTTGTTTGTGAAATTATGCCTTACTCCGGCGGTCTTAACAGAAACATCGTTAAGTGCCTT
>JAFTOK010000074.1 GCA_017463815.1 Clostridia bacterium | reverse complement strand
GAGCCCTCTTTCATTTCCACGTTGATTACCATATCCGTAGGCTTGAAAAGCTCCAGAACCTCGCGGAATTCGGGGATTTTCACAAAACCGAATTTGTCGCCGTATTCGCCCGCAAAGTTATAGGAGCGGAGCGTGGCGAGCTCCGTTTCGGAGATTTTTGCGTCCACGCCCGACATACGTTTTATGTTGTTGTCGTGGTGAATGACGAGTTTGCCGTCGGATGTTTCGTAGATGTCGAGTTCGATGCCCTGTGCGCCCATCTCTATGGCGAGGGCGAAAGATTCCAGCGAGTTTTCGGGCGCGTATGCGGATGCGCCTCTGTGTGCCCAGATTTGTGTTTTCATATGTTTGCTCCTTGTAATTATTTAGGCTCCCTTGTGCAAAGGGAGCTGTCAGCGTAGCTGACTGAGGGATTGTTGTACAATGTTATCTATAATATTTGCAAACCGCATTAAAATTACTGTTTACATCTCTGTTCAACATCCTTATCACGGTTATATCATAGCCTTTTAAAAATTCTGTTCTTTCGGCATCGTATTCTATGCCGTCTTTATCATAATGTTGTGTACCGTCGATTTCAACGACCAATTTTGCTTTCGGACAATAGAAATCAACGATATATTTGCCTAAAACTTTTTGTCTTGTGAATTTTATCGGATAGTCCTTCAGAAAATCATACCACAAATGTTTTTCTTCGCTCGTCATATTTTTTCTGAGGGCTTTTGCCAAAGGTACAATTTCTTTGTTATGTTTATGCTCCAAAACAATCCCTCCGTCTTTTGCTTCGCTTAACACTACGCAAAATCCACCTCCCTTTGCACAAGGGAGGCTTAGCGGGCTATGGCAAGTTTTTTTGTTTTACTTCGCGAGTGCCTGCGCAAGGTCGGCGATGAGGTCGTCTGCGTTTTCAAGGCCGACGGAAAGGCGAACGAGGTCTGCGGAAACGCCCGCTGCAATGAGCTCCTCGTCGTTCATCTGGCGGTGTGTTGCGCTCGCGGGGTGGAGGCAGCAAGTGCGCGCGTCTGCAACGTGTGTTTCGATAGAGGCGAGTTTGAGCTTCTTCATAAACGCTTCTGCCGCTTTTCTTCCGCCCTTAACGCCGAAGCTTACAACGCCGCAAGAGCCTTTGGGAAGGTACTTCTGCGCAAGCTGGTAGTCTTTGTCGCCTTCGAGGCCGCTGTATTTAACCCAAGTAACGTTTTCGTTTGTGGAAAGGAATTTTGCGATTTTGAGCGCATTTTCGCAGTGGCGCTCCATACGAACGTGGAGGCTTTCGAGGCCGAGGTTCAGAAGGAACGCGTTCTGGGGCGACTGAATGGAGCCGAAGTCGCGCATAAGCTGTGCCGTTGCTTTTGTGATGAACGCGCCTTCGAGGCCGAAGCGTTCCGTGTACGTTACGCCGTGGTAGCTTTCGTCGGGCGTGCAGAGGCCGGGGAATTTATCGGGATACTTTGTCCAGTCGAACTTGCCGCTGTCAACTATGCAGCCGCCTACACCCGCGCCGTGGCCGTCCATATATTTTGTCGTGGAGTGTGTCACGATGTCTGCGCCGAATTTGAAGGGGTTGCAGAGGAAGGGCGTGGGGAACGTGTTGTCGATGATAAGCGGAACGCCGTGTGCGTGTGCGGCACCGGCAAAGCGCTCGATGTCAAGCACGATGAGCGCGGGGTTTGCGATTGTTTCGCCGAAAACCGCTTTTGTATTGGGGCGGAAAGCCGCTTCGAGCTCTTCGTCCGTGCAGTAGGGGGAAACGAACGTGAAGTCGATGCCCATACGCTTCATTGTAACGGAGAAAAGGTTGAACGTGCCGCCGTAGATTGTGGAAACGGCAACAACGTGGTCGCCGCAGGAAGCGAGGTTGAAGATGGTGTAGAAGTTAGCCGCCTGACCGGAGGATGTGAGCATAGCCGCCGTGCCGCCCTCGAGAGCTGCGATTTTTGCCGCAACGTAATCGTTCGTGGGGTTCTGGAGGCGCGTGTAGAAATAGCCGCTTGCCTCAAGGTCGAAGAGCTTGCCCATATCTTCGCTTGTGTCGTATTTAAAGGTCGTGCTCTGTATAATCGGAATCTGGCGGGGTTCGCCGTTGCCGGGCACGTAGCCTGCCTGGATACATTTTGTTTCGATACTCATTTCTTTCATTTTGTTTATCTCCTTTTTCGATAGGTTCATACAAAAATTATAACACCCGAGCCCGTTCAAGTCAATATAAATTCAGCAATGCAAAAAATCAATTTTTAATCAAAGCGTATTGCTTGCGTGTGTAGGGGGCGGGTAACCCGCCCCGAAAAATTTGGTCTTATTTTCTCTTTTTAATGAGCAAAACCGCTATTATACCAACGCAAACCACAATCGCCGCGATGCCTATGGCGTATTCTGTCGCGGGCGAGGGCGTATAGGGCTCGCTGCCGCTTGTGCCTGCGGTTGTTCCTGTGGTTGGTGTAGTTTCGCCCGTGCCTGCCGTAGAGGCGGTTGTGCCCGAGGTGTTCTGCGGCGGCTCCGCCGTGGTTTTGCCTATGGAGGTTTTCAGCGCCTCTGCGCGCGCGGAAAGGTAATAGCGCAGGAAGCCGAGCGCTGTGTCGTTTTCCGTGTCGTCATACGCGCCGTATTCCGCAAACCAAACGAATTTAACTTTCGATTTCTCTCCGTATCTGTCGAGCAGCCAACGGTCGCTGTCGTACATTTCCCAGCGCGTTCTGTCCATCATAACGGAGGAATATATTTTTTCGGAGTTTTCCTGAAGCCAGCCGCCTTTGGAAAGCGCATTCTGCACGAAATCGTACGCTTCGGCATAGGCTTTTTCCACACTCTTTTGGAAATCGTAGTGCTTCATAAGGTTTTTGGCAAACGTGCGCACCACGTCGTTAAATTCGCCGTTCTGCGCCCAAAGGTAGGCGGTGTCCGTGCCGTAATCTTTGTTGAAATTGATGTTGCCCAGCGTGTTGTCGAGGTCCCAGAGCGGGCCGCAGTAAATCTTCGATTGCACGCCGCCCTTGTCCGCGTCTTTATAGAAGAACATACTGGATGTGTATGCGTCCCAGTTCTTCATAAGCTCCTGCACGGTGTAGACAGAGGCAAAGCTTGCCACGTCCATATATTCGCTGAAGTGCTTGCCCTTGGAATTATATCCTGTGTCGGAGTAGATTGCCTCCTCCATATCCGCAAAGAGCGCGGCGATGTATTCCACTTCCGAACGGCTTGCGTACTCGGGCCCTTTCACAACGTAGACGTTGCCGTTCTCTGTTTTGAAGTAGCAGGGCTCGCGCGTGCCGTAGTTGTTGTCCAGCTCTATAAGGTAGCCGCCCGTTATATCCGCGGGGCTTTTCATCGTGTTAACGTAGCTGTATTCTGTGACGATGGTGTTGTTTATAAGCGTGCCGCTCGTTTTGCGCACGATTGGCAGGGTTTCTATATCAACGCCTTCGTTTGCCGTTTCGTTTGCTTTTTCCAGGTCCTCTATATCCACGCGGCTGCCGTCCACCTGCACTTTTTCGCAGAGCATATAAAGCCCGCGGTATTCGCCGTCTATATAGAGGTCTGCAAAGCGGTATTCGATGTTATACGGCACGCCGAGGGCGTCGCCCATAGAAAAGCCAAACGCGTTGTGCAGCGCAGATTGGTCTGTGTACCCCGCAAGCAAAATCCACGTTTTGGATTTTTCCATACCCAAAATCTCCGTTTTGGCGGAAAGCTTGATTTGGTACGGCTTTTTATAGTAAGAGAACGTGGCGTTGCCGCGCCCTTTTATTTCGCTTGACGTGTCTGCCGTGTCGCTGTATTCCACGGCGCCTTTTTCGTCAATTATGGTGATTTTCGCGCCTTTATCGCGGTTTTCCTTGTTGCTTTCTATGTAGGAAAGCCCTTTGGAGGTGCTCACAAACACGGTGGGCAGGTTTTCGCCGTGGTAGAAGGTAAATTCGCCGCCCGCAAGCGTGAGCTTGTAGCAAAGTGTGCCGCGCTCGTCTTTCGTTTCGGCGCTCGAGAGGTCGAGCGGTTCGCCCGTGGAAAGCGCCATTTTTGTTATATCTGCGGCGGAGGGGAGGTAGAACACGTTTCCCGTGGGCGAAATTTTGAGTTTTTCGCCGTTTCCCGTTTCCACGGTCACGTAAAGCGGCGCATCTGTTTGCGCTGCAGATATGCCAAGCGGGAAGCACGACAAAAGCACGAGAAAAGAGATGAATACGGTTATGAATTTTTTCAAGATAGAGCCTCCTTTATCAAAAATTCGTCTTTTATATAATAATCATACAGGAAAACTCGCGAAAAATCAACAAGAAGGTTATATATTTACAAAAATAAGGCAAAACACGGGCAAAAACAGGTTGTTTTTGCGTTTTTTATATGTTAAAATAAAAAAAGAATATAAGTTTTGAGGTTTTTATGAAAAAAAGATTTTTGTGCGCGGCGGCGCTGTTGCTCGCGCTTGTGTTTACTCTTTCCGCGTGTGGCGGAAAGGACATCGCCGTGGAGCTTGTGGAAGAAACCGCTTGGGCGGTATATGAGCTCGACGAAGCCCCCGTGAAGATTGTGGAGGCGGGCGGCGTGTGGTATGCGCTTATGGGCAGGTACGGCAGCGACGATTTCAGGCTTGCCGTTGGCGAAAGCTATGAATATTTCGATACAGTTTACGAAACGGAAAACGTGACCATCTGGTTTTTTGAAGCGAACGAAAATTACGCCGTGTGGTGCGAGCGCAGCGGAAACATCTGCGAATTTAAGGTTTACACGCGCGCCACGGGCGAGGTTTCCACGGTTCGCACGCTCGGCGGCGAAGACGGCTACCAGAACGCAAACGTGGGCCTTTTCGGAGATAGCCTCTACTTCCTTGAAACAGATTACGCGGCAGAAAAAGCCGCCGTTATGCGCTACGATGCGAAAACAGGCGAGCTTTCTCGCTTTTATGAGTTTACCTATGACGGGGAGTATTCCGCTATGAACCTTTCGCTTGCGGGCGATATTTTGCTCGCTGTGGGTAACGTGGGCGGCAAAGCGAGCCTTGTGCGCTTCGACCTCGCCGCAGGCGGTGCGCCCGATGTGCGCGAGCTTTCAAAAAAAGCTGAGTACGTTTTCGATGCCGCTTACGACACGGTTACGGGCGCATATGCCATTTACTATAAAGATACGGACGGCGCGGAGCATATAGGCGTTATATCCGCCAAATCGAACGCCGTGGCGAATATTTTCACGTTCGCGGAAAACGTATATGCATATGAGGACACCGTGCGTATGCACGACAGCCGCGTTTATTGGATAACGCAGGTTAACGCCAGCGGCTTTGTTACGGAGCATTACAGATTTATAGATTACGATTACAAAAGCCACACCCGCACGGAATATTTGCGCACGTTCGGTTTTACCGTGGCGGAGGACGGCGTATACCTGCTCTCGTTCAACAAGGAGGATTACGACGGCGTATATTTATCCAAAATCTTTTTGGGAGGCAAAAAACAATGACACACAGAGAAAAAGCCATAGAATATTTTTGCAAGGGATATAACTGCGCGCAGTCCGTTTTCGCCGCTTTTTGCGACGTTACGGGCTACGGCGAAAAAGAGGCGCTTATGCTTGCCTCGTCTTTCGGCGGCGGTATGGGCAGAATGCGCGAAACCTGCGGCGCTGTCACGGCTATGTTTATGGTGGCGGGCGCTGTGGGCGGATACGACGATATTTCCACGGACGCGCCGAAAAAAGCGCACTACGAGCGCATACAAGCTATGGCAGAGGAATTTAAAAAGGCGCACGGCACCATTACCTGCCGCGAGCTTTTGGTGAGCTTAAAGCCCGACAGCAAGCCCACGCCCAGCGCGCGCACGGAGGAATACTACAAGGTGCGCCCCTGTGTACGTTTTGTAGCCACGGCGGCGGATATAGTGGATAAGATGGTGCTGAACAGTGCAGAGTGAAGAATGCAGAATTAAAAATAAAAGGAGATAAAAATTATGTTTGAAAACGAATATGTAGAATGTGTTTTGCCTGCGCAGAAGAGCATAGCGCTCATCGCGCACGATAATAAGAAAAAAGATATGGTGGAATGGTGTATGAAGAACAAAAAGATTCTGGAGCACCACTTCCTCTGCGGCACGGGCACGACGGCAAAGCTCGTTGCCGACAAAACGGGCCTGCCCGTGCGCGGCTACAACAGCGGACCCTTGGGCGGTGACCAGCAGATAGGCGCGAGAATCGTGGAAGAGAAAATAGACCTTGTTATCTTCTTTTCCGACCCGCTTATGGCTCAGCCGCACGACCCCGACGTAAAAGCCCTGCTCCGTATAGCGCAGGTATATGACATTCCGATTGCGAACAACCGCGCGACGGCGGATTTCATCATCACGAGCGAGTATATGGAAAAGGAATATTCCAGAAAGCTTATAAACTTCCGCAGAAACGTGGTAATGCGCGCAAAGGAAATGTAAAATGACGCGCGAAAAAAGAAAGGTTTACCTGCAAAAAAAGAAAATATACAGGCAAAAACGTATGTTCCGCCTGCGCAAGAAGTTTTGGCGCAAGAACATAAACGTTTTCGCCGTTTGCACGCTTTTGGCGGTGCTTTCGGTCATACTTGCCGTTTTGCTTACTACGGGCGTAATAAATGCCGTGGTAGTGGGTACCACGGCGGGTGATATAGGCGAGGTTGCCGCCGCAGACGGCTATGAAACGGCGGTTGTCTTCGGCGCAAAAGTGCACGAGGGCGGCACGCTTTCGCATATGTTGCAGGACAGAATGGACACGGCTATAGCGCTCTATAAATCCGGTGCGGTGCAAAAGCTCCTGCTTTCGGGCGATGGGCGCGGGCAGTGGAGCGAAGTAAAATATATGCGCCTTTACGCCATAGAAAAGGGTGTCGCCGAAGCCGACATTATAGAGGACGGCGAGGGTTTTTCCACCATAGAAACGGTTGAGCGCGCAAAAGAGCTTTTCGGCATTGAAAAATGCGTGCTCGTTACGCAGAAATACCACCTTTACCGCGCGATATATGCGGCGGAAAGTATGGATATGGACGTGCGCGGCGCGAGCGCAGACGTGCGCACCTACTACGGGCAGTTCTACCGCGACGTACGCGAGGTTTTGGCGAGGGTGAAGGATTTTGCCCTTTGCATAGGGAAATAGAAGAAAAAACGTACTCTTTTTCTCATATGTTACAGGGTAGAATGCTGTTTCAACTAAAAGTTGATGTTTCTGAGCCTCCATCTCCGAGGTAGCGAAGCGGCGCGAGGGTATTGAATGAAAGCCTAAATGGCTTTCAAACCCCGAGCGTGACCGAACCGCAGTGAGAGGGGGACCACGAAGTGGTGGAAGGAGTTGTCCCGGATAAACAAATTTGTTTTTGCAAAACTCTAAGTGTACGCCCACTCCTTCAGTCTTCGCCTAATGGCGAAGCCGGCTCCCTCAAGAGGGAGCCTTAAAATTAGCGAACGCAAAAATAAATTTTTGAATGTTAGACGGTAGGGGGCGAACTGTGTTCGCCCGCAGGAGATTACGAATATACAAAAAAACGGCAGAGAATAACATCTCTGCCGTTTTGTGTTGCGAACAAATCGTTATAATTTTACTCATTCAGCATAAGTTTTGCGCG
>JAFTOK010000073.1 GCA_017463815.1 Clostridia bacterium | reverse complement strand
TACGGATATAAATATCGCCGCGCTAATCGGCGGTTCTGTGCGCGATGCGCTAGCTATGCGCGAAAAATATGCGGGCAAGCTAAAGGTTTACACGGGCGTGGAGCTCGGCGAAAGCATATGGCACCGCGAAATAGAAGAAGAGCTTTTTTCGCTTTACGATTTCGATGTCGTGCTCGGTTCGGTACACACGGTGCGCCACCCTAAGGACAGCCGCCCCTTTGCGCAAATAGATTTCAACCTTTGGAGCGATAAAGAGGTAGATGAGTTCCTGAATATGTACTTTTCCGACCTTTTGGAAACCGTTATGACTGTAAACTGCGATATTATGTCGCACCTTACCGTGCCTTTTCGCTACGTTATCGGCAAAGCAAACAAAACGCTCGTTATGCCGCGATATATGCCGAAAATCAAGCAAATTTTGCGCTATATAATCGACCACGGCATCGCGTTTGAGGTAAATACCTCCGGTATAGGCAGCGCATACAGCGTGCTTTTGCCCGATGTGGAATTTATAAAGCTCTATCGCGATATGGGTGGATACCTGATAACCCTCGGCAGCGACACGCACACCGTGGAAAGAGCGGCAAACGCCTTCCCCGAAACCATAGCCCTGCTGAAAGAACTTGGCTTTAAGCACATATACCGTTTTGAAAACCGCATTCCCGTGCAATGCACGATTATTTAAGAAAATTTCACATTTCGTAAACAGAAAACACTTTTTTATGGCAAAAAAATCTGCTAAAATATAAATGTACAGTATAAAAAAACAAGAGGTTAATTATGGCAGAAAAAATTTTATATAACAAAGGCAAAAATATATCCCCCGTGGCGTTTATGTTCGCGTGCCCGGGGCAGAAAGAACAGGCGGCAGGCAAAGTCGTGGCGGGCGCAACAGGCAAAAACTTAAACTTGCTCCTTTCCGTTCTTGCAGAATCGGAAAACGAAAAAATACGCGAGCTCTTCCCCTCTGCGGACAGATACGATTACCTTATAACAAATTCTTCCGATACGATTCACTACCCCGCGCTGGATAAAACATCTCTCCCCTCCAAGAGCGAATACAGCGACGACGCAAACTTAAACCGCCTCTACCGCGAGCTGGACCACACGAAATACGTTATCGCGTTCGGTGCGCAAGCAAAAGAGGCATCAAAACTAGTGGAATATAAATATAAACTGCGCGAGGTAACTCCCCGCCCCACGTTTATAACGTCGCTCCCGCACCTTTCCCTGCTCGCCCTCAACCAAATTTCCGAGGACGTAGACGGCGCGCGCATAGAACGCGGCGATAAAGAAGCCACGCTCAAGCGCATACGTGTGGTTGCAAAAATGCTCACGGAATATTTAGAGGAAATTATTTGATTATGATAAAAAATGCTTTGGCAATCGCCAAAGCATTTTTTATTTCACTTATTCTTTTTCCAATTTATGAAGTTCAGCACTACGTTTGCAATAGAGAGTGCCGCCACCACCGCGTTGAGCAATATGCTCCATATAGAATCCTGCTCTGCAATTTTACCGATAGTCAAGCCCACCCAAATAACGGAAACGATAAGCCAGATAATAGCTGAAAGTTTATAGTTTTTCATATTTCCGCCTCATCACATTGTGGAAGCAATAATCTGTGCGTTTTCCGCTTCAAGCGTGATTTTTCCCGTGTTTGCGGGCACGAAATATGTGTCGCCCATATTCATAGCGTAATCCACACCGTCGAGCGTAATAAGAGCCTTGCCCTTTATGCACATAAGGTGCAGGAAGCTTTCCGCGCCGACTTCGATTTCTTTCGTTTCGTCGCAGAGGTCGTATTTGTTAACAGTGAAATATTTGCACTTCGCGATAACCGTGGGGTCTGTGCTCTCCTCGCTTTTAACGTGCGCGGGGTCTGTGCTTGCAATAACCGCCAGAGCGTCGTCTATGTGCAGTGGGCGGAGCTTGCCGTCTGCGCCCACTCTGTTATAGTCGTATACGCGATACGTGATGTTTGAGTTCTGCTGAATTTCGGCAATAAGTATGCCCTCGCCAATGGCGTGAACAAGACCCGAGGGGATAAAATATGCCTCGCCTGCGTGCACGGGAACGTAGTTCATCATTTTTTCGAGAGTACCGTTTGCAATAGCCGCGCGGAGCTCCTCGCTCGTGTATTCGCCGTTAAGCCCGTAAATAATCTTCGCGCCGGGTTTTGCGTCTACGATATACCACATCTCCGTTTTGCCGAAGTCCGTGGTGTGTGCCGCCGCATATTCGTCGTCGGGGTGAACCTGAATGGAAAGGTCTTTTTCCGCGTCGATGAGCTTTATGAGGAGCGGAAATCTGCCGCCGTCCCATTTCGTGCCTACAGATGCCTTGTTTGCTTCTATATATTCTTCGATTGTTTTGCCGTCATAATCGCCGCCAACGATGGTGTTCACACCGTCTTCGCGACAGGTAAGCTGCCAAGCCTCGGCAATCTGTTCGCCCGCTTCGCCCAAGCCGTATTCGCCCGAAAGGCGCGTGCCGCCCCAGATAATCTGTTTTGTTATTTGTTTAAGTTTTAAAGGAACGAGTTTTTCCATAATATTTTTCCTCCGTCGATTTGTACGTAATACGTAAATATATTTTACCACGGAAAGAAAGAAAAATAAAGTGTTTTTTTACATTTTATCCCTTACATACTCAATAATTTCCTCCGCCGCGCTGTCACAAACGAGAAAAACGAAGTTTCCCTCGCAGAAAACGCGCGCATCGCTATCGAGTTTGAGCGCCGCGCGGCGGTACAGCATAGACATAACCTCCGCCCTGTGTGAACGGTCTGAAAGCTCCACGGCTATAAACTCCGAACCGCTTACCATATCGCGCGCAAAATAGCCGCTTATCGCTTTTACGTAACTGTATTTTTCCGCATTTTTTCCCAAAACCGTCTTTTTCAGCTCGGTAGTAAAGCAGTATGCGTCCCATTCGCCGTATTCGTCGGAATACACCGCCCCGTATTTAAAAGCAAACCTTTCCCGCACATCCTCCACTATTCCGAGCGCGCTTTTTTCTGCACCGCAAGAAGCGAGAACAAAAATACACAATATAATCAAAATTACAGTTTTTATATATCTCATTTCACACCGCCAAAACAGTTTTTGTATAATATATATATGAGCAAAATAAAAAAAGATGTCGTATATGCGACATCTTTTTTGTCCAGACTCATCTGTACATTTTATAATATATAATTGAAACAGAAACAATTTATGTCTTTTTCAAAGGAAATATTTTCACAAAATTCAAACGCAAGTTCTTCTTCCAATGTTCCTTCAAAAATCACCAATTGATTTTTATCATAAATATGGTATTTTTCACCGTCGTGAGAATGAAAATACTCTGCTTCACCGAGTTCAAACTCAATTTCTCCGCCTTGTCTAATATGTTCAATCAATTTTTCAAGTGTCATCTCAAAATCTTATTTCACGCTGAAAAGAATTTCGCCGTATGTAGGCACGGGCCAATATTCCGCCGCGCAAATTCTTTCTGCTTCATCAATAGTCGTGCGGAGAGCGTTCATACAGGGAATCATCTCGTCTTTTATAAAGAAAGCGGCTTTGGAATAATCCTTTTTAATAATTTTGAGCGTTTCGAGGAGCGCTTTCAGCTCGCAAACCTTCGCATACGCCTCCGAAGTAAGCGTAGAAAGTCTTTCGAGCGTTTTTTCCTCGAACGTGCAGTCGATTCCCGCGAAAACGGATTTTTTGGAAATAATCGTATCCGCCAAAACCTTGCTGTATTTGGACATAGCGGGGATAAACTGTTTTTCCGTCATTTCTCGCATTGTGCGCGCTTCTATTCTCACAACCCTGCAGTAGTTCTGCATACGGATATTCTGGCGGGAGTGTATTTCCGCTTCGGAGAACACCTTCATAGACGTAAAGAGTTCTATGTTCTTTGCGTCTGTGTAGTGGCTGAGCGCTTCAGGCGTGGTTTTAAGGTTGGAAAGGCCGCGCACTTCCGTGGCTTCCTTTATCCAGGAATCGTCGTAACCGTTGCCGTTGAAGATAATGCGCTTGTGCTCTCTTATTGTTCTTACGATAAGGTCGTGGAGCGATTTCTGGAAATCTTCCGCTTTTTCAAGCTCGTCTGCAAATTCTTCCAGAACTTTCGCCACAGCCGTGTTGAGCACCACGTTCACGCTCGCAACCGCGAGAGATGCGCCCGGCATACGGAACTCAAATTTGTTGCCCGTAAACGCCAAGGGGGAGGTTCTGTTTCTGTCTGTCGTGTCTTTGGGGAACTTGGGCAGAACGTGCACGCCGATACGCATAAGCGTTTCTTCCTTCGGGTCGTACATCGTGTCGTTTTCTATGGAATCGAGTATAGCGGTAAGCTCGTCGCCGAGGAACATAGAAACAACCGCAGGGGGGGCTTCGGAAGCGCCGAGGCGGTGGTCGTTGCCCGCCGTGGCTACGGAAACACGGAGCATATCCTGGTAATCGTCAACCGCTTTTATAACGGCGCAGAGGAAGAGTATAAACTGCGCGTTATCTTGCGGGGTTTCACCGGGGTCAAGCAAGTTCACGCCCGTGTTTGTGGACATAGACCAGTTATTGTGCTTGCCGCTGCCGCTTATGCCCGCAAAAGGCTTTTCGTGGAGGAGGCAAACAAGGTCGTGCTTCTTGGCGATGTTTTTCATAAGCTCCATAGTGAGCTGGTTGTGGTCGCACGCGATATTCGTCGTTGTAAAGATGGGCGCAAGCTCGTGCTGTGCGGGCGCGCCCTCGTTGTGCTTCGTTTTGGAAAGTACGCCGAGCTTCCAGAGCTCTTCGTCGAGCTCTTTCATAAACGCCGCAACACGGGGCTTGATGGAACCGAAATAGTGGTCGTCAAGCTCCTGACCTTTGGGCGGTTTCGCGCCGAAAAGCGTTCTGCCGCAATAAATGAGGTCGGGGCGTTTCTCATAAACGCTTTTATCAACAAGGAAGTATTCCTGTTCGGGGCCTACGGTTGTGGTAACGCAAACCGCATCTGTATTGCCGAAAAGGCGGAGCACACGGAGAGCTCTTTTGTTTATAGCCTCCATAGAGCGGAGCAAGGGGGTTTTCTTATCGAGTGCCTCGCCGCCGTAGGAGCAGAAAGCCGTGGGGATGCAAAGCGTGCCGTCTTTTATGAAAGCATAAGACGTGGGGTCCCACGCGGTGTAACCGCGCGCCTCAAACGTGGAACGCAAACCGATGGAGGGAAAGCTCGATGCGTCCGTTTCGCCGCGAACAAGCTCCTTGCCGGAAAATTCCATAATAACCTTGCCGTCGTCCGTAGGGGAAATAAAGCTGTCGTGCTTTTCCGCCGTAATACCCGTCATAGGCTGGAACCAATGCGTAAAGTGCGTAGCTCCGTTTTCCGTTGCCCAATCCTTCATAGCGTTGGCGACAACGTTTGCCACGGAAAGGTCAAGGCGCTTACCCTCTGCCATAGTTCTTTTAAGCAAACGGTACGTTTCCTTGGGAAGGCGAGCCTTCATAACGGAATCGTTAAAAACCATACTTCCGAAAATCTCCGGTACATTTTTCATCGTGAATACTCCTCAAAATAACTGTTTTAATATTACAATAGTATCACAGTTTAAAATATTTTTCAATGCTTTTGGGCATATTTTTTCATATTTTGCGTTATTCTGCCAATATTTCTTCCAAAGCCGCGGCAATCGCGCGCGCCATATCCGCCGCGGCGAGATTTTCGCTTTCGCGCGGCACGTGTATAAACAGAACGCACACGCCGCTTTTTTCAAACGCGGCAAGCAAGCGATAGTAGAGGTCGTTGCAAACGTACGCGCCCGCGCTGTATGAAAGTGAACTCGGCACGCCGCCCGCTTTTATTTTCTCCGCGATAAGCCTTGCGGGAAAACGCGTAAAATACGCCGCTGCACCGCCCGCCGCGATTGGCTTGTCCTGCGGTTTTGCGCCCGCATTGTCGGGTATGGCGGCGTGCATAAGGTTTATTGCCACAAGCTCTGGCGTAACGGCGCCTCTTGCGCCTGCCTGCCCGAAGCAAAATACGTATTTCGCGCCAATTGCCCTTGCCTTTTCCTCCGCTATTTCAGCCGCACGGGCAAATTCCACGGGCAGCGTGAGCTTCTCTGCTTCAATGCCCGAAAAAACGCTTGGCAAAGCATCTGTCATCGCCATAGAAGCGTTTTTCTCTTCCCCGCCAAACGGCTCGAAGCAGGTTATAAGTATTTTCTCTTTCATTTTCTTTCTTCCATATAAAAAGCACATTCGCCCGAGCCGCAAAAATGCGGTTCGGGCGGTATGTTTAGTCGTTCGTTTCTTCTGTTTCGGGTGCGGCTTCTTCAGCGCAGTCTTTTTCGCAACGTTTCTTTTTGCTTTCCTTGAGCGCTTCGATTTTTGCGATGAGCGCGTCTACTTCAGCGGCTTTTTCACCAACTTTTTCGGCGTCTGCTTTATCGGCTCTCATCTCGTCGTAAACAACTCTGCCGAGCTCTTCGTATTTTTCGCAGAGCTTTATTTTGAGCGCTTCGATTTTGATGGATTCTGCGGCGCAATCTGCAAAGTCGTTAACCTTTACAGCGGCCTTGTTAAATGTTTTTTTCGCAGCGGAAACAATTTCATTCCAGTTAGCCATTTTCGTTTCTCCTTATTATAATTTATTTTAAATATTTGCGTACTCTTGCCTGAAATCTTATTTTATATATTCTGTACATTCTGTCGTACAGTACGTCGACCAGAACAAATACGAGGTTAGCGAGCACAAGCATTACCAAAAGGTACGGGAGCGCCGTTTCGTTTTCTTCGAAAAAATCGAGCTTTTCCGCCACAAAATAGAAGGCGAAAACTTCGGCGTTAAAAACAAGCACTTTTAAAACCCACGAAAGTATTTTGCCCGTTTTTTCAAAAAGTTTCTTCGTTATGGGCATAATGCCGAAGAAAAACGCAAAATAAGCGGCGACCCATTTTTGCGGCAGAAGCATAAATGAAAGCAGCGACACCGCGGCGTAAACGGCAAAAGCATATTTTTTTCCCAGCTCTTCCACGCAAAACAGCACCACGAGCGAGGCTATGCAGGCAACGGAAATATCCAGCACCTCTATAAAAGAGCCTATATACATAACCGCCACACTCAGCGCGGAAAGCACTGCACAAAGAGTAATCTTCTTCGTTCTTCTCATTTCAGCATCCCGGACCCATACAGTCACAGCAGCAATCCAGGCACATAATGCCCGCACATATATCGCAGACGGAGCAACCGCCCACGGGTGTGCCGCTCGCACGTCTGCCATCGTAGCTCTGCGCGTTTCTTTGGAGTCTGTTTGCCGCCTCTCTGTATTCGGGGTTCTGCGGCTCCATAGCGCAAGCGGTATCGTAGCAACGCGCCGCTTCAAAGAAGAAGCCTCGGCTTTCGTTAACTCTGCCCTTCAGGTAAAACCACTCCGCGTTTCGCTCGCTCTGCTTCACAGCATCGAGGCGAATACCTGCTTCGTAAAAATCGCCCGCCTCTATATAGCTGCGGATTTCCGCGAACATATAAGAGTTGTGCGCGTAGCGTGCTCCGTTCTCCGTGCGCATACGCTGAATAGTGTCGTAAGCCTCGTTGATTTCTTTCATTTTTTCCTGCGCAAGGTCGGCAAGCGGACTGTCCGCATAGTTATCGGGATGATATTTTTTTGCAAGCTCGCGGTAAGCCTTTTTGACTTCTTCGTCTGTTGCATTCGGGTCAATCCCGAGGACTGTGTAAGGATTTGTCATTACTTCTCTCCTTTTCAAATTCAGAAAAAAATGCGTTTTTTATACCGAAAGAGGCCACGTTCATAACGCATTCACGCGTCAAATCGAACTCGGTATAATCTATAAGCGCAAGCGTTCGTTCCAAAGCGGCAAGCTCTAAAAGAACGGCATTTTTCACGCTTTGCGCCTCCGCCTCTCCCATTTCGCCGCCCAGAGCAAGCACAAACGGGTTATATGAGCCGGATTTTTTATCTTTCCAAAAATCACACGCGGCATCGGCAAGGTATACCGCCCTGCCCGTGTGCCTGCCTATTTCCCACGCTATGCGTGCCTTCCTTTCGGGAAGCCCGTGGGAAAGGCAAATGGCGAGCGTTTTACCGAAGGTTTCCGCCGCCTCGTCGGGAGATGGACGTTTCTCTTTTTCCAGCGTGGAAAGCTCGCCCAGCGAGGCTTTCACCGCCGCCTCAAGCTCGGAAAGGCCCTGCGTGCGTTTTTTTATACCCCCGGCAACCGAGGAGAGCGCACGTGAAGCAAGCTTTTTGGCCCCGCGCTCATCCGCGGCATCATCGAGAAATTTATAATATACAAGTATTGCGTTTATTTGTGCCGTGTAATCGAGCGCACCGTTCGGCAGCATCATAGTGCGCTTTTTTATGGGATGTACGGCACACCTTTTTTTCTTCAGTATGTACCGCTCCCCCGTAAGAGCTCCGCGCACAAGCGCAAAGAACACCATATCGTAGCTGAGCGTCATAGAGGACGCCGCGCCCGTACGCTTGTTCATAGCGGCGCACAGGCCGCAGTACGCCCCGCGGTAAAACTCATATTCGCTTACGCGCAGAAGCGGCACAAAAGGTTTTACAAAGCCAAACAAAGCGTTTTATTAACCGTATGTGTAATAGATTTCTTTGGAAAGGAACGTATCTGCCATTGTGTATTTGTCGATAACGTTTGTGTTAATGGAAATATTTTCTGTATAAGTTTTAAGAAGCTCGGAATATGTGTAGTTTTTAACAGTCGTTCTGAAGTTTGCGAAAATTTCTGCATAAGTTGTGTCTTCAGCGTCTTCTTCAGCGTGTGTGTAAGCCTTTTCCGTAAGGTCGATGCGTTTTACGATGTAGAGGTATTTACCGGAGCTTATGGAAACAAGGTCTTCCGTCATATCACCGATTTCGAGCTTATCGATAGCTTTGATAGCCGTTTCATCATTGATGAGGTCGCCGCTTACCATATAACCGTCTTTATACAAATGTGTAAGGAATTCTTCGGAATATTCGAGAGCGAGAGTTTTGAAATCTTCGCCGTTTTTAAGCTTCTGAAGGATTGTATCGGCAAGCTCTGTTTTTTCGGTTGTTCTATCTTCGCCTTCGATTGTTTCATATTCGAATGTGTAAGAAAGCGTATATTCTTTTTCTTCGAGATATTCCTTATCGAGTGCCTGTTCGAGCGTGATTGTTACTTCTTTGCCGTCTTTATCCGTAGCGGAAACGAGCTTGTTGCCGTCTTC
>JAFTOK010000072.1 GCA_017463815.1 Clostridia bacterium | reverse complement strand
GTCAATCGGGCGTAAGACTTCAAATCCTATGCCAAAGCGAGGTGAATATGCTTGGGATACCTCAACCATCAAGCACATTTTGGCGAACCGGCAGTACACGGGTTGCACAGTCAATTTCAAGACTTCACTCGTCAGCTATAAGGTTCACAAGACGGTTTACAATCCCGAGGAAGAATGGCAGATCATTCCGAATACCCAAGAAGCTATCATAGACGAAGATACCTTCAATCGTGTTCAAGAGCTTCGTGATGGTCGCAGACGAAACACCGCAACGGGTAGAGAGAGTCTGTTTTCGGGTTTGCTCTACTGCGCTGATTGTGGATCGAAGCTTTACTTCTGCGCGGCAAAAAGCATAAAACCGCACCAAGAGTTTCACCGATGCTCTGCCTACAAGGAAAGTCGAGGTGGTTGTACTATCCACTTTATTCGTGAAGTCGTTTTAAGGGAAATGATGCTTGAACTTGTAAAGCGCGTAGCACTCTTTATTCAGCAGTACGAGGCGGTGTTCCTTTATATGTATGCCAAGAAGCATAATATCACGAAGGAAACTAACGTGCGGAATATGAAGGCTTCCATTGAGAAAGACAAGCGCCGAATTGCCGAGATCGACACTATGATTGAGCGTTTGTACGAGGATAACGTGCTCGGTAAAATTCCCGATGACCGTTTCTCTAAAATGATGGGTAAATATGAGGCGGAACAAAAAGCACTCATAGAAGCGGTTGCAAAGGCAGAAAACTCCTTAAAGGTATTTGAGCAAGATAAGGTAGATCTCCGTATATTCCTTGAAACCATCCGTAAGTGTACCGATATTAAGGAGCTTACTCCCGAAATCGTTAATCGACTTATACGACGAATTGAGGTTCACAACAGCGAAAAGGTTGACGGAAGAAAGCGAGTAAAGCTTGACGTTTACTTTACGGCGGCAGGTCTGATCGACATTCCCGACGAGAACGAACTCCGCGAAATGATGGAAGAAATCCGTAAATCCGCGTAAGGACTAAAAAAAGCAAGAATACGGCATACCTCTTTCGAGATATACCGTATTCTTGCAAAACTGTCCTTTAGGGTACGACCCTAAAGACTTGCTTTCTTTTTTCAACGAAATTTGCCCTTGCGTAGTACGCGTAGGGGCATTACCAAGACTTACATTTGAATTACGGTGGAAAATATGTTACAATATATATACAACGGGTATACATTCATCGAGAAAATTTAAATCTATATATGGAGGTGCAACAGATGAAAAAACTATTTGTTTTTATTTTAAGTGTTGCAATTAGTGTTGTGTTTGCCATAAGCGTATCGGCGGCTTCTTCCCATACGGTGGCGGCTGGCGATACTATGTGGAAGATTGCCGTGAAATATCAGGTGGGGCTGAGCGAGCTCAAAGCGGCAAACCCGCACATACGCGACGCCGATTTAATATACCCCGGGCAGGTTTTGACAATACCTGCGGAGAACAGCACCGTTTTAAGCTATGAACAAGAGGTTATCAGGCTTGTGAATGAAATCAGAGTGCAAAACGGTTTAAAGGAGCTTACATACGATTGGGAGCTGGGCCGTGTTGCGCGCTATAAATCGCAGGATATGAAAGACAATAAATATTTTTCTCACACAAGCCCTGTATACGGAACTCCTTTTCAAATGATAAAAAACTTCGGCATCACATACAGAAGCGCGGGGGAAAATATAGCACGAGGGCAAAGAAGCCCCCAGGCTGTCGTGAATGCGTGGATGAATTCCTCCGGCCACCGTGCAAATATTTTGAATTCTTCTTTTACGCACATTGGCGTGGGATATGTTGACGACGGAAATTATTGGACACAGATGTTTATAAGAAAATAAAAAACAGTTATGGCGAACCCGTCATATAAATACAAAATTCCGTACACGTGAGTGTGCGGAATTTTTTGTAAAATCTCGTCTTAAAACTTTCCACACGGTTTTTGAATGAGTAAACAATTTATGAACACGACATTTTTGTATTGATTGTTTTGGGCAAAAACTGACTTGATGGGCTTCCCCTATCGCTGATGCTAGGGGAAGGCCAACTAAACCGGATTTTTTATTGCTTGATTTGACTTTGTTCATATTTTATTAACTCATTCAAAAACCCTGAAGCTTTTCAATTTGCTTGTTGTAAAGTTTTGAATTATATGGTAAAATAATAAGTAAAGATAATTTTACAAAGAACGCGTGCGCGTTCGGAAAGAGGGAACAATGGGAAGACTTTTCGGAACAGACGGTATCCGCGGCATAGCGAACACGGAGCTGACGTGTGAAACGGCTATGCAGCTCGGCAGGGCTATTGCAAACGTGCTTAACAAGGGCAGGCACAAACGCGCAGACACGGTGGTGCTCGGTATGGACACGCGCCAATCGAGCGAAATGCTCGCTTGCGCTATGAGTGCGGGGCTTTGCTCTGCGGGTATGGACGTTATAAATCTCGGCGTTGTGCCGACGCCTGCCGTTGCATATCTTATCGGCAAATACAAAGCGCACGCGGGCATTATGATTTCCGCTTCCCACAACCCGAGCGAGTTCAACGGTATAAAAATTTTCGGTGAGGCGGGTATGAAACTGCCCGACGCGCTGGAAGAACGCGTGGAATACCTCGTGCTGGACGCGCCCGAAAAGCTCGGCACGGTTACCCCTGATATGGTTGGTACAGTCACGCACGCGGCAGACGCGGCAAAGGATTATATAGCGCATATACGCTCCACGGTGCTTTACGCTTTCGACGGCGTGGAAATAGCCATAGACTGCGCAAACGGCTCTGCCTCCGGCACGGCGAAGGAGCTTTTTGAGGGGTTGGGCGCAAAATGCCATATGCTCGCTTGCGAGCCCGACGGATATAATATAAACGAGGGGTGCGGCTCTACACATCTGGAGGTTCTGCAGAAGTACGTTGTGGAAAACGGGCTGTTTATGGGCATAGCGTTCGACGGCGACGCCGACAGGTGCCTTTGTGTAGACGAAAAGGGAAGCATTGTAGACGGCGACCTTATTATGGCAATTATAGCGAAGGATATGAAGGAACGCGGCAGGCTTACGGGCAACGCGCTTGTCGGCACGATAGTTTCCAACTTTGGCTTGGGCAAATTCTGCGAAGAAAACGGCATAAGATTTGTGCGCACAAAGGTTGGCGACAGATATGTGCTGGAAAAGATGCTTTTGGAGGATTACTATTTCGGCGGAGAGCAGACGGGGCACGTCATTTTCCGCGATTTCGCCACGGCGGGCGATGGGCAGCTTACGGCGCTTCAGCTTCTTTCCGTGCTTTGCAGAAAGGGAATTTCGCTTTCCGAGGCGGGCAAGGTTATGAAGCAATATCCGCAGGTTACGAAGAATATACGCGCCAACCACGAACAGAAGCTGGAATTTTACACAAGCGATAAGGTGCGCGAAATACTGGACGAAGCAAAAGAAGCCTTGGGGCAGAACGGCAGAGTTGTGGTGCGTCCCTCGGGCACAGAGCCGCTGATACGCATAATGGCAGAGGGCGACGATATGGCGCTGGTTGAAGCCATAGTAGACGGTATGAGCAGAGATATAACAGCGGCGCTTGCCGGAGCATAAAACATTTTGAACGGAGAAAATTATGGAAAAAGCAAAAGTATATTTTACAGATTTTCGTGCGAAGCTCGGCGAGGGCTTGCCCACGAAGCTAAAAAGACTTATGAAAACGGCGGGAATCGCAGAGCTTAACCTAGAGGGCAAGTTTGTGGCTATAAAACTGCACTTTGGCGAGCTTGGCAACATAAGCTACCTGCGCCCGAACTATGCGCGCGCCGTGGTGGACGTCGTAAAAGAGCTCGGCGGCAAGCCGTTCCTCACGGACTGTAACACGATGTACCCCGGCAGCAGAAAAAACGCGCTGGAGCACCTGGAATGTGCCTGGGAAAACGGGTTTACACCGCTCACGGTGGGTTGCCCCATCATAATCGGCGACGGGCTTAAGGGCACGGACGATATAGAAGTGCCCGTTGCGGGCGGCGAATACGTAAAAACTGCGAAAATCGGCAGGGCGGTTATGGATGCCGACGTATTTATAAGCCTCACTCACTTCAAAGGCCACGAAATGACGGGCTTTGGCGGCGCTATAAAGAACATAGGTATGGGTTGCGGCTCCCGTGCGGGCAAAACGGAACAGCACAGTAGCGGCAAACCCTTTATAAAAGAAGCAAAATGCCGCGGTTGCCGCCTTTGCCTGCGTGAATGTGCAAACAACGGCCTCGTTTTCGATGCGGAAAAGAAGAAAATGACGGTAAATACGGAAAATTGCGTTGGCTGCGGCAGGTGCCTTGGCGCGTGCAATTTCGACGCTATCCGTTTTAAGAACGACAACGCCACAAAGGTGCTCAACTGCCGTATGGCTGAGTACACGAAAGCCGTGGTAGACGGCAGACCGAACTTCCACATCTCGCTTATCGTGGACGTTTCGCCAAACTGCGATTGCCACGCAGAAAACGATGCGCCCATCCTGCCCAACGTGGGTATGTTCGCCTCCACAGACCCGCTTGCGCTCGACCGCGCGTGCGTGGACGCGTGCCTCAAGCAAAAGCCCCTGCCGGGAAGCCAGCTTGCAGACAATATGGCAAAGCACGATTTCTGCGACCACCACGACCACTTCAAAAACTCCCGCCCCGAATCCGAATGGAGAAGCTGCCTGGAGCACGCGGAAAAAATCGGTCTTGGAACCTCGCAATACGAGCTTATCGAAATGAAATAACGCAAAAAGAAAAAGCCGTGTAAAAAATCAGAAAATAAAAAATTAACAGGTTAAGCCTTCTCCTGTGGGAGAAGAGGGACCGTCGCAGACGGTGGATGAGGAGTAAGTTCTGCCTAAAAACACCTCATCCGTCAGCCTTCGGCTGCCACCTTCCCCCGCTGGGGAAGGCTACTAATAATTACTTTTGTCTAAATTGCCGAAAGAAAAATTTTGAACCGACTTTATCAACACACTAGAACGAGAAAAAACGCACCCGCAGGTGCGTTTTTTTGTCGGCAAGTTTATTCCCCAAATCGTTTCTCGAAAAGAGAATCGGAAGTAACGCGGAAATTTTCGCAAATGTTTATTACGATATTTGAAGTCATTTTTCCGGGAAATATACCTTTTTCGATTTTATTCCAGCTTGAAACGCATATTCCCAAAAGTTCTGCCATTCTTTTTTTGGGTATACAGTAATATTTGCGTAACCATATCACGTTATGAACAAAATTTTCCTTGCGAATGCGTATTCTTTCGATGATTTCTTCGTTTGACATTGTTTTTTCTCCGTTAATTATATTTAGTATAAGAAATTAGATTTCTTATATATATGATAACGGATATTTTTGAAAAGTGGTTAATTTACAACTAATAGATGTAAACTTTTTTAAATAAGCGAATGCGTGGGGATTTTTGTATGGGTGGCGCCTTTTGGGCTTCCCCTTGAGGGGAAGCTGTCCCATAAGGGACTGATGAGGTGTCTTTGATTTTTTGAGATAACGCCGTCTGCGGACGGCTACACCTCATCCGTCACGCGAGGCGTGCCACCTTCCCCTCGAGGGGAAGGCGAGCCACTCTAAAGAATAATACACACAAGCCCGCCTGCGCCCTCGTTGATTACACGTTGGAGCGTTTCCGAAAGGCGAGCGCGCGCATCGTCGGGCATATGAGAAAGTTTTGCGTGCAAGCCCTCGTTTACAAGCTCGTAGAGCGATTTGCCGAGCATATTCGTTTCCCAAATTCGCTGAGGGTCGGTTTCAAACTCGCGCAAGAGGAAGTTCACAAGCTCTTCCGATTGCGCCTCCGTGCCCACAATCGGCGAAACTTCCGTTTTTATGTCTGCCTTTATCATATGAATGGATGGCGCGGACGCGCGAAGCTGAACGCCGTAGCCGCCGCTTTTTTTCACGATTTCGGGTTCTTCGAGCTTGAGGTCGTAGATTTCGGGCACCACAATGCCGTAACCCGTGCTGTTCACCTCGTCTATAGCCGCCGCAACTTTATCGTATTTGCGTTTTGCGCCCGCAAACTGCGCTATTGTGGACATAAGCGAAGCATCGTCTGTTATTTCCGTGCCTGCTACGTCGCTTATAAGGCGGTAGAAAAGCCCGTCGGCGGCGCTCACGGCGATTTCTGCTTTGCCTGTGCCGAGGTCGAGGCGCGAAACGTACGTGTTTTTAATGTGCTCGTTTTCCGTGGCAGAGGCAAAACACGTGCCTATATCGCCCGTCACCTTGATGTTTCCCGCACATTCCACTACCTGCGCGAGCATACTTTTGTAAACGGGGTGCGAGCGGTCGAGCGAGGCGATGAAGTTCGGCAGCTCCACGCGGATTTCGCAAACGGGGAACTCCATAAGCACAAGCTCTAAAATGTGCCCGATGTCCTCTTTGTCAAGCTCCAGGCAGTTTACGAGCGCAACGGGCGCTTTGTAGCGTTTTTCGAGCTCCAGAGCGAGGTTTACAGCCTCTGCGCTTTCGGGGTGCGCGGAGTTGAGCACCACAACAAACGGTTTGTTTATTTCGTGGAGCTCGCTTGCCACACGCGCCTCCGCCGCTTCGTAGTTTGCGCGCGGAATGTCGCCGAACGTGCCGTCGCAAGTAACGAGCACACCGATTGTCGCGTGTTCGCGGATAACCTTTTCCGTGCCGATTTCCGCCGCGCGGTCAAAAGCCATCGGCTCGTCGGACCACGGCGTCATAACCATACGCAGCTCGCCGTTTTCGTAGTTGCCGAGCGCTTCGGGCACGATGTAGCCCACGCAATCTATCATTTTGCAGGAAAATTCCTCGCCTCCGTCGAGCGTTACCGTAACTGCCTCGTCGGGGATGAACTTCGGTTCTGTTGTCATAACGGTTTTGCCCGCGGCAGATTGGGGCATTTCGTCTTTGGCTCTTTTTTTGTCATAATCGCCCTTGATATTCGGCACGATGACCGTTTCCATAAATTTTTTGATAAAGGTGGATTTGCCCGTGCGTACGGGCCCAACCACGCCTATGTAAATATCCCCCGCGGTACGGGTGGCGATGTCGCGGTAAATATTGCTCATTTTTGTTTCCTCCCAAATATTTTTTGTTCATAGCAAAAATATATTAAGGTTGCGGCAGAAATATGCAATATATAGGATTTTTTAAAAAATTCTTGAAAGTATGCGGCATTTGTGCTATATTATTGTTCGGATATATTTTTGAAAGGAAGTGTTTTTGTGGGCAGTTTTTTTATCGCTCTTTCCACCGTGGCGGTTATGCTTCTGTATGCTTGCCCGGGTTTTCTTATGGTGAAAAGTGGGCTTGTTAAAGGCGACGCTATTTCCGCTTTTGCAAAACTGCTTATGTACGTTTGCTCGCCTGCACTTATAATTTATTCTTTCTCGCGCGTGGAATTTTCGCTCCGTATGGTTGCGGATATGCTTTTTGTATTCTTCTTCGTGCTCGTGCTTATGGTGACGGTGCTTCTCACGTTCCGTTTCCTTTTTCGCAAGAAAATCGAGGACGTGCGCTACCGCGTATACACGCTTTCCCTTTGCTTTTCCAACTGTGCGTTTATGGGTGTGCCCGTTTTAGAGGCGCTTTTGCCCGATTACCCGCAGGCGGTGGCGTTTTCCGCGATGTTTTCGCTCGTTATGAACATTCTCGGCTGGACACTCGGCTCTGCGATTATAACGAACAACCCGAAGTATATGAGCGTGAAAAAAATAGCGCTCAACCCTGCGGTGCTTTCGCTTCTGGTGGCTATACCGCTGTTTGTTACGGGTGTGGCTTTGCCAGCGGAGCTTGGCGATATGCTCGCCCTGCTCGCGCGTATGACAACGCCGCTCTGTATGCTGATAATGGGTATGCGCCTTGCCACGATGAGCGTGAAAAAGGTTTTTGCCGTGCCGGTGCAATATCTTATCATCGCGGCAAAGCAGCTTGTTCTGCCGCTCATAGCGCTTCTGCTTTTGCGCCTTTTCCCCGTGGATGAAAACCTGAAAACCTCTGTTTACATTATGGTAGCTTGCCCCGTAGCGAGCGTGGTGCTGAACTTTGCCGAAATGCTCGGCGAAGGGCAAGAAACGGCGGCAAACCTTATGTTGCTGGGCACGATGCTTTCGGTGCTTACCATTCCCGTTATGGTTTTGCTTGTGTAAAAAGTGAAAAATCCTCGCTTTGGCGAGGATTTTTGAAATATCATATCAAAAGTGCAAGGCACTTGGTAGGGCAAAAAAGAGCGCCTAAGAATCTGCAAAATTAGCGGTAAAATTGAATAGCCTTCCCCAGCGGGGGAAGGTGGCAACCGAAGGCTGACGGATGAGGTGTTCCAAAATCAAAGCAACTCCTCATCCACCGCTTCGCGGTCCCCCTTCTCCCGCAGGAGAAGGCTTTTTTTATGCAGTAAACAAATATAAAACCCCGACAGATTTTCAAGGTCTGTCGGGGTTGTGTTTATTCTGTTCGATAAATTGGAATTTGACGATAAGCATAATTATAAATATTTCACCATAAAATACTCTTTGAGCATCGTTCCGTCTTTCAGCCGAATGGCATTCGGCTTTTCGGCAACGACAGCGAATCCTATTTTTTCATAAAGCCTTTTGGCACGCTCGTTGCCCTCTACAAATTCAAGCTCCATTTGCAAGACACCCTTATCTTTGGAAACCTTAATCATTTCTTCAAACAGAGCCGTACCTATACCTTGTCCCCAATAGTCCTTTAACACGGAAATTGCAATGGTTGCGCGATGGGCAGTTTTAATTCTTTGGTTGAAGCTGAGCTGACAGTTGCCGACAAGCTTTCCGTCTGCTTCGCAGCATATCATTAGGCTTGTTTCGGAACTTTCCAACCCCTCAAGGATTTTTGCCTCATCCTCCACGCTCATTTCAAACTCTTCGGGATAACGCATCAGAAAGTCCGTTTCACCAAAAACGGTTTTCATATAGGCAATCAGCTCGGCTGCATCATTCGCACTTGGCGCTCTTAAAATTGCCGATTGTCCGTTTTTTAATTTGATTGTTTTGTTATCATACTTCATAAATAGCTATCCTCATTCGGCATCTATGTAAAAGAAAATATCCTTCTTATTTTCTTGTGGTGTGCCATTATAAACGTGAGTGTTAATACCGCCAATTTCAAAGCCACATTTAAGATAGAATTTGCACGCACCGAGGTTATTGTCTTGCCCCTGCGTATAGATACCGCGATAGCCCTGTTCAACGGCTACTTCTTTGCACTTATCAATAAGCATAGCACCGACACCTTTGCTGCGATATGCAGAGTTCACTTTCAAGTCGTACAGATACATATATTTGAAAAAATCATCTCGCATAATTGCAAGCCCGATACATTGTTCTCCATCGTATGCTCCGATGAAAATATGCTCATCTTTCATTTTGTCGTAATCGTAATTCTCATCGGGAAAGCGCATTTCAGTATGGTTTTCGGGTGGAAAAACAATCTCTGTATGATCCCATTTGCCGTTATTATAGGACGGTAGCATCAGCCCGAACAGCTTGAATGGATGATTCTTGATGTTGATGTCATCTTTTCGAGCACTGTCTATTATTTTAACTTTTATCATCGTGTTCTCCTTCAAAATTATTTTCTTACGAGTAGGTATCAATGATATAAATCTTTTCATAAACACCATCCCTACAAATTCAAGTTTACCGTTCCGTTTTATCGCCGATTTCGCATTTGTATAACAAACGCTTCGGGCAAAGCCAATACCACTAAAGATGCACAAGCGTGTCCAAAGGCTCCCTTGTGCAAAGGGAGCTGTCGCGGTAGCGACTGAGGGATTGTTTTTCGCTATCTTCTGCCGTTACAATCCCTCTGCCTCGCATTCGCTCGGCACCTCCCTTTACACAAGGGAGGCTTTTGTTAACTCCATTATAACACAAATCGGCAGAGAAGACAATCTCCCTGCCGAAATTTGTAAACTTCCTTATGAGAAGTTTCGCAAAGCGCTCTTTTTTATTATTCCACTTCTGCGATTACTTCCACTTCGCAAAGAACGTTCTTGGGGAGCGTTTTTGCCGCCACACAGGAGCGCGCGGGTTTGGAAACGAAGTATTTGCCGTAAACTGCGTTGAATGCGGCGAAATCGCCCATATCGGCGAGGAAGCAAGTCGTTTTCACAACCTTTTCATAGGATGTGCCTGCCGCTTCTAAAAGTGCGCCGATGTTTTTGCAAACCTGCTCTGTCTGTTCCTCGATTGTAACGGCTTCAACCGCGCCCGTTGCGGGGTTGATGGCAATCTGGCCTGATGTGAAGAGCAAGCCGCCTGTTATGATTCCCTGGGAATAGGGGCCGATGGCGTCGGGTGCGTTTTTTGTATAAATAACCTTGGACATATTAAACCTCCGAATATTTTACTGTACGATTTTAAAGCCTTCTTTTATAAGGCTGTTTTTGATTTCTTCGATATGCTCGAAGCTCTTGGTTTCCATACCGAGGCGCAGGAAACAACCGTTTACCGCCTGCGCGTCGCCGTGCTCGTGGTGAACGGAAACCACGTTGCCGCCGCATTCCGCGATGATGTGGGAAACCATTTCGAGCTGACCGGGCTTATCTATAAGCTCAATAACTATAGAGCAAGCTCTGCCGCTCTTGTGAAGACCGCGGTCTATAACGCGGGAAAGAATTGTAACGTCGATGTTACCGCCCGAAACGATGCAAACTACTTTTTTGCCCGCCACGGGGATTTTGCCGAATTTGACAGCCGCCACGGAAACCGCGCCAGCGCCCTCTGCGATAAGCTTCTGGTTTTCGATGAGGTGGAGTATAGCCGCGGAAATTTCGTCTTCCGTAACGGTTACGATTTCATCTACGTATTTTTTGCAGTATTCAAACGTATTTTCGCCCGGTGCTTTAACGGCGATGCCGTCTGCAAAGGTGGAAACGGAGCGGAGCTTTTCGGGCACGCCCGTTGTGACTGCGTTGTACATAGAGGGTGCGCCTGCCGCCTGAACACCGTAGATTTTTACGGAGGGTTTGAGCGTTTTGAGCGCGTACGCAACGCCTGAAATAAGACCGCCGCCGCCAACGGGAACGACAACCACGTCTGTATCGGGGAGCTCGTTGAGGATTTCCAGGCCGATTGTGCCTTGACCTGCGATAACGTCGTCATCGTCGAACGGGTGAATGAACGTATATCCAAGCTCATCTCTCTGGCGGATTGCCTCTGCGTAAGCGTCATCGTAAACGCCGTCTACAAGGCAAACGTCTGCGCCGTAGCCTTTAGTTGCTTGAACCTTGGAAATAGGCGCGCCTGCGGGCAGGCAGATTACGGATTTTATACCCTGCTTCGTAGCAGCGAGGGCAACGCCCTGCGCGTGGTTGCCTGCGGAGCAAGCGATAACACCGTGGGATTTTTCTTCGTCTGTAAGCTGTGAAATTTTATAAGCGGAGCCGCGCACTTTGAAAGAACCCGTAAGCTGAAGATTTTCGGGTTTTAAATAAAGCTTGCAGGCAAGCTCGTCGCTCATACGCGGTGCTTCTATGAGCTGTGTGTGGCGCACAACGGGTTCGAGCACGCGCGCCGCATCATAAACTTTATCTATGGTTAACACAATATGCCTCCAAAAAAGTGAAAACCGCCCCGATATTGGGCGGTTGCCACTCAAATATATCATAAAAATATTATAGTTTTACAAAAGAAAATTGTCAATAGTTTTTGGCGAAGAAAAATAAAATACCCGAAAACGGCGAAAATAGCGCCGAATTTTAGCTTTTCGACAATAAATTTACAGAATTTTTAAAGATTATTTACTGCAATTTAACCGCAAATATGGTAAAATATACGTAGTAAATGCGTAAATACCCAAATCAGGAAGGAAATAGAGAAAAGATGACAAATTATTCGGAAATTACCCCATATATACAGAAGCTCGCCGCGCTTTCCGATATCAACAACAATATCGTGCCGCAGATGTATGCGGAAAACAACGTAAAACGCGGCTTGCGCGATATAGACGGCACGGGTGTCGTGGCGGGGCTTACGGAAATTTCTACAATAATATCAAAGGAAAAGAACGAAGAAGGGCTCACACGCCCCTGCGACGGCAGGCTTTACTACCGCGGCATAAACGTTCGCGACCTTGTGCGCGGCTTTGTCGCCGATAACCGCCAAGGCTTTGAGGAAACCGTGTATCTTTTGCTTTTTTCAAAGCTTCCCAACGAGCGCGAGCTTGCGGATTTCAGCGCGTTGCTTGCGGAATACCGCACTCTGCCGCCCTCTTTCGTGCGCGATATGATTTTGAAAGCGCCCGGCAAGGATATGATGAACATTCTTTCCCGTAGCGTGCTGGCGCTCTACGCCTACGACGATAACCCCGACGATATTTCCACGGCAAACGTGCTGCGCCAGTGCATAGCGCTTATAGCACAGTTTCCGTTGCTCGCCGTGTACGGATATCAATCTTACCAGCATTACCACAACGGGCAGAGCCTTTTTATACATTACCCCAAGCAGGGGCTTTCCACGGCGGAAAACCTGCTCTATATACTGCGCGAAAACGGCGAATACACGCCGCTTGAAGCCAAACTTTTGGACCTCGCGCTCGTGCTCCACGCAGAGCACGGCGGCGGCAACAACTCCTCGTTCGCTATGCACGTCGTAACCTCCTCGGGTACGGACACGTACTCTGCCGTTTCCGCCTCGCTCGGCTCGCTCAAGGGCCCCCGCCACGGCGGCGCGAATATAAAGGTTATGCAGATGTTCGACGATATGAAAGCGAGCATAAACACGAAGAACAAGGAAGAAATAGCGGAATATCTCGCAAAACTGCTGGATAGGGAAGCGTTCGACCGCGCGGGGCTTATATACGGTATGGGCCACGCGGTATATTCCGTTTCCGACCCGCGCGCGGATATATTGCGCTCCTTTGCAAAAGCGCTTTCCGTGGAAAAGGGTATGGAAGAAGAATTTGAGCTTTACGAAACCGTGGAGAAGCTCGCACCGCAGATAATCGGGGAAAAACGCAAAATTTACAAAGGCGTCAGTGCCAACGTGGATTTTTATTCGGGTATGGTCTACAAGATGCTCGGCTTGCCGTATGAGCTTTTCACGCCGATTTTCGCCATAGCTCGCATAGCCGGCTGGAGCGCGCACCGTATAGAAGAAATTCAGAACGCGGGCAAAATAATTCGCCCCGCTTACATAAGTGTAAAAGAAGACGTTCCCTATGAACCTATGGCAAACAGATAAAAAGAAAACATCGTTGTGTATCGACACAACGATGTTTTTGTATAAAGCTATTCTTTTACTACGTTACAATGTGAAATGCCGTAATATTTAAAGCATTTTACCGTGCTTTCGTCTATAACCTCGCCAGAAACCGCTATAGGCACGGCGGGCGGACAGCCTACCGTGACGGCGGCGAGCGTTTTGCCCACGCATTTTTCCACGGGTAGCTTTTCGCAGGCTGAAAGCACCGCCTCGCGCGGGTGCATAGCACGCTCGGGGAGCGAGAGGCGCGGCGGGAAAACGAAAATTTCCGTGCGCTTCGGCAGAGCGAGCAGCACCTTGCGAAGCCTTGCCATTTCCCCCTCGCTTATTTCGGGTGTGAACATAAGCACAAGGAAATCGGGGTCGTAAAATTCGGGCACGAAGTTCTGCCCTGTAAGATATTCCGCCATCTCCGCGCCGAGGTAGCCGTAGGCTTTCGTGTTGAACGTGAGCTTCAGCGGCTCGTTTCCCGAAAAGGCGTAGCCGTGCGCGCGCAGTTCTTTTTTGAGCAGTTCCAGCCGCCCCACGAACGCGGCAAGTTTTTCGCGATAATTTTCCGCGAGGTACTTGTTCGCCGCGTCGAGCGAGGCGAGCAAAAGGTAAGAGGGGCTTGTGGAGCCGAAAAGCGCGAGCGCGTTTTTTGCGTTTTCGGAAAGCATCTGCGGCGCGTCTTTTGCCACGTGCAAGTATGCACAACCCGTGAGCGCGGGCAGAGTTTTGTGCGCGGAATCGCAACACATATGCGCACCGAGGTCTATGGGGTGCATAGACTCGGGCAAAAACTTAAGGTATGCGCCGTGTGCGTTATCCACGAGCAAAAGTACGCCGTTTTCGCGGCAAACCCGCGCCACGCCCGCGATATCCGCCATATTACCGAGGTAATCGGGCGAGGTAAGGTACACCGCCGTGGGAAGGCTTTGGGCGTTCTCAAAATATTCGCGCACGGTTTCCGCCGTCACGCGGCAGGAAAGGTACGAGCCGCCGCCCGTGAGCCATTCCACCTCTGTGCCGAGCAGCGCCACGGCGCTCACAAACGTCTTGTGGGCGTTGCGCCCTGCGAGCACACGCGCTTTTTCGCCGCGGCTTGCGGCGTGTAGCGTGGCGAGGTAGAGCATCGCGCGAATGGCGAGGGAAGAGCCCTCTGCGGAATAGAACGTGTGCGCTCCGAAAAGCCCGCCCGCGTTTTTTTCGCTTTGCGCGATAATTCCGCTCGCTTCATACAGGCTGTCTGCGCCGTCTATTTCCGTAAGGTCGTATTTTTCCGTTTCACCTATACCTTTGTGCCCCGGCATATGCAGGCGCGTCGCGCCTTTTTGCACATAATTTTCCAAAAACTCACAAATCGGAGTGTTCATTCTTATTCAAATTGCTTCGCAATAGCGAGCATTATAGCGCATTCCATACGTTTTTTGAAGAGTTCGCAACCCTTTTTGTAAACGCCCGTAACAGCGCCCGTGGAATGGTATGCGTTCGCCGCGCAGCCGCCCGAGCAATAGAGCCTTGCCCAGCAATCGCGGCATTCGGGGCGCGCGTATACGTTACAAGCGGCAAATTCGCCCTGTTTTTCCGTGTTCGTAACGCCTTCGTAAATGTTGCCGAGCTTGAATTTTTCGTCGCCTACGAACTGGTGGCAGGGGTAAAGGTCGCCCCAAGGGGTAACAGCCATATATTCCGTGCCCGAGCCGCATCCCGAAATGCGCTTGTATATGCACGGGCCGCCCGTAAGGTCTATCATATAGTGGTAGAAGGTGAAGGGTCTGCCCTCGCGGTGGCGCTCCAACATAAGCTCTGCGAGCTTTTCGTATTGGTCTTTAACTATTTCCATATCCTCGTCTGTAAGCTCCGCGGGGTCGCCGGGGGCGCAGACAACGGGTTCCATACTCAGCTCCGTAAAGCCGAGGTCGAGCATCGTTTTGATATCCTCGAGAAAATCGGGGTTTGCGTGCGTGAATGTGCCGCGCATATAGTAGTCTTTGCCGCCGCGCGCTTCCACAAGCTTCTGGAATTTGGGCACGATTTTGTCGAAACTGCCCTTGCCCGCGTAGTCCACTCTGAAGCGGTCGTGGATTTCTTTTCTGCCGTCGAGGCTGAGCACGACGTTGCTCATCTCGCGGTTGGCAAAATCTATAACGTCATCGTCAATAAGCACGCCGTTCGTCGTGAGCGTGAAGCGGAAGTTTTTGTTATGCTCTTTTTCTATGCTTCTGGCGTATGCCACGAGCTGCTTTACAACGTCGAAGTTCATAAGCGGTTCGCCGCCGAAGAAGTCAACCTCCAGATTGTGGCGTGTGCCCGAGTTTTCTACGAGGAAATCAAGCGCGCGCTTACCCACCTCGAAGCTCATCACGGCTCTGTCGCCGTGGTATTTGCCCTGGCTTGCAAAGCAGTAGGAGCAGTTGAGGTTGCAGGTGTGTGCTATGTGCAGGCAGAGCGCTTTGACAACGCCTGCCGTTTTTTCTTTGAGCTTGCCCGCCATAGGCTCGAACGTGTCGGGCGAGAAGAGCTTGCCCGCGTCGCGCAGAGCTTCTACCTGCGCGTAACATTCTTCTATATCCGCCGCAGTGATGTCTGCGCCGTTTATGTATTTTTCCCCGACGGTTTTTATAACTTCCTCGCGCGTGTGTGCTTCAAAAAGCTCAATTATGTCGTAGGCGACGTCGTCTACCACGTGCACCGAACCCGAGCATATGTCGAGGACTACGTTGTAGCCGCCGAGTTTATACTGATGTATCATTTCAAGGTTCCTTTCCCGAATTTATATTTATATACTTAAAAATGCCCCCTGTTCGGTGGGCATTTTTAAATTTGATTATTTGTTTTTGCTTTCGCACTGCTGGTTAGCAATACCGCAGCTTGTTTTGCAAGCGGACTGGCAAGATGTCTGGCATTCGCCACAGCCGCCGTTTTTAGCGCTTTCGCAAAGGTTTTTTGTTTCAACTGTTTTGATGTGTTCCATAATAGCACCTCCATAGGAATTATTACACACATTATATCATACAATAGCAAGAATATCAAGTACAGTTAAGAAATTTTTTTAATAATTATACATACATATGCTCTGAAAAACAAATGGATTCAAAAACCCAAATGTGAACAAAATGAAAATTTTTTATTTTATACCTTACACATCTTTAAAATTGTAAGGATATATGATATAATAACATCAGAATAATAGGCTTTGAAGGGAGAAAGACTATGGATTACAAAAGAAACCTTAAATATTACAACAGCAACGACAGGCATTTTTACGTGGGCGTTATAATAATTGGTGTGGCGGCGGTGTTCTTTGCCATAACCAATATATTGGGCTTCGATTTTATGCCTATGCAGACGCCGCTTTGCTTTGGTGTGGCGCTCGTGGGCGCCGTGGTGGCTTTTGCGCCGTCCTCCGGGCGGGCGAGCGAAGGCGAGATAGACGAAGCCGTGCTGCGTGCCACGCAAAAATATGACGAGGAAACGCTCGAAAGCGTACACATAACGCTTTCCCGCAGGATAAAACCCGCTCTTCTCGGCAATTTCGTGTACGATGGCGAGGGCGTAATCGTGCGCCGCGGCAGAACGGACAGAAAGTACCGTTCCAGCAAATATACCGTTGCCGCGCTTCTTTTTACGAATGACGGCGTATACATTTCCCAAAAAACCTTTTCGCTTATAGAAGACGGCAAGGATGAAACCGAAATGCAGTTTGCTTTCGAGGATATGGACGGCGTTTCCACCGTTTGCGAAGAACGCGTTTTCGACGAGAAAAACAACACGAAAATCTGGTTTTTCGTTATTTCCGAGGGCGGAAAGGAAGCCGCGCGTATCCCCGTAAAGTACAACGCCACGGTAGATAGCCTTTGCGAAAGCATAAACCACGCTATAGCGGAAGCAAAAGCCAAAGTATAAAACAAAAAAACGGATTCCGAAAAAGAATCCGTTTTTATTTTTACCTCAAAACTTCGTATTTTATAAGCGAAGTGTTGCCCGAGTGGCCGTTCGTGATGCCGCCCGTGATAACGATGGCATCGCCCTTTGCGGCAAGGCCCGTTTCGCGCGCAACCCTCGTGGCGTGGTAGAAAAGCACGTCTGTAGACTGAAATTCCTCGCTCATCATAGGCTTAACCGCCCAGGAAAGCGAAAGCTGGCGCCACGCCTTTTCGTCTGTCGTGAGGCCTATAATCGTTTTGGGCGAGCGGAAGCGCGAAACCATACGCGCCGTTTTGCCGCTTCGCGTGCAGACAACGATTACTTTTGCATCGAGGTCTATGGAAAGGTCGCAGGTGGCGTGGGAAATGGCGTCTGTTTCGTTGGCGATTTTAAATTCCGATGTGCGGAAGAGGTGAACGTAGTCTATATCCTTTTCCGTCTGCGCCACGATTTTCGCCATAGCGCGCACAGCCTCTACGGGGTACATACCCGCCGCCGTTTCGCCCGAAAGCATAACCGCGCTCGTGCCGTCGTACACGGCGTTTGCTACGTCGGAAATTTCCGCACGCGTGGGGCGCGGCTTCGTAACCATAGATTCCAGCATTTCCGTGGCGGCGATGACGCGCTTGCCCTTGTAGCGGCAAAGCGTAATCATATGCTTCTGAATGGCGGGCAGCTGCTCAAAGGGGATTTCCACGCCCATATCGCCGCGCGCCACCATTATGCCGTCGCTCACGTCGAGGATTTCTTCTATGTTGTCCACGCCGGAGCGGTTTTCGATTTTCGCGATGAGGTCTATTTTCTCGCCGCCGTGCGCGTTTACAAACTCGCGTATGGCGAGAATGTCTTCTTTAATGGAAACGAAAGAGCAGGCGATAAAGTCCACGTCGTTTTCTATGCCGAAAAGAATGTCTTCCTTGTCCCTTTCGGAAAGGTACTCCTGGCGGAGCATTTTGCCGGGGAAGCTCATACTCTTTCTGTCGGAAAGCTCGCCGCCGATGATTACTTTCGTGCGGATTTCCGTTTCCGTGGTTTCTTCCACCAAAAATTCCAGCAAGCCGTTGTTAAGCAAAATCGTGTCGCCCACGGAAAGCTCGCTCGGCAGATGCTTGTACGAAACGGAAACGCGCTTTTCGTCGCCTACGCAATCTTCTGTGGTGAAAACGAAGCTGTCGCCGTCTTCAAGCTCGATTTTGTGGTTTTCAAACGTGCCTATGCGGTATTCGGGGCCTTTTGTATCTAAAAGTATGGCAATCGGTAAGCCCAGCTTTTCGCGCACACGCTTAACTGCGTCCATTCTGCGCCTGTGGTCGGCGTGTTCGCCGTGCGAGAAGTTAAAGCGTGCCACGTTCATTCCCGCGAGCATCATTTTTTCGAGCGTTGCGTCGCTTTCGCAGGCGGGGCCCATCGTGCATATTATTTTTGTTTTTTTCATAAAGTGTTCATCTCCAAATCATATGGGTATTCTATACGCTTATTTTACCACTTCAATTGCAAACCGTCAAGTATTAAAAAAATAATCCTTACTTTACATAAATGAATTTTTGATAAATAAATTATGAACAAAAATACTTGACTTTTTTTGTAAAACGTATATAATAGATATTGTATGGGGTTACCCCGTGCTAATATTTATCTATACTAAATTTATTTGGAGGAAATCACAATGACAAAACTTACAAAAGTTCTCGCTCTTGCACTCGTTGTTGCTACACTTTGCCTCGCTCTCGCTTCTTGCGGCGGTCTTTCCGGTACATATTCTAATAACGGTTTGTTCGGTCTTGGCGCAACAGAACTCGAATTCAGCGGCAGCAAAGTAACAATCACAATGGGCGACCTTGAAGCAACAGGCAAATACGAAATCGACGATGACAAAATCACAATCACACTCGACAACGTAGACGACGGCTCTGCTTCTTGGGAAGACCTTCTTGCTGGTTTCAGCGGCACAAAGAGCTTTGAAAAAGGCGACGATTACATCAAAATCGGCGGCACAAAATACACAAAAGACTAATTTAAGTTAAACTTTTTAAAGGCACTCGTAAGAGTGCCTTTTTTTTTCTTTTTGTGTGACGGAAACCCTCTCCGTCATTTGCTCCGTAAAACTTCGCAAATGCCACCTCCCCCAAGTGAGAGCCTTTATAATAGTTTCCTCACGTCTGCGCACATTTTGTCATATTATATCCTAAAACGATTTAAAGGATACGTGTTTATGATAGAATTTTTTTCTTCTCTTCCCCCATATATGCAGGCGCTGGCGGCTACGCTTTTTACCTGGGGCGTTACGGCGGCGGGGGCTGCGCTTGTCTTCTTCTTTAAAAAAATAAACAAAAACGTGCTGGATGCGATGCTCGGTTTTGCGGCGGGAGTTATGGTGGCGGCTTCTTTTTGGTCGCTCCTGTTGCCCGCCGAGGAAATGTGTGCAGAGCTCGGCTTTTCTGCGCCCGCGGTGCTACTTTTCGGCTTTATTTCGGGCGGAGCTTTCCTTTTTGCGGGCGACGCTTTGCTTTCCCGTGCCGCAAAACGCGCAGAAAACACGGGGCAGAGAAGCCGCGCCGCTATGCTTGTTTTCTCTGTGACGTTGCATAATATACCCGAGGGGCTGTGCATAGGTGTGGCTTTCGCTTCGCTTGCACACGGCGAGGGCGGGGCGGCGTTTGCCTCTGCCTGCTTGCTCGCCCTGGGCATAGGTTTGCAAAACTTCCCGGAGGGTGCGGCTGTAAGCGTGCCGCTGAGGCGAGAGGGCGTTTCCCGCGCACGCGCTTTCTTTTGGGGGCAATTAAGCGGGGCTGTGGAGCCGCTGGCGGGTGTGTTTGGCGCTTTGCTTGTGGTGTACGTGCGCGCGCTTTTGCCGTTTTGCCTTTCTTTTGCGGCGGGGGCTATGCTCTACGTGGTGGTAGCGGAGCTTTTGCCCGAAAGCGGCACGGCGGAAAACAAAAGCGTGGCGGCGCTTTTCACGCTGGTGGGGTTTGCGGTTATGATGCTTCTCGACACAGCGTTATGAAAAACAAAAACAAGGCTTCCCAAGCGGGAAGCCTCGTTTTTTGGAGTTTTTCTATATGAATGGGTTGGTTATCACTCATCTAAATCAAAAGCACCGTTTTCTTCATACCAATAAACAAACCAATTAAGATGTTTGCTTCCTTCTTCGGTATAAGGTACTTCGTTTTGTGCGCTGTACGCTGTAAGAAAATCTTCTTCCAAGAAAATTTCTATTACCAAAATATCATCTGTGCCGATAGGATTGAGGTAGAGCGCAAGCATATTTTTATATTTTGGGTTGTTTTTTGCAAAATCGCTGAAAAAAGCTTTAAGCGAATGATTCCAGCTCCCGTGTTCGGGGTTGTGGTCCGCGGGTGCTTCGATTTCCGTGTGTTGTGCAAGCTGAACGCTAAGGTGTTTTACATTGTAATTTCCCTTTTTATCGGGGGAAAAATCGTAGAAAAGCTTTGCTCCGTTGTGATTGCGGGAAACGAGCTTGCCCGTAACGTCAAACGACTTTCCGTTTACAATACCCGTAACCGTAATTTCATCGGAATTCACGGAATATTGATATTCCACATCATAGTCGCTTTTTACAGTGTCGTTTTCGCCCAAAGAAGACCAAACCTTATCCCACTCATCAAGGTATGCCACCTTTACGTTGTTTGGCGGGAGCGTGAAATAGATTGCGGATGTGAGCATTGTTACAAGAAGTACGGAAACCACGAGAACGGCTGCTACAATTTTGCTTTTTTTATTCAGTATATTTTCAAGTCGTCTTTTCATAGTTTTACTGCCTCCTTTAAAAGTAGTAAAAATTGTTTTGTTTTTGCTTTTAGCGGCAGCGGTGCCGATAAGCAGGCGGCAATATTGCAGTTTTCTTTCGTAGCTGCTGCCGCTAAGGAATTTTTCATCGCAGGATTCTTCGCAAAGGCTGTTCATCGTGCGTATAAAGAGGTGAATTATTGGGTTGAACCAATAAAGCGAGCCGAGCAGGGCAAGAAATGCCTTGAAAACGGAATCTTTCCGCTTGCAGTGCGTTATTTCGTGCCCTAAAATAAGCCGCAGCGCCCCTTCCTCCATATTATCCGATATAAGAACGGTCTGCCGCCTGAATCCAAACATCAGGGAAGAACCGATGGCGTTTTGCGGGCAAACGAGCATCCGCGGCGCACGGGAAACACCTTGTTCTGCGCAAATCTCGAGCAAAAGGCGTTTTTCTTGCTCCGTGGGTGCGCGTCCGCACCGTTGCAAGGCTTTTGCCGCTCTGCAGTAGCGGAAAAAGATGCAAAAAAGCGAGATAATCACCCCTGATACGTAGATTGCAACAATAAGGTTTTCCGCGTAAGGCACATAGGGCGAGTTTTCGGGCGGCACCGCATTCGGCAAAGCAGGCGTTTCTATGCCCGCCTGCGTGCTCCCTGCGGGAGTTTGCTCGAAATAAGCGGTTTCTGCCGTTTCTGCCTGAATGTTTATGCGCATAAGTGGGAATCTTACGGGCAGCATAAACACCGCCACCAAAACCACACCTACGGCATACCGCACACACGCAGACACGCGCTTTCTCGCGGCGCAGTTTGCCAAAATGAACAAAACTGCGGTTATACTTGCGAAAATGAGCTGTGTAATCGCCATTTCCATAGCATTACCCGTTCTTTCCTTTTTCTTTGTCGAGCCAGCTTATAAGCTCCTCTGCATCGGCCTCGGAAAGACCCTTGCCATCGTAAAATGCGCTGATAAGGCCCACGAAAGAGCCGCCGTAGACTTTTTCTACGATTCTTTTTGCCTCGGAAGAACGGTATTCTTCCTCGCTCACTTCGGCTTTCCAAAGCCTTTCCTTGCCGTTTTTGCGGGAGGAAAGGAAGCCCTTATCCGCAAGGCGCGTGAGCATTGTGAGAACCGTCTGCGCTTTCTTTTCGGTTTTCATCTGCGCTAAAATTTCCGTGGTGGGCACAAATTCGGCGTTACAATGCCACAAGGCGCTCATCACTTCAAATTCGGCGTCCGGCAGGCTCACAAGTTCTTTTTTCATAATCATCGCTCCTATCGCATTTTGTTTTTCTCTGTAATTATATTCTACACTTGTCGTTTGTGAAAGTCAATAGTATTTTCTACATTTGTCTAAAATTGTTTGTTTGCACAAAAAGGCTTGTCGTGATTTGTGCGAAGTGGTGCAGGGTGCCGAGTGGGGCGGCAGAGCGGTGGAAAAGGTAAAATATTAAATAAAAATACAAAAAATTTATATTTTTTTGCTCAAAAATATTGACACGGTATTTTTATGAGTGTATAATTAAACAAAAAGCGGATGAAAGCCGCATACGAAAGGAAAAAACAGCTATGAACACAATGTTTTATTATGCTATGCGATTTTATTATTACGCTGTAACTTTCGTAGGGCAGGCTGTATAACGCATAGTTTTGATTTTGTTTGAAAATTGTGCCGCAGAATGCCAGTGGTTTTTTTGCGGTATTTGTTTTTTGTTTGCAGAGTGCCGTGAAAAGGTGTTCTGCGTTTTTTATTTTTTTGTTGGGATTTTAGGAGAAAATTATGATTTCGGAAAAGATGCTCGCGCTGGGCAAAAAGAGCTCGGCTATACGCGAAATATTTGAATACGGCAAAAAGAGAAAGGCGGAAATAGGCGAAGAAAACGTTTTCGACTTCAGCCTCGGCAACCCCAGCGTTTGCCCGCCGCCTGTTGTGAACGAAACGATTAAAAAGCTCGTGGAGGAAGAAAACCCCGTGCTTCTGCACGGCTACACCTCCGCCCCCGGCGATATGGAAACGAGAAAAGCCATAGCGGCATATCTCGCCGCGACATACGGCACGGACGACACGGCGGAGAACATCTATATGACCGTGGGCGCAGCGGCTTCTCTTACGGTGACGCTTAACGCGATTGTGTGCGAGGGTGACGAGGTAATAGTTCTCGCTCCTTACTTCCCCGAATACCGCGTTTTTGCGGAGAACGCGGGCGCAAAGCTCGTGGAAGTGCCTTGCCGCGAGGGGGATTTCCAAGTGGACGTGGAAAAACTCGCGCTTGCCGTGAATGAGCACACGAAAGCGGTTATAATAAACTCCCCCAACAACCCCACGGGCGTAGTTTTCTCGGAGGAGAGCATAAAGGCGCTCGCCACGCTGCTTTCTGCGAAGGAAAAAGAATATAATCATCCTATATATATAATATCGGACGAGCCGTACCGCGAGCTTGTGTACGGCGGCGTGAAAGTGCCGTATACGGCAAATTACTATGGCAACACGATTTCCTGCTATTCGTTCAGCAAATCGCTTTCCTTGCCGGGCGAGCGCATAGGTTACATCTGCGTTTCCAAAAAGTGTGAGGATTGGCGCGAGCTCTTCTTCGCCGTTTGCGGCGCGGGCAGGGCGCTCGGCTTTGTGTGTGCCCCCAGCCTTATGCAGAAAATAGTGCCCGCTTGCATAGGAAAAACGAGCGACACTTCCATTTACGATACGAACAGAAAGCTGCTCTACCGCGAGCTTACGGCGTACGGCTATGAATGTGTAAACCCCGACGGCGCTTTCTATATGTTTGTGAAGGCGTTCTGCGAGGATGCGGGTGAATTTTGCGAGGCGGCGAAGAAGCACGAGCTTCTGCTCGTGCCAAGCGACAGCTTCGGTGTTACGGGGTACGTGAGAATTTCCTACTGCGTTACAACAGAGCAGATAGAACGCGCACTTCCCGCGTTCCGCGCACTTGCAAAAGACTACGGTAAGATTTGAAAACGGAGAAAACAATGGATAAACTTGAACAGGCGAGAATACTCATAAACGAAGCCGACAAGGGCATAGCGGAGCTTTTTTGCAAAAGAATGAACGCCGCGCGCCTTGTGGCGGAATATAAAAAAGAGCGCGGGCTTCCCATACTCGACGAAGCGCGTGAAAACGCGGTCATTGCCAAAAACAGCGCACTTGTGGAAGACGAAGAACTGCGCGCCTACTACGTAAACTTTATAAAATACACTATGGAGCTCTCGCGCGATTTCCAGCACAAGCTTATAAGCGGCGCGAAAATCGCGTACAGCGGCATACCGGGCGCGTTTGCCTCCCTGGCGGCGGAAAAACTTTTCCCCGATGCGGAGCATATCGCATACGGCGACTTCGAGCAGGCGTATAACGCTTGCGTGCGCGGCGAATGCGACAGCGTGGTTCTGCCCATAGAGAATAGCTATGCGGGCGAGGTAGGGCAGGTTATGGACCTGATTTTCTCGGGTACGCTCTATATAAACGGCGTTATGGGTCTTGCCGTAACGCAGAACCTGCTCGGCGTGCCGGGAAGCAGGCTTGAAGACATAACAGAGGCGATAAGCCACCCTCAGGCGCTGGAACAATCTGCCGTTTACCTGCGCGAGCACGGCATAACCCCCGTTTCCTTTTCCAACACGGCGCTTGCGGCAAAGCACGTGGCGGAGCTCGGCAAAAAGAACGTTGCCGCCATCGCGGGCGACGAAGCCGCTAAAATATATGGCCTTGAGGTGCTGGCACACGGCATCAACGAAAGCAATATGAACACCACACGCTTTGCCACACTTTCCCGCGTGGAAAACAAGCGCACGGGCAGGCCCGACGACAACTTTATGCTCGTTTTCACGGTTAAGCACGAAGCGGGCGCTTTGGCAGAAGCTATAAACATCATCGGTAAATACGGCTACAATATGCGCGGGCTTCACTCCAGACCTATGAGAGAGCTTATGTGGCAATACTACTTCTATATGGAGGCGGAAGGCGACATCAGAAGCGCAAACGGCGACGCAATGCTCGCAGAGCTTGCCACGGTTTGCGACAAGCTCAAGCTCGTGGGCTCGTATGCGGTGAGATAAATAGAAACGCTTGCGCGTTTTAATGAATAATGAATAGTGAATAATGAATAATTTCGGGGTTCGCTTCGCGAACGGGAATTATTTGAGCCTCCCTCTTGAGGGAGGGACCATCGAAGATGGTGGAAGGAGTTTTTTGCATAACGCACAACTGCTTTTGCGAAAAATAGACAAAAATCCCCTGAATGAGAGGTATTATTATGACGATACACGTTGAACTCGGCGTTTCGAGTTATGATATAGAACTTTCCCGCGGCGCGCTTTCCCGCGTGGGCGAGCTGATAAATTTAAACAGAAAAGTGATGGTCGTTACAGACAGCGGCGTTCCGACAGAGTATGCTGACACGGTGGCTTCCTTTGCTAAGGAAGCATTTAAGGTAGTGATACCGCAGGGCGAGGAAAGCAAAAACTTCGATTGCCTGCAAACGCTCCTCGCCGAAATGCTCGATGCGGGCTTTACGCGAAAGGACGCGGTTGTCGCAGTTGGCGGCGGCGTTGTGGGCGACCTTGCGGGCTTTGCCGCTTCGATGTATATGCGCGGCGTGGATTTCTACAACATACCCACCACGCTTCTTTCGCAGGTGGATTCTTCCATCGGCGGCAAAACGGCGGTGGATTTCCACGGCTACAAAAACGTAATCGGTGCGTTCTATCAGCCAAAAAAAGTCATAATAGACCCGAACGTGCTTGCAACGCTCGACAAGCGTCAGGTTGCGGCGGGTATGGCAGAGGCTATAAAGATGTCGCTTACAAGCGACGCGGAAATGTTCGCGATGCTCGAAAACGCGGATGATATTTACGCAGACATAGACACGGTCATAGAAAAAGCGCTCCGTATAAAAAAATACGTCGTGGAATGCGACGAAAAGGAAGCGGGCTTGCGCAAAATACTCAATTTCGGCCATACGGTAGGCCACGGCATAGAAACACAGCAGGCGGGGGCGCTCTACCACGGCGAATGTGTCGCGCTCGGTATGCTGCCGATGTGCTCGGATGAAGTTCGCGCGCGCCTTATCCCCGTGCTTGCCAAGGCAGGCTTGCCCACGGAACTCGTGCTTGACAGTGCGGCGCTCCGCGAGGTTATGACGGCGGTTTCCCACGACAAAAAGAGCGCTGTGGGCGGCGTAGACGCAGTTCTCGTGCACGCTCCCGGCAGCTTTGAAATAAAGAAGCTGAGCCTTCCCGAAATAGAAGAAAAAACGAAGCAGAGCTTCTGCTAAGGAGAAAAATATGAAAAACACATTCGGTACGAGCGTGTGCCTCACCGTTTTCGGCGAAAGCCACGGCCCGTTCATAGGTGCAGTGCTGGACGGCATTGCCCCCGGCATAGAGGTTGACGAAGAAGAAATTCGCCACGCGCTCACACTCCGCCGCCCCGCAGGAAGAATTTCCACGGCAAGGCAGGAAAAGGACGAATACACCATAGCGAGCGGCGTTTTCGAGGGCAAGACAACGGGCACGCCCATAGCAATCATCATACCCAACGCAGACACGAGAAGCAAGGATTATAAAAAGACGTACGGCTTGGCGCGCCCCGGTCACGCGGATTTTGCGGCATACTGCAAATACCACGGCTTTGAAGACTACCGCGGAGGCGGCCACTTTTCGGGCAGAGTCACAAGCGCGCTCGTTGCGGCGGGTGCCATTGCGCGCGCGGCGCTTGCGAAGAAGGGAATTTACCTCGGCACGCACATAAAGGAGCTTGCGGGCGTTCCCGACAGAGCGTTCGGTGACCTGAAAGCGGATATAGACGACCTCTACGGAAAGGTTTTCCCCGTGCTTTCCGCTGAAGCGGAAGAAAAAATGCGCGCGGAAATAGAGAAAGCGGCGGCAGAGGGCGACAGCGTGGGCGGTATGCTCGAAACGGTTATAATAGGTATGCCTGCGGGCGTGGGCGAACCTTATTTTGACTCGTTCGAGAGCGTTATAGCCCATATGATGTTCTCCGTGCCGGGTGTAAAAGGCGTGCTCTTCGGCGCGGGAGCGGATTTTGTGAAAATGCGCGGGAGCGAGGCAAACGACGCTTTCCGTATGGGCGCAGACGGCAAAGTCTATACGAAAACGAACAACAACGGCGGCGTGAACGGCGGCATTACCAACGGAAACCCCGTGTGCTTCACAACGGTTATAAAACCCACACCGTCTATTTACAAAAAACAGGAAACGATAGATTTTGTAGAAAACATAGAAAAAGACATTTCAATAGAGGGCAGACACGACCCGTGCATTGCCCACCGCGCGAGAATAGTGGTGGACAGTCTTGCGGCAATCGCCATTTGCGATATGCTGGCGGGAAGATACGGTACAGATTACCTCGGGTAATCTGCACGGTGAAATATTTTGCGTGACGCAAAATGTGAAATATTGCTTCGCAATATGAAATCAACGCGGGGCGTCGGTGAAATCCGCCTGCGGCGGGTTAAGGAAGAAAATCGCTTTGGCGATTTTTGGTAAAATTTATATCAATGAGGATATTTAAAATGAGATACGGACTTTTAGGCGAAAAATTGCCGCACAGCTTTTCCAAGGAAATACACGAAAAACTCGGCAGATACACATATGAACTTATAGAGGTTGAAAAAGAAGATTTTGCCGATTTTGCGGAAAAACGCGATTTTACGGCAATAAACATCACCATTCCTTACAAGCGCGATATTATACCTTATCTCGCTACTATAAGCGAGCAGGCGGAAAAAATAGGCGCTGTAAACGTGGCGATTAACGAAAACGGCAAACTCCACGGCTATAACACAGACTTTGTGGGATTGCGCAGTCTTATTTTGCGCGCAGGATTTGATTTGAGCGGCAAAACCGTGCTTATACTCGGCTACGGCGGCACGAGCAGAACAGCGCACGCCGTTTGCGAGGATTTGGGCGCAAAATGTATCAAATTTGTAGAACAGAAGGCGCACGAAATCGTTATTTCCTACGACGATGCGGCGCGCGACTATAAAGATGCGGAATACATTATCAACACATCCCCCTGCGGTATGTACCCGCACACGGAAACAACACCTTTCGACGGCTCGGCGGTAAGCCTTGCAAGTTTTAAGAGCCTTAAAGGCGTTGTGGACGTAGTGTACAACCCCTTGCGCACAAAACTCGCAAACGAAGCACAGCTTATGGGTATTCCCGCGGTAAACGGGCTTTATATGCTCGTGGCGCAGGCTACGGCGGCAGCAGAGCTTTTCACGGGCGAGCCCGTGGCAGACGAAGTTACAGAGCAGATTTTTAAAGATTTGTTCCTTGCGAAGCAGAATATCGTGCTTACGGGTATGCCCGGGTGCGGAAAAAGCACGGTAGGTGCGCTTATCGCCGAAAAGCTCGGCAGAGCGTTCTACGACACGGACGAAGAATTTACGAAAAAATACGGCACACCTGCCGATTATATAAGAGAACACGGAGAGGCGGCTTTCCGCGACGCCGAAAGCGCGGTTATAGCGGAACTTTGCCACGACACCGTCGGCAACGTTATTTCCACGGGCGGCGGCGCTGTGCTAAGGCAGGAAAACGTGCTCGCTCTGCGCGGCAACGGCAAAATTTACTTTATAGACCGTGATATAGAAGATATTGTGCCCACGAGCGACCGCCCGCTTTCCTCCGACAGGGAAATGCTTAAGAAGCGTTATGAGGAAAGATACCCCATCTACACGGGCACGTGCGACGTGCACACTAAGAACGACGGCACGGCAGAGGCGCTCGCGGAGAAGATAATAGCAGATTTTAAGGGATAAAAAGGAATAAAACAATGAAAATACTTGTTATGAACGGGCCGAACCTCAATATGCTTGGCATACGCGAGCCCGATATATACGGCAAAAGCACCTACGCCGACCTTTGCGAAATGATAGAGGCACATTGCAAGGAAAAGGGTGTTGAAGCGGAAATTTACCAATCCAACTACGAGGGAGATCTGGTTACGAAGATACAGAAGGCGCTCGGCGTTTTCGACGGTATCGTCATAAACCCTGCGGCATATACGCATACGAGCGTTGCATTGCTCGACGCGCTCAAGGCGGTGGCTATACCCGCCGTTGAGGTACACATTTCCGACGTTTCCAAACGCGAGGGCTTCAGAAGCATCAGCTTCGTGCGCGAATACTGCTTTGCAACGATTGCGGGCCACGGCTTCGCGGGATACACAGAGGCAATAGACCTGCTTTTAAATATGCCTGAAAAGAGAATCTGATATGAATGTTAAAATAGAAAAAAGCACAGCACACGGCGCCGTATCCGCTCCGCCCTCCAAAAGCTTTGCACACCGCTTGCTTATATGCGCCGCTTTGGCGGGCGAAAGCCGCGTGCAGGGCCTGGAAGAAAGCGAAGATATCCTCGCTACGCTCGATTGTGTGGCTGCGTGCTTCGGTGCAAAATACGAAAAACAGGGCGCGGACGTTGCCTTTTCCGAAAGCGACGTGTACGGCGCAGCACGCGGCGCGCTTATGTGCCGCGAAAGCGGAAGCACGATGCGCTTCTTCATACCGCTTTGCCTTGTTAAGGACACAGAATGCAAGCTCTACGGCGCAGGCAAGCTTCTTTCCCGCCCGATGAGCGTGTACGAAAACATCTGCCGCGAGCAAAACCTCACTTTCTCGCACGAGGGCGACCATATCCGCGTTTGCGGGCCGCTGAAGGCGGGCAGGTTTACCGTTCCGGGCAACATTTCCAGCCAGTTTATAAGCGGGCTTATGTTCGCGCTCCCCTTGCTTGCGGGCGACAGCGAAAACTGCATAGTGCCCCCGCTGGACAGCAAGCCGTATATAGACATAACTATGGAGGCGCTTGCCGCATACGGCGTGAAGGCAGAGTGGAAGGACGCATACACCATTTCCATCGTCGGCGGGCAGAAATATGCCCCTGCGGACAGAGCGGTGGAGGGCGACTACTCCAACGCCGCGTTCCTTTCCGCATTCAACCTTTTCGGCGGAGAGGTGGAAGTTTCGGGCTTGCGCGCGGACAGCGTGCAGGGCGACAAGGCTTATATAGAGCAGTTTGCCGCGCTCAAAGAGGGTACACCTGTAATAGATATTTCCGATTGCCCCGACCTCGCGCCCATACTTATGAGCGTGGCGGCGGCGAAAAACGGCGTTCGCCTTACGGGTACGGCGCGCCTTAAGATAAAAGAGAGCGACCGCGGAGCCGTTATGGCAGAGGAGCTTTCGAAATTCGGCGTACCCGTTACGGTAAACGAAAACGACATTATCGTAGAGGGCGGATACTTCCGCGCCCCGTGCGAACCGCTCTTCGGGCATAACGACCACCGCGTGGTTATGTCTATGGCGGTGCTCGCAAGCCTTACAGGCGGCGAGATTATAGGCGCGGAAGCGTGCAGAAAAAGCTACCCCGCGTTTTTCAGCGTTATAAAGAAACTTGGAATAGAGGTATCTCAAAGTGGAAATTGAAAAAAGTAAAAAAATACTGATTGTCGGCCTCGGCCTTCTCGGCGGCAGCTACGCGCAAGTACTTACGGAAAAGGGCTATGAGGTCTATGCCATAACGAGCAAGCAGAGCACAATCGATTACGCGCTTGAGCACGGTATGATAAAAGAAGGCACGACGGAAATCGACAAAGAGATGATAGCGAAAGCTGACATAGCCGTTTTCGCCCTTTACCCGCACGTTTTTGTTGATCGGATAAAGGAAAACGGCAAATACTTTAAAAAAGGCGCTATTATAACAGACGTTACGGGCGTTAAATGCGCTATTGTAGACGAAATTCAAAATAATTTGCCCGAGGGCGTTGAGTTTATCGGCGCGCACCCTATGGCGGGCAGAGAGGTTTACGGTATCGAGAACAGCAACCCCGCTATGTTCAAGGGCGCGAACTACATAGTTACGCCCACGGCGAGCAACAGCGAATATGCCATTGAAACGTGCAAGGCTTTGGGTGAAATGCTCGGCTTTGCGAACGTTTCCGTTATTTCCCCGCAGAAGCACGACAGAATGATAGCTTTCCTTTCCCAGCTTACGCACTGCATAGCCGTGGCTCTTATGACGTGCAACGACGACGCAAACCTTTGCAAATACACGGGTGACTCCTTCCGCGACCTCACGCGAATCGCGCGAATCAACGAGGATATGTGGAGCGAGCTCTTTATGCTCAACAAGGATATGCTCATTTCCGAAATTAAAGCGTTCGAGGGCGAGCTTGAAAAGCTCCGCCGCAGTATGGAAACGGACGACGTGGACACGATGAAGAAGATGATGCGTCTTTCCACAGAGCGCCGCGGAATGTTCGATAAAAAGCTTTCTTGAAAGAAAGCTTTGCAAATAACTTTCTTAAAATGAACAAAATAATAAAAAATATATAATTTGAAAGGCAATAAACTCCTATGAATATGAATTTTAAACGCAAACTTCCCATTCCTATGGAAGTTAAAGAAATGTACCCCCTCACTTTCGAGCTTGCAACGGTGAAAGCCGCACGCGACGAGGAAATCAAAAAGGTTTTCACGGGCGCGAGCGATAAGATGGTGCTCGTTATCGGCCCTTGCTCCGCAGACAACGAAGATTCCGTTATAGACTACATCTGCAGACTCAAAGGTGTGCAGGATAAGGTTGCGGACAAGCTCATCATTATCCCCAGAATTTACACAGGTAAGCCCAGAACTATAGGCGATGGCTACAAGGGTATGGTTCACCAGCCCAACCCCAACGAAGCCCCCGACGCTTTCAAGGGTATCGTTGCTATTCGTGAGCTCCATATGAGAGCTCTTGCGGAAACAGGTCTTTCCACGGCAGACGAAATGCTCTACCCCGAAAACCACCGCTACCTTTCCGACCTTCTTTCCTACGTTGCCATCGGCGCAAGAAGCGTGGAAGACCAGCACCACAGACTCACAGCCAGCGGCCTCGATATTCCCGTTGGTATGAAGAACCCCACGAGCGGCGATATTTCCGTTATGATGAACTCTATCACAGCGGGCCAGCACGCACACCAGTTTATTTACCGCGGATGGGAAGTAGAAAGCTTCGGCAACCCCTACGCACACGCGATTCTTCGCGGCTACGTTAATAAATTCGGTCAGTCTATGCCGAACTACCACTACGAAGACCTTGTAAACCTCTACGAAGAATACGCGGCGAAGCCCGACCTCAAAAACCCCGCAGTTATCGTGGACACGAACCACGCAAACTCCGGCAAAAAATTCGCAGAGCAGGTGCGTATCGCAAAAGAAGTTCTTCACTCCTGCAGATACAACAAAGACGTTCGCAGCATAGTTAAGGGCTTTATGATTGAAAGCTACATCGAAGACGGCGCGCAGAAAATCGGCGAAGGCATCTACGGTAAATCTATCACAGACCCGTGCCTCGGCTGGGAAAAGACAGAAAAACTTATTCTCGAAATGGCAGACATACTTTAATATTTCAGGGCGAACATTGTTCGCCCTTGTGACATTATTTATCTTGATTTTTAAAAGGAGATTTTTATGTATAATTTCGACGTAAAAAAAGCAACCGAGGGTTGCATTAAATGGATTCAGGATTGGTTCGAGCAGAACGGCAAGGGTTGCAACGTGATTATAGGCATTTCCGGCGGAAAGGATAGCTCTGTTGTGGCGGCGCTCTGCTGCAAGGCGCTCGGCAAAGAGCGTGTTTTCGGCGTGCTTATGCCCGACGGCGAACAGAGCGATATAGATTACTCCCACGACCTCTGCGATTTCCTCGAAATAGACAATATGGTTGTGGATATCCACCCCGCTGTTGCAGGCGTTTACGAAGCTTTGGGCGGCAGACTCGAAGTTTCCAACCAGTCCAAGGTAAACCTTCCCCCCAGAATACGTATGTCCGTGCTTTATATGGTTTCTCAATCTAAAAACGGCAGAGTGGCAAACACCTGCAACCTTTCCGAGGATTGGGTAGGCTACTCCACACGCTACGGCGACAGCGCGGGCGACTTCGGTCCCATTTCCCGCTTTACCGTTGCTGAGGTTAAGGAAATAGGCAGATACCTCGGCTTGCCCGAAAAATTCATAGAAAAAGTTCCTTCCGACGGCCTTTCCGGCTCTACCGATGAGGACAAGCTCGGCTTCACCTACGCTATGCTCGACAAATACATTCGCGAGGGCGTTATAGATGACGAAGAAAAGAAGGCAAAAATAGACAGACTCCACAAAATAAACCTTTTCAAACTTCAGGTGCTTCCCGTATACGAATTTGAACCTGAAAAATAAGGCGAAATTTTATTATATGTTTTAAAAACGGAGGTTTTTATGGCACTTAACAGGCCTGATAAGGTAAACTATTATCTTGATATAGCGCAGACGGTGGCACAGAGAAGCACTTGTCTTCGCCGCGCTTTCGGCGCAATAATTGTCAAAAACGATATAATAATATCGACGGGATATAACGGCGCACCCCGCGGACGCAAAAACTGTGTTGATATGAACTTCTGTATGCGCGACCATCTCGGCATACCGCGCGGCGAAAGATACGAAATGTGCCGTTCCGTACACGCGGAGGCAAACGCCATCATCGCCGCCTCGCGCGACCAGATGCTCGGCGCTACGCTTTATATGGCTTGCATAGACGTGAAATCCGGCGAGCTTATGCCCGGCACCTGCTCTTGTATGATGTGCAAACGTCAGGTTATAAACGCGGGCATAGAGCAAGTGATTGTGCGCGAAAACAAAACGGAATACACTGTCTATGACGTTAAGGATTGGATAGAGAACGACGACAGCCTGAGCGGAAAATTCGGATATTGATTTGAAAATGACACAAAAAAATCTAACCTGCCGTGCGGCAGGTTAGATTTTGGAGGTTTATGAAAAAAATTCAGTCTGCGTATTCAATAAGCTCTTTTTCCGTACCGGGGGCGGGAATAATGCCGTCTTCAATATCCTTGAGGTATTTGAAGTAAGCGCCGATAACCGTTTCCTCGAGCGCGTTGCGCATCGTTGCGTTAATCGGGTGAACTATATCGCGGTATGTGCCGTCGGGATTTTTTCGGGAGGGCATAACAACGAAGAACTTATCTCTTGCGTTAATCACCTTAACGTCGTGAAGTGCGAGTGCGCCTTCGAATGTAACGGATACTACGGCTTTCATAGGGCCTTCGTCGAAGATTTTTCTGATTTTTACATCTGTGATTTCCATTTTTATTTTCTCCTTGAAATTGTTTGTATTTTCATCGTTTTCTATATTCTACAACTAAATTATGAACTTTATTCAAATGAAAATTAATAATTTAGTTAACAATTTGTCGTTTTAAGCGCTTTTGGGGGAAAATATATGTAATTTTAAAAGTTTGTTTTTTATTATAGAGGTTTTTCTATGGTTTTTAAAGATAATTTCGACGTGCTTGAAAATGCGCGCACGCTCTTTTTCGTGGGCATCGGCGGTATAAGTATGTCCAGCATAGCGTTTGTTTTCAAATCGAAAGGGTATATCGTCAGCGGCTCCGACAGGGCGCAGAACGATATGACGCGCAAACTTATGCGCGCGGGCATAACCGTGCACCACGGGCACGACGCCGCGAACGTACACGGGGCAGATGCCGTTATTTACACGGGCGCCGTGAACGAGCAGAACCCCGAGATTGCCGAAGCGAAGCGCTTGGGGCTACCGCTTGTTTACCGTGCAGACGCGCTCGGCTATATGATGAAAAAATACGAAACGCGCATAGGCGTTTCGGGCTCGCACGGGAAGTCCACCTGCACGGCGATGATTTCGCACGTGCTCATCGCCTCGGGCAAGGAGCCCACGGTTATGTGCGGCGCGGAAACCGCCGAAATGGGCGGGGCTTACCGCGTGGGCGAAAAGGAGGACTTCGTTTTCGAGGCGTGCGAATATAAAGATTCGTTCCTCGGCTTTTTCCCAACGGTTTCCGTAGTGCTGAATATAGACCTCGACCACACGGACTATTTCACGGGCGGTCTTGCCCAGATAAAGGCTTCTTTCCGCAAATATGCGGAAATAGCGCTCGCGGAGGAAAACGGCATTGTCGTTTCAAACGGCGACGACGAAAACACGGTTTCGGCGCTCGCGGGATTGCCCGTCACCACGTTCGGTATAAATTCCGCGGCGGATTTTGCGGCGCGCAATATTTCCTACGAGGGCGGGTACGCTGAATTTGACATTTTTGCACACGGCTCTTTCTTCTGCCACACGCGCCTTTCCGTGCCCGGCGAGCATAATATTTACAACGCGCTCGCGGCGGCGGCTTCCTGCGCGCACGCGGGGGTGAGCGCTGAGGATATAGCGCTCCGCCTTGCGGATTTCACAGGGCTTTCACGCAGATTTGAGAAAAAGGGAAGCGTGGGCGGCGCAGAGGTATACATCGACTACGCGCACCACCCGAAGGAGCTTTCAGCCGCCGTTTCTGCCGCACGCAAACTGTGTGCGGGCAAACTGCTCTGCGTTTTCGAGCCGCACACGTATTCCCGCACGTATTCGCTTTTCGAGGAGTTTGCGGGCAGCTTTGCGGGGGCGGACAAAATCTATTTTGTGGATATATACGCCGCACGCGAGGTAAACACATACGGCGTTTCTTCCGAGGCGCTGGCAAAAGCTACTCCTTCGGGTGAATATGCAAGCTCCTATGCCGATGCGGCGGAAAAACTGCGTGCGGAGGCCGGCACGGGCGATATAATCCTTGTTTTGGGCGCAGGTACGGTAAATGAAGTTGCCGCACTGCTCGTGCAGTGAATATTTATGAATAATTTTTCAATGAGCGGGCGTAATATTCACAAAAAATGAATATTTTCCGCAAAAAGTATTGACAAAACCCCCGCTGTATTATATAATGTAGCGTAATCATTATTATATTTATATATCTTATATAAATAAATTTAATTAAATATCATTAGGAGATTAAAAAATGAAAAGAATCGTAAGTCTTATTCTTGCCTCTGTTCTCGTTGCGCTCACGCTTCTTGCTTGCGCTTCCTGCGGCGGCACACAGGATGTTAAAGTTATCGACATCGCTCTTACAGACGAAAAATACGCTTTCGGCGTAGACAAAAACCAGCCTGAACTTCTTGAACAAGTAAATGAGTTCATTCAGAGCATCAAAACAAACGGTCAGCTCGACGCGATTTGCGAAAAATACTTCCAGGGCGGCGAACCCACAGGCGTTACTTCCGCCGTTGAAGATGCAACAAAAGACCAGCTCGTAGTTGCTACAAACGCACAGTTTGAGCCTTTTGAATACAAAAAAGGCGATACATACTACGGCGTTGATATGGAAATTGCAAAACTCCTCGCTGATTACCTCGGCAAAGAGCTTGTTATCAAAAATATGGACTTCGACGCTGTTTGCCTTCAGGTTTCTCAGGGCTATGCAGACATCGCTATGGCAGGTCTTACAGTAAGAGAAGACCGTGAAGAGTTCGTTACGTTCAGCGAATCCTACTACAACGCATCTCAGATGCTCGTTGTTATGGCAGACGACACAAGATTTGACGAATGCAAAACAGTTGCAGACGTTGAAGCAATTCTTAAAACATTCGGTAAAGATGTTAAAGCAGGCTGCCAGACAGGTACAACAGGTCAGTTCTACCTCGAAGGCGACGAAGATTTTGAATTTGAAGGCTACGGCGTAACAACAAACGGTTACAAAGCAGGCTCCCTTGCCGTTCAGGATATGATTAACGGCAACATCTCTTTCGTTGTTATCGACGAAGCTCCCGCAAAATGCATCGTTCGCGAAATGAACGGTTGATTTTACAGAAGAATTTTTACATATCGCGCAAAACCTCGCCAAAATGACGAGGTTTCGTGCCGTTTAAAAGGAATTAAAAATGGGCGGTTTTGATAGAAAAATCCAAAAATTTTGGACATATTTTTATGAATACGGTGGCTATAATGACGTGCTTATAGGCCTTCGTAACACACTTTTGATAGCTGTTATAGGTCTTATTATAGGCGTTGTTATCGGTACTCTTATTGCTGCGGTGCGCGTTATGCCGAAGGAAAAGAAAGCTACGGGCGTGCTTAACAGCATTTGCGACGTGTACGTAAGCTTCTTCCGCGGTACGCCGATGGTTGTTCAGCTTCTTCTTGCGTACTACGTTCTCTTGCCCTTGCTCGGGCTCAACTTCTCCTCTCTTGCCGTAAGTATCACGGTTTTCGGCCTTAACAGCGGCGCATACGTTTCCGAAATTATGCGAAGCGGTATTCAGTCTGTAGACCCCGGCCAGATGGAGGCGGGCAGGGCGCTCGGTCTTAACTTTGTTACAACGATGGTAAAAATAATCGTTCCTCAGGCGGTTAAGAACATTCTTCCCACACTCGGCAATGAATTTATCGTGCTTGTAAAGGAAACGTCGATTGTAAGCTTTGTAGGCACGGCAGACCTTTACAAGGCGTTCAACGATATGGGTACGAACAGCTACGAATTTATGGTACCTTACATTGTAATGGCACTTATTTATATCGTGCTTGTACTCGCGATTACAGTTATGGTAAAAGCACTCGAAAGGAGCCTCGGTAAAAGTGATAGACGTAATTAAACTTACAAAAAGATACGGGGAGCTCACCGTTCTCGATGAAATAACAGAGCATATTTCCGCGGGCGAAAAAGTTGTTATCGTAGGACCTTCCGGCGGCGGTAAAAGCACTTTTCTTCGCTGCCTCAACTGTATGGAAGAGCCCACGGCGGGCGAAGTTATCTTCGACGGCAAGCTCGTTTCCTATATAGACCCTTATCTTCACGACGACCTGATTGCCGTGAGCGCAACCTGCAAAAAGCTTATGGCGCAGGGGCTGAAAAAGGAAGATGCCATTGAAAAAATAAAAGCAGAAAAGCTCCTTCGCAAAAACGAGGGCGGCGAATTTAAAACGGCGCACAAGCACCTTGAAAAGGAAATTTGCATAGACCTCAATGTCGCTCGCCGCGATATCGGTATGGTGTTCCAGCACTTCAACCTTTTCAACAACCTCACGGTTATGGAAAACCTCACGCTTGCGCCCGTTCACCTCAAGATTAAAACAAAGGAAGAAGCCGAAGCGAAAGCCACGGAGCTTCTCCACCGTATAGGTCTTTACGATAAAAAGGACGTATACCCCTCAACTCTTTCGGGCGGTCAGAAACAGCGTATAGCAATCATCCGCGCGCTTGCTATGGACCCGAAGGTAATACTTTTTGACGAACCCACGAGCGCGCTCGACCCCGAAATGGTCGGCGAAGTTCTGGAGCTTATCAAACAGCTCGCAAACGAGGGTATGACGATGGTTATTGTAACGCACGAAATGGGCTTTGCTCGCGAAGTTGCTACGAGAATGCTCTTTGTAGCAGGCGGCAAAATTCAGGAAAGCGCACCTCCTGCCGAATTTTTCGACCATCCCAAGCATCCCAGACTTCAGGAGTTCCTTTCCAAAGTCATCAAAAACTAAAATTTTACCGCCGCATTTCGCGGCGGTTTTTATTTTGCCTAAAGAAAAAGCGCGAAAGCGCTTTTTTGTGTTTTTAATGTCCGAAGTATTTTTTGCGGAGCCCGGGCACGTTGCCAGCACAATGCTCCAGCATCTTTTTTGCGCTTTGGTCGCCAAGCGCAAATTCTCGCATAAACGCGCCCTCGCGCTCGCAAAGTTTGCGTTGGAGCGGAAAATAGTTTTCCATAAGGAAGCACGCGTATTTTATAAGGCGGAAATGCCCCACGTAGCGCGGCTCCGCACCCGTGCCGTCCACCGCCACGGAATAGCCGTTTTTAATAGCCGAAACAATACAGTCGCGCGTGTTTTCTTCTGCGAAAACGATGGTGTTTGCCACAAGCCTGTTTGCGTTTGCCTCTGTGGAGCCGTGTGTGTCTGTTGTACCCACGACGGGAAAATCTATGCCTCGGGAGCGCATTTCATAGTAGAGCGCTGTCTGGAAACCGTTCTGGCGGTAGTAGCTTTCGCCGCCGAGTACCTCAAAAGCGTCGAACGGATGAACCGTAAGCATATACTCCGTGAAGTTTTCGGGCACTTGGTACACGTCGCTTATCCAATATGGGTGGCAGAATATACCGAGCCCGCCCGCTTTTCTTATTTCATCGAAAATCCACACGCAGGCGCCGAAAGATTGCTTTTCTATGCCTTCGGGTATATCATATCGTTCTGCCGCCGCCGCACAAGCCGCGTGGTATTCTTCCTCGTTCATAACGGGCGGCACGTTTTCCGTTCCTGGCATAGAGCGTTTTTTTACCGCTGTGCCGAATTCGTTCTGCGCGGATTTTTCATAGAGCGCGTTCACGCTGTAGCTGCCGCCGAAGTTTACAATATGCACGTCTGTATCCGGCGTGTGAACCTCTTCACCGGGGTAAATCTTCATATCAAGCGGAATATCCTTGAATTTTTCTATAAGTCTCAGCGAGGGGTAGTAGCGCCTGTGGTCGGTAAGCGCCATAAAATCATATCCGTAGGAACGGTAGTTTGAAGCCACTATTTCGGGCGCTTCCTTGCCGTCGGAAAGGCAGGAGTGCATATGCAAATCGCCGAAATAGGCGTATTTGCCGTATAAATCCGCCTCCACAGCGTAGAGCGCGAGCTTGACAATCGGTTTCTTTTTGGAATCCAGAATGCGTACGGAGTATTCGCCTTCCTCGGGGAATTTGAACGAAAAATGCATTTCACCGCGCTTGTTGGGCGTGATGTAAAAATCGAAAACGTTTTCGCGCTCCTTGTAAACGTAAAACGCACCGTGGCTCATAGGCATTATGCGAATGTGGTGTATCTCGTTTTCGGCAAATGCCGCGTGTGCACCGAGCGGTTTAACCGTAATTTTTCCCGTGCCGCCTGCGGGGAAAACCTTTGGGAATATATCGTAATTCAAAAGCTCGTATTTCATAAAAAAGCTCCTTGTTTTTTCTATGATTTAATAATACATTATTTGAAAAGAAAAGTAAATATCACATTTGAAAAAATCACATAATCGACACTTCTTCATATAATACATTAGTTTGAATTACGGAGGTGTACTTATATGAATTTTCAAAATCCCGAAAAATCGTACGGCAAGTTCGGCGTGCGCGCGTTCACCGCAAGCTCCGCCTACCCCGTGGAGGGGGCGCTCGTTTTTGTTCGCGGCAGAAGAAGCGACGGCGAAAGCTACCCCGTGGCGGTGCTCGAAACCGACGAAAGCGGCAAAACGCCCGTTATCACGCTGGAAACCCCGCCGAAATCGCTCTCGCTCAGCCCGAATACGGGCGGCGTGCCGTACGCACTTTACGACGTGGAAGTTTCTCACAAAGATTTTTATACGCTTGTCACGCGCGACGTGCAAATTTACCCCGACACAACTTCTGTTCTGCCCGTGAATATGCTCCCCTTGCCCGATACGGCGGGTGCGGAAAAATATCCTTCTTCCAACATAATAGTGAGCGGCGGCGGAAACGTGCAGGGGCTTTAGAAAGGGGGCTTAAAAATGGCGGAATTGCCCGTTATACCCGAAAACGTGACCGTGCACCTGGGGCCGCCCGATTCGGCGGCGCAGAACGTCACTCTCAGTTTTGCGGATTATATAAAAAACGTGGCTTCGAGCGAAATTTACCCGACGTGGCCCGAAAACGCCCTGCGTGCCAACATATACGCGCAAATCTCCTTTGCGCTCAACAGAATCTATACGGAATATTACCGCTCGCGCGGGTATGATTTCGACATAACCAACTCCACGGCAATAGACCAGAGCTTCGTTTTCGGGCGCGACATTTTCGACAATATAAGTGAAATAGTGGACGATATTTTCAACGATTACATCGCGCGGCAAGGGTTTATAGAGCCGCTTTATGCCCTGTACTGCGACGGTGTGAACACTATGTGCGACGGCCTTTCGCAGTGGGGCACGGTAGAGCTTGCGGAGCAAGGCTATATTCCGTATGATATTTTGCGCTACTACTACGGCGACGATATAAACATAGTGCGCGACGCACCTATAGAAAACGTAAGCGCAAGCTACCCCGGTGTGCCGCTGCGTCTGGGCTCGGCGGGCAACGACGTCCGCACACTGCAGACGCGCCTGAACCGCATTTCGGCAAACTACCCCGCTATACCTAAAATATCCGCGCCCGACGGTATTTTTACCACAGAAACGGAGGATGCCGTGCTGGAATTTCAGCGCATTTTCGGGCTTACGGCAGACGGGATAGTAGGCAAAGCCACTTGGTACAGAATACAGGCAATCTACAATGCCGTGAAGAAGCTGAACGAGCTTGAAAGCGAGGGGCTTACACTTTCCGAGGTTGAAAAGCAGTTTTCCGGCACACTCGCCTTTGGCGACACGGGCATAGACGTTTCCGTGGTGCAGTATTTTCTCGCTACCGTGGCAGATTTTAACCAAAAAGTGCCGCCGCTTGCGATAAACGGGGTTTTCGACGAACAGACGAGAGCTTCGTTGCTCGCTTTTCAACGTGAATACGGTTTGCCTGAAACGGGAGAGGCAGATGAAGAAACCTGGAACCGTCTGGCAAGCGTCTACCGCGGGCTTATAGCCAGCGTGGCGGGCGGCGGTGTTTCGGCAGAGGCGTTCCCCGGCGTGCTCCTTACTCTCGGTTCTTCGGGCGAGGATGTGGAGGCGGTGCAAACGTTCCTCGGCGTTATAGCGGAGGTTTACACGGAAATTTCCCCGCCTGCGGTGAGCGGAAATTACGATGCGGCGACAGAAAACGCCGTGCGCGTGCTCCAGGGGCTTTTCGGCTTGCCCGAAAGCGGCGTTGTGGGCCCCATAACCTGGGCGCTTCTCGCAGAAAAGTACAACGAAATAGAAAACGGCAAATTGCGCGCGGAATTTCAGTACCCGGGCGACACAATTTCCTAAAGGAGAAGATAGAATATGGCAGAGCCTTCAAAAGAAGTCTACGAGCTTCAATATATGCTTCGTAAAATTGCGCAAATCACGGGCGAAATCCCACTTATAAACCCCGACGGAATTTATGGCGAGGATACTCGCGATGCCGTGCGGGCTTTTCAAGCGCAAAACGGAATTGCGCCGAGCGGCGAGGTAAACAAGCAAACTTGGGATGCGATTTTTGCAAGATACAAGGAAAGCATCTATATGACCTCGCAAGCAGAGCCGATTTACCCTTTCCCCTCGCCCTCTTACACCTCGCAAAGCGGCGAGCGCAGCGACATTATCGTGCTGATTCAACTCATACTTTCCGCGCTTGCCGTGGTATACGACGATTTTGAAGATATTGTAATCAGCGGCGAAAACGACGAGGCAACGAGGGAAGCGCTCAAGCGTTTCCAGGGATACAACGGTTTGCCGCAAACAGGTGTGTTGGATAAACGCACGTGGGATGCGGCGGCGAAGAGCTTTAACGCGTATTATAACAATTCTCATTACAGCTCTTGATGATAGAGAAAAGGAGGTGTTACGCCTCCTTTTCGATATGGCAGGAAAGCCTGCGGCTTTCCGAACGTTTTTGTTCCTAAAAAGTTTTTTGCAAAACTTTTTGCGTTAACAAAGCAAAACAGACTCCATAAAGGAGCCTGTTTTACTTGTTTTGTTAGCTTAGATAAGTTCTTTAACCTGAGCGTCTTTACCGATTTTGTCGCGAACATAGTAGAGTTTAGCGCGGCGAACTTTACCTTTACGTGTAACTTTAACTGCTACAACGTTGGGGCTGTGAATCGGGAAAGTTTTTTCAACGCCTACACCGTAAGATACTTTTCTTACTGTGAATGTTTCGGAAATACCGCCGTTCTTCTTAGCGATTACAAGACCTGTGAAGAGCTGAATTCTTTCTCTGGAACCTTCTTTGATTCTGTTCTGAACTTCAACTGTGTCACCGATTTCGAACTGGGGTACTTCTGTTTTAAGCTGCTCGTTAACAAAAGCTGTGATTTTGTTATCCATTTTGGTTTCCTCCATAAATGTAGTGCCGAAGCGTTCTTGCGAGCATTGCAGCGGACCGCCTCGTTTGTGTTTTTAATATACAACGTGAGTATTATACCACGGTGAATTACAAATTTCAATAGTTTTTTGAAAAAAATCATAAAAGAATAAAAATTTTTTTGCGGCGAATAATAGAAACGGAACGTTTTAAAAGAATGGGGGATTTGTATTTTGGAAGAACGAAAATTTGCCGATTTAAAGGGCAACCTTTGCGGTGAGTTTGCGGGTATGAGCGATTTTTTGGTACGGGAGCTTGCTTTTGGCGGGCAAACCTTCTATATATTATATATAATAGGGCATTGTTCCAAAGATTTATTGAATAAATTTGTGCTGGAACCGATTTCTGCGGCGTATCTTCGCGGCGGAGCGGACGCTTGTTTGGGAAGCATAGTAACGGGCGGGGGCTTTTCTGCCGCGCTTGGCTATGATGCGGCGAAAAACGCCGTTTTGGAAGGCAACGCGCTTTTGCTTTTTGCAGATATGCCGGAGGGGATTTTCGGCTATATCTGCGCCACGAAAAACGACGAGGGCAGAGCGAACACCGAGCCCGAAACGGAAAACGTGGTGCGTGGCCCACACGATGGTTTTAACGAAAGCGCACAGCAAAGCGCAACTCTTTTGCGCCGCAGAATCAAGAGTGAAAAGCTGAAAAGCGAAAAAATCACGCTCGGCACGCTTACAAAAACAGACGTGATAATTATGTATATTTCCGACCTTGTGAATAAGCGCGCGCTGGCTTTGCTGAAAGAGCGCCTTGCCGCAATACGCGCGAACGCTCTTATAGATTCGGGCAGTGTAGAGATGTATATTCAGGACGGCGGGCACGCGCTCTATCCCACCGTGGGCAACTCCGAACGCCCCGACAAGGTGGCGGCGAAGATATTGGAGGGGCGCATTGCCGTTATCGTAGACGGTTCGCCCGTGGTGCTGACGGTGCCGTACCTTTTCTGTGAGGGCTTTCAGGTTTCGGAAGATTATGCGAAAGATACGTTTTACGCCACGTTCGTGCGCTTGCTCCGCTTTGCGGCGGTTTTGCTCGGCGTATTTTTGCCGGGGCTTTTTCTGGCGCTCGCCGCACACCATATGGGTTTTCTGCCGCAGGAAATGGTCGATTTTCTCGCCGAAACGCGCAAGGATATGACGGTTTCGCTCACTTGGGAGATTATAACTGCGTTTTTAATCTTTGAAATTCTGCGCGAGGTTGGCTTGCGTATGCCGAAGGCTGTGGGCAGCGCCGTGGGCGTGGTCGGCTCGCTGATTCTAGGTGAAAGTGCCGTGAGCGCGGGCATAATTTCACCATTTGTGCTCATAATCGTGGCGTTCTCCGCCGTTTGTAATTTTATATGTGCGCCTTATATGAACCCCAATTCTATTCTTCGCTTTGTTCTTATTTTGGCGGGTGGTATTTTCGGTATATTCGGCTTTTTCTCCGTGCTTGCCGCCGCACTCGTGTTCGGTGCCGCCAAAAGCTCCTTTGGCGTGCCGTATTTTTCGCCGTTTGCGCCACTTTCGGCAGAGGGGCTTCGCGATTTCCTGTATATGTCGCCCATTTGGAAGATGAAAAAGGTGCCGCCCGCTGTTTCGGGCAAGAACGCCGTGCGCACAGAGGGGAGGGCGTGATATGCCCGATTTGAAAAATAAAATTACCGCACCACAGCTTTTTTGCCTTGTTTTTTGCTATATTCTGGCGGGGTTTCGCCTTCACGGCGGTGCGAGCGTTGCCGCCACGCTGTTTGTGTGCCTTTTCTGCGCTTGTGTGTGCGTGGTGTGTGCCGCCGCGCACGAAAGCTGTGGCTCTTTTGCGGCTCTTTGCCGCTCGGTTTTTGGGACGTACGGCTATGTTTTGAGGGCGCCCTGCGCGGTTTTGCTTGCGCTACCGTTTTTGGCATCGCTTTGGGAGCTTGCGAAGGGCGCGGCAAATTTCTATGAAAACGGGCAGGCATTCGCCGTTTTGCCCGTGCTCGTGATTCTTTGCGTTATGGCTCAATTACGCGGATTCAGCACGCTCGGGCGCTTTGCAGAGCTTTGCGTATTTCCGCTTGCCATTCTCTTGCCGCTTTCCTTGCTCGGCGGGGGCGGGGAGACGCCGAGCTTTGCCTTGGGGCAAGAGGATTTGCCCGCTTGCTTTGCCGCTGTGGGCGCGGTGCCCGTATTTTTTTCGCTATATCTGCGCCACGCGAAGACGGATGAGCAGAGCGATTTTGCGCGGGCTTCGTCTTTTCGCCCCGCACCTGCGCTCTGTGGGGTGCTGGCTGTGTTTGCGGCAGGACTCGTGCATATATTTTTGGTTTTCACGGGGGCGGGAAGCGTGCTTTCTTCCTTCCTTATGTGGTTTCCGGCGCTCGGGCGGCTTTTCGCCTTTTCGCTTTCCATAGGCGACGTTTTGGCGCTTCCCGAAAGCGGCAGGGCGGTTTGCGCAAAAAAAATCGCCGTATTTGCGGCGCTCTGTGCCGCAGTTTGGGCGCTTTCGGTGTTGTTTCCGTGGTTTTTCGGCGCGGCGCTCGCCGTGTGCAACGTGGTTTTCCCGTGCGTGGTTTTTGCGGCGGTTATACTTGGGCAGAGCTATGGGCGGCGTAAAGCCTGAAAACGGGAACAATAAAAAGCAGGTATTATTGCAATATCTGCTTTTTATTTCGCCATTAACATAAATTTTACATCATAATTATTATATATATCATTGATTTTGCGCGAAAAAGATGATAAAATAATTGTGTATATAATTTTTTATCTCATAATAGCGCCGTTTGGGCGCGGAAAGGACTTAACGGAAATGTCCAAATACAGACGTACAAGAATAAACGACGAGGTTACGCGCGTTATGGCAGAAGCCATTCGCACGGTTAAAGACCCTCGTGTGGCAAACGCCATAATAACAATTACAAAAGCCGACGTTTCGGGCGACCTTAAATTTGCCAAAATCTATTTTTCGGTTTTCGGCAATGAAAACGAAAGCGTGAAAGAAATAAAAACGGGGCTTTACAGCGCGGCGGGCTATTTGCGCTCCTACATTGCGCGCGAGCTTAACCTGCGCCTGACCCCTGAACTTTCCTTTGAGCACGACAAGGGTATGGAGCACGGCGCAGATATTATGCGCTTGCTCAAAAAAATAGAAACGACAGAAGAGGAGAATGGGGAAGAGGTGGCAGAGGATGAATAATATCACCATTCAAGGTATCTGCAAGCTCCTTTTACAGAAGGACAATTTTCTCATCTTTATGCACGAAAACCCCGATGCCGACGCGGTGGGCTCTTGCTTCTCACTCGTATACACGCTTCGCAAGCTCGGCAAAACGGCGTACCCCGTTTGCTGCGACAAAGTGCCCTCCTCCCTCGCTTTTATGACAGACGGCGAACGTGACTTCACGCTCGAAAGCCTGCCTGCGGATTTCACCCCCGAATTTCTTATGAGTGCAGACGTTGCCTCCCCCGGGCAGTTCGGTGCGCTTCGCCCGTATGCCGCAAAGGTTAACCTTGCGCTCGACCACCACGCCACGCACGACCGCTTTGCGAAATATCTTTACGTAGAGCCGAAGGCAGGCGCTTGCGCAGAAATAGTTTACAGAATAGTGAACACGCTCCTTTCGGGCAATATACCCGAAAAAACTGTCTCCTTGCTCTATGCGGGGCTGGCGGCTGACACGGGCGGTTTCCGCTATGCGAACACGACCCCTGCCACGCACAAAGTGGCGGCGAAGCTCATAGAGCACGGCGCAAACCACGCGCAGATTTGCCGCAACCTCTTTGAATGTAAGAGCAAAAGCGCGCTCGCGGCGGAAGCTTTCGCTATGGAACATATGCGCTACCTCTGCGGCGGCAAAATTTCCTACGTTAAAATTATGCTCGCGGATAAGCACGCACGCGGCTTTGAAGACGAAGATACATACGACGTTATAAACGTCATTCGCCGCGCGGACGGTGTGAAAATCGCAATTTTCGCGCGCGAAAAAGATGACGGCACGTTCAAAATTTCCACGAGAAGCTCCTGCGAAATAGACGTGGCGAAAATCTGCGGTATTTTCGGCGGCGGCGGCCACGCCGGCGCGGCAGGCTGCAGCGTTGGCGCAGACGAAGTGGATTCCGCTGTGGAACGCATCGTAAAGGAATGTGGCTTTGATGATTGAACGAGAGATTTCGGGTGTTCTGCCCGTAAATAAGCCCGCGGGAATGACCTCGCACGACGTCGTTTTCAAAATACGGAAGCTTTACGGCACGAAAAAGGTGGGTCACACCGGCACGCTGGACCCCGACGCCACGGGGCTTCTGATTGTGCTCATCGGCAGGGCAGCGAAGGCGGCAGAATACGTTACGGCGGGCAAAAAGGTCTACCGTGCGGGCTTGCGCCTGGGGCTCACCACCGATACGGAGGACACAACGGGCAAAATACTGACCGAAAGCGAAAATATCCCCGCAAAGGCAGAAGTGCTTGATGCGGTGAACTCTTTTCGCGGCGATATTATGCAGGTTCCGCCGATGTACTCTGCGCTGAAAGTGAACGGGCAGAAGCTCTGCGACCTTGCCAGAAAGGGTATAGTAATAGAGCGCGAAGCGCGCCCTGTAACCGTATACTCCATAGCGGCAGACGGGCAGGGCAAGGATTACACGCTCGACGTCGCTTGTTCCGCAGGCACGTATATACGCACGCTCTGCGCCGATATCGGCGCGAAGCTCGGCTGCGGCGGCGCTATGAGCAGCCTTTTCCGCACGGAAACGGGCGGCTTTAACGTTTCCGAGGCGCACACGCTCGCGGAAATAGAGGCGCTTTCCGTGGAAGAACGCGACGCGCTCCTGATACCGACGGAAAGCCTTTTCAAAGACCTGGAAAAAGTAACACTTCCTGCGTTTTACGAGCGTCTTGCCAAAAACGGAGCGGAAATTTACCAAAAGAAAATAGGCACGTCTTATGCCACGGGTACGCTTTTGCGTGTGCACGGCGCGGGCGGCTTCTTCGGCATAGGCGAAATACGCGAATATGAAAGCGGAAGCGCTTTGAAGATAGTAAAATTTCTTTGATTGTGAGAAAAAATATGAAAAAAATAAAAATTTTTGTGCTTGTGGCGGCACTCCTCGTTTGCACGTTGTTCACTTCCTGCACGCGAAAGGCGGGCGAGGAAAGCAAGGGGCTTGCTTTTACGCTTAACGAAAGCGGCACGGCATACACCGTTACGGGCATAGGCAAATGCAAAGACAAAGACGTGCTCATTCCGAAAGAGTACAAGGACTTGCCCGTCACCGCCATAGGCGAATACGCTTTCCGCGGAACGGATATCGTGAAAATGACGGTTACGGAAAACGTGGTTTCCATAGCGCACAATGCTTTTGAAGATTGCGCGGCGCTTGTTTATAACACATACGAAACCGTGAACTACGTAGGCACGGAGCAAAACCCGTATTATGCCGCCGTTTTTGCGCCCGAAAATTCAAAAGAATCTTTCGTTTTGCACGCTGACACAAAAATAATCGCAGATTACGCTTTCGGCGATTGCAGTATAAAAAATATTTCCGTGCCGAAGGGTGTTACGCATATCGGCGCAAACGCGTTTTACAGCTGCGGCGCGCTGACGGAGATAACTCTGCCCGAAACGCTCACGCACATCGGTGCGGAGGCTTTCGGCAACTGCGGCAGCCTTAAAGAAATAACTTTGCCGAAAAGCCTTAGCTTTATGGGCGACAGCGTTTTCCTCTATTGTATGAAAGTAGAGAAGATTACGTTCGGCGGCACGCGCGCGGAATGGAACGCCGTTTCCAAAGACGGCTGGGACAGCTATTTCGGCGCAGATTACGAATTTGTTTGTAATGATTGAATAGAAAAACAGGTATGCAAAAAGCATACCTGTTTATTTTATTTCTTGTTCTAAATTCAAAAAATCTTCCGTGTTGAAAAAGTCTACTATTGTGATGTTAAGTCCGTCGCATAGCTTTTTTATTGTAGACACGGTTGCGCTGTTATTTCGCCCGCTTATGATATTATTGAGCGTGGATTGGGTGACGCCGCTGATGGTGGCGAGCTTGTTTATGGTTATGTTATTTTTTTGACATAAATCTATTATGCGATTTCTGGAAGCCTCGCCTATATTCAAAATATAATTTCTCCATTTCAAAAAATTTATATTTTCATAATAACTTTTTGAAATGCAAAAGGTTAACTCTTTTGGGGTAACTTGGAATGCGTTG
>JAFTOK010000071.1 GCA_017463815.1 Clostridia bacterium | reverse complement strand
ATCGTCGTATAAGTTCAAGATTATGTGTTCCCTTTTGTTTTTCTTCCGTTGCCGACATTTAATAACCTCCTTTGTTTTATGTATTGTCGACAGCAGAAAGTTTTTTTGTAAGTGTAACTCTCGTACCTTTCCCCACTTTGGATTTGACATCGAGCTTGTCCGAAAAGCTTTCCATAATAGAAAATCCCATACCGCATCTGTCCTCGTCCGGTAATGTGGTAAACATCGGTTTTCTTGCTTCTGCCACGTTGGCAATACCGCAACCCTTATCGGCAATAATCATTTTGAATGTTCTGTTTTCATAAGCACGCAGTGTAAGCGAAATTTTACCTACCTCATTTCTGTATGCGTGTACAATGCAATTTGTAACAGCTTCCGAAACGGCACAACGTAGGTCTGCAAGCTCCTCTACATCGGGGTCAAGCGGAAGCAAAAAACCCGAAACAATGCTTCTGGCCAAACCCTCATTCTGCGAAAGCGAAAGAAAAGTACATTTAATTTCATTTATCTGTTTCATTTTTTATCTCCTTGTCGTGTATAATTTTTATAAGCTTGTCTGTTCCTGCCATATGAAAAATTTTCTCGGTACGCTTTGAAGGGTTTTTTAAAATGACTTCTGCGCCTATTTCTTTAGCCTTTGTATATCTTCCAAGCACTAAACCCAGCCCTGAACTATCCATAAAATTAACCTCGGATAAGTCAAAAAGAAGCGTCTGCGGCAATTCTCTATATAGCATTGCATCTATTTTTTCTCGTACGGAAACCGCGCTGTGGTGGTCTATTTCGCTTAATAATTTAGCGGTTAAAACTTCATCTTTATATGAAATTATAAGATTTTCCATTAAACTTCCTCCAAAAATAAAAATGGTATCCTTGCATAAAGGATACCATTTTGGATATAAAAATATTGTCGTATTATGAAAAATAGCAAGCAAAATTATTCGACCTAAAAAAGTGTGCAAAAGCACACTCCGCGCGTTGTCATACTGAGCGAAGCAGACCGAGATTCCGCCTTCGGCGATTTTACCAAAGCAAAATTTCGACTGCGGGCTTCGCCCTACGCTCAGAATGACAACGGTCTGCGTAGTCGAATGTATCTCGCGCGGCAATGAAAATAACCTGTTTCAGCGTAATTTCCTAGACGATAAAAAAGTTCCCTTGACAAAGCAAAGGAACTTCCTTTTTTATTCAGCATCACCATTGAAAGCTGCAAGAAAATGGTGAAGTCTTTCATTTTCGCTTGCAAAAATTTCCTCGGGTGTGCCTTCTGCGGCAACAACACCTTCATCCATAAATATAATTTTATCGGAAACTTCGCGTGCAAAATTCATTTCGTGAGTGACGATAATCATCGTCATATTATGTGCTGCAAGGCCTTTTATAACCTTAAGTACTTCACCTGTTATTTCAGGGTCAAGAGCGCTTGTAGGCTCATCGAAGAAGAGTATATCAGGGTCAAGCATAAGTGCGCGAGCTATAGAAACACGTTGCTGCTGACCACCGGAAAGCTCGCAAGGATAGAAATTGTGCTTTTCGGAAAGGCCTACCGATGCGAGTAAAGAAACCGCTTTTTTTTCTATTTCAGCGTACATTTTATTGAGTGTAGCTTTTTTTAATCTTTTTTTCTTTGCTTCTTCCTTGGCGCGGAGCTTGGGAGCAAGCATAAGGTTTTCCATAACGCTATATTGAGGAAAAAGATTGAAGGACTGGAACACTAAACCAAAGCTGAGTCTGTTTTCTCTTGCTTCCGCAGAAGATTTCTTTCCTGTGTCTGCCGCATTAAAAATGCAATCACCGTCAACAAAAATTGTGCCTGTATCGGGAGTTTCGAGAAAGTTGAGGCAACGCAAAAGCGTGGTTTTGCCGCTGCCCGAAGAGCCGATTATAGAGAGTACTTGTCCTTTTTCAAGGCCAAAATCAATCCCCTTCAAAACGTTGGTTTCGCCAAATTTTTTAGTTATATTTTTAACTTCCAAAAACATATTCGTTCCTCCTTACGCTTTAAAATAGGAAAGTTTCTTTTCCGCTTTACCCAAAATAATGGTAAGCAATCCAACGAATATAAGATAGAACACTGCCGTATAGAACAAAGGCCATACAATAGCTTTGATAGAAGCCAAATCTTTGGCGCAAAGTATAATTTCCGGCACGGCAATAGCATTAGCGAGCGCAGTATCTTTAACGAGAGTTATAATTTCATTTGTCATCGGGGGCAAAATGCGTTTAATAACCTGTTTGAGCACTACCTTTGTAAAAATCTGACTCTTTGTAAGCCCCAAAACCTGTCCTGCTTCGTACTGTCCTTGAGGAATACTTTCGATACCGCCGCGGAAAATTTCCGCAAAATAGCAGGAATAGTTTATGACAAAAGCTATTAAAACAGCTAAAAAGCTACCGTAACGCAAAAGCTCCAAACTGCCTGAAACACCTGTAAAATAGCGGTCAAGATGGTCAAAAACATTAAACATTTGACTTCCAAGCAAACCCGGCAGGTAATAAATCATAAAAATCAAAAGCATAAGCGGTATACCGCGAATTACCCATATAAACACTTTTGTTACCGATTGTACGGGTTTTATAGTGCTCATTCTGGCAAAAGAGATGGCAAGACCAAGCGGAATTGCAAAAATAAGCGTTAAAATAAACAACGCCAATGTAAAGCCAAAGCCCGAAAGAAGTTCAAGTGTAATATCCCAAAAACTCATTTTTTCACCTTTCTGTATAAACAGAAAAACTACAAGGCGCGTTTATAGCGTGCCTTGTATAGTCTTTCATTAAACGTATCTTATTTCTGGTCGGAAAAATCTGTGATTACCGTGTTAGAAACACCGTATTTTTCAGCAAGAGTAGCAATTGTGCCGTCTGCGGCAAGTTCTTCAAGGGCTTTATTTACTTTCGCTGTGAGCTCGCTGTCTTTTTTGAAGCCGATAGCATAGAACTCTTCCGTGCCCGCTACTGTTTCAACAATAGCGAGGTCTTTGTAGTCGCCGACACCAACATAAGCTCTTGCGAGCTGGTCGTCTACAACAACAAAATCCGCCGTGCCAAGAGCAAGTTCTCTCATCGCATCAAGCTGGGAAGTAACGCCTTTTTTAACTGCACCTGTAAGAGTTTTAGTAAGATAAGTATCGCCTGCGGAACCTGTTTCAACAGAACCAACTTTGCCTGCGAGAGAGTTAACATCTGTAACTGTTGCGGCGAGTTCTTTTGTTGTAACGATAACCTGTTTATTTCTCATATAATTATAAGAGAAATCTACTTTTTCACTTCTTGCGATACCGTCATCATCAGATGTGTTAGCTGTGAAGCCATTCCAAATGCAATCAATTGTGCCGGAATTAAGCTCTGCATATTTCTGAGGCCATTCAATTTTTTTGAAAATAGGAGTATAACCGAGCTTTTCGAAAACAGCCTTTGCAAGTTCTGTGTCAAAACCAACGAGCTCGCCATTTTCATTTTCATAGTTCATCGGGTCATAAAGTGTGTAACCAATAACAACAGTTTTGCTTTCACCGCAGCTTGCAAATGCAAAGACAAAAGTAAGCATAAGTGCCATAACAAGCACAAGAGAAACGATTTTTTTCATTTTAACTATCTCTTTTCTTAAATATGTTTTAAATTTCGTTTTAGCTTGCTAAAACGCTGATAAAATCATACCACTTATGCAGGTAAAAGTCAATAGCTTCTGCTAACTTTTTTTGTTGTAAATTCAAACAAATCCACAGTATCGATTTTGTTTATAAAGACAAAAGGCAACCGAAGTTGCCTTTTTGGGTTATTTAACACCAACAGTAAGTTCCTCACCGTTTACATCAATTACTATTTCTGTGATATTGCGGTCATATGCCGAAATAATTTTCTCTGCGGCTATGTCTTCCACGTTACGGCTTATAAAGCGACGCATATTACGCGCGCCGTATTTTACAGAGAAGGATTTTTCCGCTATAAGCGTGAGCGCTGCATCCGTGCAAGTTACGCCTATTCCCTTTTCCGCAAGCGCCGTGCGCAAATCGCCAATCATATTTGCGGCAATTCTGCGGAAATCTTCTTTATCAAGGTGACGGAAAGTGATAATTTCATCTACACGGTTCAAGAATTCGGGGCGCAAGAACTCAGAAAGCGCGCGTTCTGTGCGATTTTCTGACGCCGCTTTTTCGCTTACGCCAAAGCCGGCTGTACCCGCACCGGTATTAGAGCCTGCATTGGTGGTCATAACGATAATACTGCTGGAAAAATCTACTTCTTTGCCGTGTGAATCCGTAACCTTGCCATCGTCAAGGATTTGCAAAAGAATATTGAGTACATCGGGGTGAGCCTTTTCGATTTCATCAAACAACACAACGGAATACGGTTTTCTGCGTATTTTCTCGGTAAGCTGGCCTGCATCATCGTATCCAACATATCCGGGGGGAGAACCTATCATTCTGGAAACAGAATGTTTTTCCATAAATTCAGACATATCAAGGCGAATGAGCGCATCAGGCGTGTTGAAAAGGTCCGTCGCAAGCACTTTTACAAGCTCTGTTTTACCAACGCCCGTGGGACCTGCAAAGATGAACGATGCGGGTTTACGCTTGTAGGAAACACCTGCGCGATTACGTTTTATAGCGCGCACAACCGCATCTACGGCTTCATCCTGCCCCTTAATTCTTGCTTTAAGACGTTCATCGAGAGTGTTGAGTTGTTCAAATTCGTTGGCATTGATTGTTCCTGCAGGAACACCTGTCCAAATCTCAATCACACGTGCAAGCGAATCTACCGTAAGCTCAATTGTGGCAAGCTCGGCTTTGAGTTTTTCGTATTCCGCCTCATCCTTGAGTTGGTTTGCTTTTATAGATGCCACAAGCTCATAGTGTTCGTTTCTTCTTTGGTCATCGGCATCGGCGGGAAGCGGATTTTCGTCTATTTCCGCTATCTGCTTTTTAAGCTCATCAAGCTCTTTTTCGACCACCGAAAGACGGTTTACCACGGGAGAGTTCATAGCTACATAAGCCGCCGCTTCGTCCAGCAAATCTATGGCCTTATCGGGCAAAAAACGGTCTGTAATATATCTTTCGGAAAGCTCTACCGCACGTGAGATAATAGCATCGGAAATATTTATTCTATGGTATGTTTCGTAGTATTTTTTGATACCGGAAAGTATCTTTTTGGTTTCCGCTATGGAAGGTTCTTCGATTATAATAGGCTGAAAACGACGTTCAAGTGCGGAATCTTTTTCTATATATTTTCTATATTCATTGAGCGTTGTAGCGCCAATCAGCTGAATTTCGCCCCTTGAAAGCGCGGGCTTAAGTATGTTTGCGGCGTTCATACTGCCTTCCGAATCGCCTACGCCAACGATACTGTGCACCTCGTCTATAACAAGAATTATATTACCAAGAGCTTTAACTTCGTCGATAAGGCCTTTCATACGGCTTTCAAACTGTCCACGGAATTGGGTTCCGGCAACAAGCGAAGTAAGGTCTACCAAATAAACCTCTTTATCGCGGAGCTTGTACGGAACGTCGCCTGCTGCGATTCTTTGCGCAAGTGCTTCTGCTATAGCTGTTTTACCAACACCGGGCTCGCCTATGAGGCAAGGATTGTTTTTCTGCCTGCGGGAAAGAATTTGCATCATACGTGCAGTTTCGCGTTCTCTGCCGATTACCGCATCGAGTTTTCCCTCTTTTGCCGCTGCCGTGAGGTCGCGACAGTACATAGAAAGATAGCGTCGTTCTTTTTCCTTCTTCTTTTTTGCTTTATCTTTTTCTTTGCCGCCGTCTTTCTTTTCTTCATCGTCTTTTTTTGCGGGCATATTATTGTTTTTGGCTCCGGGAAAAGGAAGATTACCGAAAAGTTTAGCGAAATCAAGCGCCGGGGTGCGGCTTGCACCGTCATCATCATTTTCGTCGCTGTCGGTGTCAGCATTTTCAGCACTTTGGGCCACAAGGCTGGTTATTTCATCTTCCATATTATCAAGGTCATCAGAGCTTATACCCATTCCCGAAAGAATGCTGTCCACTTGCGGTATACCTATTTCTCTGGCACATTTAAGGCAAAGCCCCTCGTTTTTGCTTTCTCCGTTTTCGAGCTTTGTGACAAATACTACTGCCATTCGCTTATTACATCTCGAACATAATTGCATCATTTGAAAAAATCCTTCTCGGTGACAAATGTATTTTGCTTTTGCCGTATCACCGTGCGGCATATATAACATCGTGCAAACAAAGCCCACGATGTTGAAATAATATACGTTAAATTATTATAACAATTTCTGCAACAAATTTGCTATGAATGCTATGGGGTTAAATTCCGAACAGAGCTTAAATATGAAAGATTCAAGCATATCATCAGCAAAAATATTGGGCCAATTTTCATTGCATATGGGGAAAAGCAATCCTCCGAAAACAAGAGCGAACATCCAGCTCCAAAAAAGACCCGTACATACGCCCATAACAGCACCAAGCGTGCCGTTTATTTGCTTCAAAACGGGCATTTTTGCCGCAAAATTCAAAATGCGGAACACAAGCTTCGTAAGCAAGGAAGCACCCACAAAAAGCAATATGAACGCGATGGCAATAGAAATAACATCGGCAATAAGGTTGTTTATTATCGCCTCTGTTGTGCCACCTATGTCTTCATTTGTGACGATGTATTCCATAATCACCTTGAAGTTTTCCATAAGCCCCTCTCCCGTATCAAGGTCGGGCATTTCCACTTCCGTTATCATATTTGCCAGAAACGGAAGTTTTTTTATAAGCGCCGCAAACGGCTTATAAAATAAAACCGCAACAAGTAACCCCACAAAATGTGAAGCAAAACCGGAAACCGCCAAGAAAAAGCCTTTCTTGGCACCAATAATAGCAAACACAACAACTATTGCTATAAGTACAATATCCAAAACAGCAGACATTTATAAATCTACTCCTAGTTAACTTTTTTAAAATCATCCTCTTTCACAAGCTTGGTTTGGGAACTGTAGCAAACCATAATGTTGCCATCGTTAAAAAGAAACATTGTTTTTGCCCCGTTTTCTATTTCGGCATTCGCCCAAGCTCCGTCCGAGAAACGATATATTTCTGTATCTGTAAGCAGGTATATTATATCATCAATAACTTTTATATCCAATACAGTATGT
>JAFTOK010000070.1 GCA_017463815.1 Clostridia bacterium | reverse complement strand
TTCACACAAAACCTTTATTTTACTTTCAAAGCGTTTGCGTTTTATATAGGACAAAAGCGCAAAAAATGCAAAAAACACAACCAAAGCCGGCACGAAAAACAGTAAAACCCTGAAAAAGACACCTGTGTAAAACGCCATTGTAACGGTAAACCTTATAGCTATGCCCAAAAGGAAAAGGTAAAAAAGAAACGCCGCCAAAACGCGCAGAAATATCGCACCCACACCGCGCGAAGTATCGCTTTCCTCGCCCTCTGCGCGCCATTTTGCACAAGCGGCAGAGTTGGCAAGAAAAATCAAGCCGAAATCGACAAAAAGCATAACGAAAGATATTATAAGTTTTTTGGCTATAAACGAAAGCGTTTTCCCCGGGAAAAGCGCAGAGGTTATATGAAAAAACGCAAAATTCGGCGCGAAAGCGAGCGTCAAAGCAAAAAATACGGCATTTGCCACCCAAAAAAAAGGGGAACGGAAAATTTTCCGCTTGAACTCAAAAAAATTTCTGCGTGCGGCGGAATTGCCGTATATAAAAATGTACGCCATATGAAAATGGCTTACAAAAATCCCCGCGCAATATGCGATATGACCCGCATATTCGCCTATGCCGAACGCACGCAGTATATATGTATAAACCTGTGCATATATGAAAACGGCAAATATATTCGCAAAAAAGAAGCATATGGCAAACAGGAAAATCTGCTTTATAAAATCCGTTTTTTTCATATTGTCCCTCTTATATAAATATAAAATTGCCTATTGTCGGGCTCGTGCGCTCGTCATATTTCAAATAGCCGTCGCGCAAGGCTTGCTCGCAAATATAATTATTGTTTATGGAAAGGCACTGCAAAACGTGGTTGTATTGGTGCGGATTCTGTAAAAATTTGCGCGGCATTTCCTCGCTCATAATTTCCAGGGTTTTCTCTTGCGAGCTCTTCAGCAAAGCATAAATTTCTTCGTCAATGTGCCACAGCTTTTTCTTCTCCTCTTTTTCAAACACCACCTTCTCCTTTTCGTCGAAAATGAGAAGCGTGGGTTCGAGCCCACATTGTGTTTCGCGTATATAACCGTATTTTATAAGCTTTTCAAGCTCCTCTGCCTCCGCTTCTGCCGCCAAACCGCGCACGGCAAGGGCGAGCGCGCGGAGCTCACTTTCGGAAAGCCAATACGGAGTTTTGCCGAAAATGCCTTCGTATTTAAAACGAAACATTCCGAAAACCGCTTCCTTCGTCTTTTTCGATATATTGAATTCCACGGGATTCGGCAAGGCAAAATCTATGGTTTGGTAGCCGACTATTTCCCACGCGCCGCCGTCGGGGCGCACGGGAGACCCGCACGTTTTATATTTGCAAATTTTATCGAACATATTTTTAAAAGCGTACATAAGAAGAGTCCATTTCGCCTCCTCATACGTTTGGTGCTTGCCATAGTAAGCGTTGCCGTGCTTTCTCGCAACCTCGTCTATATAATCCGTTCGCTCCTCTAAAAGTTTTGTAAGCGGAGCGGAAATTTCGCACGCGGCAATGTGTGCGCTCCGCTGTGCCTCCCTGCCGATAATACAAAACGAGGTTTCGTATTTTCCCTTGTTACATTCCAGAAAGGTTTGCTTTGTAAGGTATTTTAAATCGTCCTCCATATAAGGCAGCGCCACGCCGAGCTCCAGCGAAAGCTCCTCTGCCGTTTTGGGGTTGTTGTACACCTCCAAAAATATGTTTTTGTACATCAGGCGCGAAAGCGTCGCCCACGGCTGACCGCTGCGCGACATACCTCCGCTGTTTGTAAAACGAACCTCTTCGGGCCTGTAACTTCTTTTTCCGAATTCGCGTGCCATATCCATACCTTCTTTCAAAATTTTTCTGCCGTTTTGCAGTTTTGTCATCACTGTGCCGAGAGGTATACCGAGTTCGCGTGAAATAACCGAAACGCTTTTTTCGTCAAAATAGTGTGCAAGCAAAATTTCTCGGTAATCTGAGCGCACGAACGCAAGCTCTCGCCTTAAAATTCGCAAATCTTCCGCGAGCAAAAATTCGCTTTCCGCATCCTCTGCGCTTTCTTCGGGTTCCTCGGAAGCGTCGTGGGAATAGTATTTTTTCTTCGCCCATTTTGCCCAGACGTTGTTTGCCACAGCCCAAACCCAAGCGCTGAATTTTTCGGGTTTTGCCCCCTTTTTAAGCGAAGAAAGAACTTCAAATCCTATATCGCTCGCGAGTTCTTCGGCATCCTGCTCGTTTCCCGTCTTTTTTAGGCAAAAATAGAAGACCTTGCCAAAATATTCCCGCGCAAAAAGCTCTGTATAGCTCATATTCCCTCCTTTTTATGCTTTTACTTATATAGTGTAGCAAAACCGCATTTCTAATTTAAAAATTTTGAAATTTTTTTAAAATTCAGAAAACACACGGCAAAAAGCCGTGTGTTTTTTTATTTCAAACTATCATATGCGCGCCCAGTGTGCCTTCGCTTTCGCAAAGTAAGCCTTTTTCAAGCGCCTTTTCTATAATATATCCTTTTTCAATCATCAGCGATTTGTGCATAATATCTATCGCCGCCGCGTTTCCCGTAAGGCTTTCGGGGATATCGCGGAGCAAAATCTTTTTCGCCTCTGCGGCAGACGCGGATAAAAGTGCTTCTGCCTTTCCGATAAGAGCGCGTATTTCCGCAAGCGCCGCCGCATTCGTTATAGTTATATCTTTTTCAAAAACCGCGATATTCGCCGTCATTTTGCCGTTTTCAATGCGTGCATAACCGTATTTTACAAGTTTTTTTGCATCCTCGCATTCTTCGTCTATGGTTTCGCCAAGGGCGAGCTTACGGAGCAGCTCTGCCTCGCTGTCTTCCAAGAAAGACGGTGTTCTGTCGCAAATTCTGTGGAAATTATATTTATACTGAGAAAAATTGCCCTTATTTCCGTGCTGACCCACAAACGCAGGCACGGAAATATCGAGGTCTTCAAACCCCACAATGTCCCATTCGCCGCCGTTCGGGCGCTTCGTATGCGGCGACCCGCTCGGGCAAACGCGGCATTTTATTTCGTCGAAAATAAGGCATACAAGCGCCCATTTCGCGTCCTCATAGCTCTGATATTCGCCGCAGAGCTTTTTGCCCGTTTGTTCTTCATAAGCGGCGGAAAGCTTGTCTGCCGCCTCGCAAATAAGAGCTGTCGCTTCCTCTGTTATGCCGGTGTTGTAGCCGTGCATAGCGAGCTGTGCCTCGCGGCTTAAAATCGGAAACGCCGTTTCATATTTGCCGTCTTTAAAAGTGACGAAAGTTTCTCTTTTCAAAAATTTGAGCTCGTCTTCCATATAGGGGAGTGCTATACCCAGCTCAAGCGAGAGCTCTTCCGCCGTTTTCGGCTCGCCGTACGCCTCCAAAAATATGTTTTTATAGAGTGAGTGGTTTAAAATCGTCCAAGGTTGTCCGTTTTTACCGAAATGATTGCAATTGTTAACGAACGTAATCTCTTCGGGGTTATAACTTCTTTTTCCAAATTCGCGTGCCATATTCATACCTTCTTTCAAAATCTTTCTGCCGTTTTGCAATTTTGTTTTAACCGTGCCGAGAGGTATACCGAGTTCACGGGAGATGACGGAAACGCTTTTTTCGCCGAAATAGTGTGCAAGCAAAATTTCGCGGTAATCGGAGCGGATAAACGCGAGCTCACGGCGAACGAGCTTCAAATCCTCGTCGAGCAGGAGCGCGCTTTCCACGTCATCCTCGGATTCGAGCATATATTCCATTTCGTCGATGTCTGCGTTTCCTGCATCGGGTGAATAATACTTTTTCTTCGCCCATTTTGCGTGTCTGTTTTTTGCAATTGTCCACACCCAGGGGGAAAACTCCGCGGGTTTGTTGCCCCTCGCTAAAGCGGCGAGTATTTCGTAGCTTATGTCGCTTGCAAGCTCCTCTGCGTGATGTTCGTTTCCCGTTTTCTTAAGGCAAAAATAGAATATTTTGCCGAGATATTCTTCGGCAAAGCGTTCTGCGTACGTCATATGTAAATCTCCTCTCTGCACCTTTCACTTATATAGTGGTATGAAAATGCGTTTTGGATTTTAAAAAAGTGAAAATTTTCGAAACTTTCCCCAAAGAAAGTTTCACAAAGAACTTTGGTAAATTATATATTGGCTTTCGCTAACTTTTAAGGCTCCCTTGTGTAAAGGGAGCTGGCACGCGCAAGCGTGACTGAGGGATTGTATGCTTTATATTACATCACAGTTGAGATGCCAAATAAGATTTTAAAACCTTTTCTATCGGTTTAAAAAGATTATCCGGTATATTATCTTTTTCAAAAAACGCGAGCTTACATACTTCGCTTGCCTGGCAACGAAGCTCTCCGCTGAAGTCTTTGCATATATAAACTATATCAATATTCGATACTTCATCACCGTTTGGGTATATATAATGGGTATCTTTGCCCGAAAAAACACCAAATAGCGACAGCTTATTCGCTATCAATCCCGTTTCTTCAAAAAGTTCTCTTTTGGCGGCTTCCTCGACTTCCTCATCGAGTTCCACAGAACCGCCAGCATACCCCCAACAATGGTTATCACGCCTGAGTTGCAGAAGAATCCTTCCTTTATCATCTTCAACAATTACACTCGCGCCTACTTGCAATAACGCTCTGTGACCCACAATTTTTCTTAAATCCATAATATAGCTTGACATAGAGCATACTCCTTCTTATTTACTACTTAATTTATTATAATCCTCCGCCAGAATCGCGTGCATACACGCATCTACAATTCCCTTGTTGCTATAATCGGCACTGCGGAGCGTGCCCTCGTATTTAAGCCCGCATTTGCGCATAACTCTGCCCGAATTGGGGTTGTTCGGGTCGTGCTGCGATTCTATGCGGTTTACCTTTACTTCTTCAAAAAAGAACGGTATTATGGCTTTGAAGGCTTCGCTCGTATAGCCTTTGTGCCACCAAGCCTCGCCTATGCAATACCCGATATGCACCGTGCCGGTTTTTTCTTTCATTCCCACAACGGATATTGTGCCTATCGGCTCGCCCAGGTCTTTCGGCACGATTGCCCATTGGTAAAACGAGGGATTTTCATATTTGCTTATCCAACCGCCCAGAATTCGCTCCGTTTCATCACGGGAATCGTGCGGCTGCCAGCACAAAAATTCCGTTACCTTTTCGCTCGACGTCCAGTTGCGGAAAGAAGCGTCTACGTCATCTGTACAGAAGCGCCGCAAGAGCAGGCGTTCCGTTTCTATTTTTACTGTTCCCTTGTGTTCCATAATTCTCCTTAATCAGAAAAAGCCCGCATACACGGACTTTTTCACTATATTTTCTTTAAATATCGTATTTTGCAAGCTCTGCTTTAACGAGCTTTGTGATTTCTTCCACAGCCGCGTCAATCGCGATGTCTGCTTTGAAGCTCTTGTCGCGGAAGGAAACTTCCACAACATTTCTGTCGCAGGTCTTGGGGCTTACAACCACGCGCACGGGCACGCCGAGAAGGTCTGCGTCCGCGAACATTGCGCCGGGGCGGATATCTCTGTCGTCATAGAGCACTTCAACGCCCGCTTTTGTGAGGTCTTCGTAGAGCTTATCTGCCGTAGCGTTTACTTTGTCGTCGTCACGGCGGAGGTTGCAAACTTCAACCTGCCAGGGGGCGATGGACATAGGCCAAATGGGGCCGAACTTATCGTGGCTTTCCTGGCAAATGGAAGCGGCAAGTCTGCCTACACCAATACCGTAGCAACCCATAATCGGGTGTTTTGCCACGCCGTCTGCATCGAGGTACGTCATATCCATAGATTCCGTATACTTCGTGCCGAGCTGGAAGATGTTGCCCACTTCGATACCGCGGCTGATTGTAATAACGGGCTTGCCGCATTTCGGGCAGATAGCGCCTTCGTAAATCTTCGCCACGTCTACGTAATCAACTTTTCCGTAGTCGCGCTCAATGTTAAATCCTGCATAGTGGTAGTCCACTTCGTTTGCGCCGCAAACCGTGTTCGTAAGACCCTTTGTAGATGCATCGAACACAACGGTTACGTTTTTGGGCAAGTTCATAGGACCGATGAAGCCTTCCACAATGCCGCTTTCCTCCGTGATAAACGCGGGGTGGATTTCTTCTTTGAGGTAGTTGCGGAGCTTCGTTTCGTTTACTTCGAGGTCGCCGCGAACGAATACGATAACGTAAGCGTCGTCCTTATTCTTCTGGTATACAACCGCTTTGCAAAGCTTCTTATCATCGATAGAAAGGAATTTTGCAAGGTCTTCGATTGTTTTTGCGTTAGGTGTGTGAACTTTTGTGAGTTCTGCGAGTTCTTCCTGTACGTTTTCAACAACGCAATCTGCGGCTTCCATATTCGCCTTATAATCGCATTCGGGGCAAATCGCGAGCGTATCTTCACCGATTTCCGTAAGGAGCATAAACTCGTGGGAAATCTTACCGCCCATCATACCGGAGTCAGATTTAACACCAATCACGTTTTTCGCGCCTGCGCGTGCGAAAATTCTTTCATATGCCTTGTAGCAGAGGTCGTAATACTGTTCAAGGTCTTCCTGAGAGGTGTGGAAAGAGTATGCGTCTTTCATAGTAAATTCGCGCACACGGATAAGACCGCCGCGGCAACGGGGCTCATCGCGGAATTTTGTCTGAATCTGGTAAATCATAAAGGGGAAATCTGCATAGGATTTCGCCGTGTCGCGTGCGAGGTGCACAGCGGCTTCTTCGTGTGTCATACCGAGCACCATATTGTTGCCACTTCTGTCCTTGAAGCGAGCCATTTCGCTGCCAATGCTTGTATATCTGCCTGATTCTTCCCAAATAGAGGAAGGCATAACAACGGGCATAAGAACTTCCTGGCCGTCTATTCTGTCCATTTCCTCGCGGATAATATTTTCGATTTTTCTCGTAATGCGTTTTGCGGGCATAAAGAGAGAGTAGCTACCGTTGCTGAGGTATTTCATATAACCGCCGCGCATCATAAGTGCGTGGCTTGCAATAGAACAATCTTTCGGCGCTTCTTTAAAGCGTTCGCCGAGCAGTTTGCTAACTTTCATTTTCACATTCTCCTATAATAAAAATTTTCATATATTAGAATTATTTTATCATTATTTGTTCTCTATGTCAATATTGTATTCACTTTTTCTTTTTGAAAGAAAAAGTGACAAAAAGAAGCAAAAAGCCTCGCCGGCTTTAGCGGCATTTTGCGCTCAAGGTACAGCGAACTTTATCACGCACATCGAGCGCCCAAAACCGAAACACCCTCGAAGCGGATTTTTCTCCCACAACTATCGGTGTGTGCTAATTCCGTTACTTTTTCGTCCCGCAACGGCGGTTCAGATATGAGCGCAAAATATTAAGCCGAAACCTTGTTCGTAGCCCTTTGCAGAAAGCGA
>JAFTOK010000069.1 GCA_017463815.1 Clostridia bacterium | reverse complement strand
CTCCACCTGTACGCACTATCATATCTGGTGCAGGACACACGCCGGAGTAGATATTGTTTGTAATGTCATCTTCTGTAAACTCTTTCTTTCCTTCTGCAATAAGCTTATTCACAGCATCTACAATTTCTGCTCTGCCGCCATAGTTTATAGCTATACAAAGCTTTTTGGATGTTCAATGGTTTCTTGCTCTAAAAACTCCATTTTCGCCCTCATTTCGGCTGAAAATGGGGCTTTTGAGCCAAGAAAAACTATGCCCACATCCTTATCCAGAGATTTTTTTGCTTCATCAAGGTAATCCATAAAGAGATTCATTATAGCGTTTACCTCATTTGCCGGTCTTTTCCAATTTTCCGTGGAAAAAGCGTAAAATGTCACATACGGTACGCCTATATAGTAGCAATGAGAAGCGATTTCTTTGAATTTTTTTGCACCGAATGTATGGCCGTATTCGCGCGGCATCATTCTTTTTTTAGCCCATCTGCCATTGCCGTCCATAATAAACGCAATGTGCTTGATTCCGTGTTGTATTTCCATAAGACAGTACCTCTGATTGCAGTTAACCGCCGTTTTGCGGCGGTTACTGGAAATGTTATTTTTTAGATAGACATAACGTCTTTGTTTTTCTTTTCTGTTATTGCGTCAATCTTTGCAGTGTAGTTATCTGTAAGTGTCTGAACGTCTTTTTCGGAAATTTTCTGTTCGTCTTCTGTGATTTCACTGTTTTACTTCATTGCTTTGATTTTGTCGTTTGCTTCGCGGCGAACGTTTCTTACGGCAACTTTAGCTTCTTCGCCCATTTTTATTACCTGTTTGGAAATTTCGTTTCTCTTTTCGCCTGTGAGCGCGGGGAATGCAAGTCTGATGCATTTGCCGTCGTTCTGGGGAGGAATACCGAGGTCACTTTCGTTAATCGCTTTTTCAACAACCTTAAGCATATTGCTTTCCCAAGGTGTGATGATGATTGTGCGAGCATCTGCAACTTTAACTTCGCCAACCTGGTTTACAGGTGTGGGCATACCCCAATAGTCAACTCTTATTTTAGAGAGAACGTTCGGGTTTGCACGACCTACACGGATTGTTTCGAGTTCGGATTCATAGCCTGTGATGAGTTTTTGCATTTTTGCTTCAAATGCTTTTGTGTCGAGTTTCATTATTTTTCTCCTCCTACAATAGTTCCTATTTTTTCGCCGCAAATTGCTCTTATAATATTATTTGGGTCATCAAGACCGAACAGTAAAATCGGAATTTTATTTTCCATACTGAAAGATGTTGCGGTAAAGTCAAGGACCTTAAGTTCATTTTTAAGAATATCAATATAGTCAATGCTGGGGATTTTCTTTGCGGACGGGTCTTTCTTGGGGTCGGCAGTATAAACGCCGTCTACATTTTTTGCAAGAAGAACTATTTCCGCGCCGATTTCAGCACCGCGCAAAACAGCCGCCGTATCCGTAGAGAAGAAGGGGCTGCCAATGCCGCAACCAAAAATTACAACTTTGCCGTGTTCCAAATGGGAAATGGCTTTGTTGCGAATGTAAGGTTCAGCAAATGCCTTCATTTCAACAGCCGTCATAACACGGGCGGGAGCGCCGATGTTTTCGAGCATATCCTGAATTGCAAGACAGTTGATAACTGTTGCGAGCATACCCATATGGTCGGCACGGGTGCGGTCCATACCTTCGCCCTGTCTGCCGCGCCAGATGTTACCTGCGCCAACAACTAT
>JAFTOK010000068.1 GCA_017463815.1 Clostridia bacterium | reverse complement strand
TTCTATGTATTCCACCGGAGCGGTAGAGGTAGTTACTTTAAAAGGGTCTTCAAGAAACGATGAAAATGGGTCCGTTGTATCGTTTATTTCATTTCTCTTCAACAGACGTATATAATCATATGTAGTATAGTCTCCGGATATGTAAAAAGTTCCAGTTAACTCGCTTGTAGTGCCATCGACCTTTGTACCAGTTATTTTAAAAGGCATTGTTTTATTATCTATGCTAGCTAATTCACAGTTTGGCAAACATACACGCACACGAAAACCAATTATCATTGTTTTCCCAGATGCGTTTATAGCGGGGAACGCTGTGACGATACCTTTATTTATATCAAAATCATCGTCTACACCATTATCTACAGGATTTTTTATTGTAATTGGATTTGTATCGGTATTTATCTCACTATACCCATACAAATTTTTGCTAGCTTCTTCTTTGGTAATATAAAACATATCGGCTAAAGCGCTACCTGAAAATGAAATATAGCCAACAAGATTGTTGAATGTAGAAGTATATTTACCCGAAACAGTAGGAAGTTGAAAAATGCAAGCAAATACTAAAAATAATGCAATTATAGGCGTTGTAATTTTTTTAATCGTTGTTTTCATATCAATCCACCTGCTCACAAATTAAATCATAAACTATTGTAACGGCGTCTGCGTTTGCAACTTGATTTACAACAGAAACCTGAACAAAGTACATTATTTGGAAAGAGTAAGTCGGGGTTTCACCTGCGTTTATTATATTGCTATTATCACTACTATTTAAAGGCACGATAGTGAATTTAGGATAGTTATCGTCTTCTGTTACGGTGAACATAGATGTATCTGTCACGGTTTTCCAAGAACTATCTATAGAAAAATAAGCAGCTCCATTTGTCGGTTTTGTTATTTGTGTATTGGTTAATGTTGAGAATACATTAGAATTTATCAATTTATTATCACTATCAATAGAATAATGCCCCGTTATGGAGTCTGTGGTATATTGACATTGAAATGTAGCGTTACCGGAATTTTGAAGAATTAAATCTAATTGGTATTTGCGTGCAACTTCCGCAGAATCAAATTTGAGTGTAAAATCTAATACAAAGGCATACCACAATCCATTTGTGTTAGCAGCATTATTTAATGAATAAGAAAGAGTTGTAGCCTCAATCGTCCCGCCTGCAAACTTTGCCACGCGGGCGGAATCACTGCCCGAGGCGGTGGAGGTGTATCGCGCAGGCAGAGCCGCGCTAAAATGTGTGGTGATTAACGTGAAAAAGAGCAAAATGCAGGCTGTGCGCCAAATAATAAGCGATTTCATATTCGATTTTTTCACGCGCAACACCTCGCTTTCTTTAAAAAATTTGTTTTTTCTCGTTTGTGCATTATATGGAATATACCCCCCGCGGATTTGAATTTTTTAGGAGTCAGTTGTTCAGAAAAACGAGTGTGCGGGGGATATATTGGCGGATTTTAGCGGTTTTTCCGAAAGGGAAGAACCTTATTTTTCGCTCTTGTTTTTGAGAGCTTCGATTTCGGCGCGCAAAGCGTCAATTTTCGCTTCGTCTGCCTTGTTTTCCATACGCGTTGACTTGAAATAGAGCCAACCCGCAAGCAAAAGCACCATCATCGTGCCGGGGAAAGACTTTAGAAAGTCTACGGCGGCGCCTACGCGCGGAATTTTCGCGCAGACTTTGCCTTTTATGTCTTTTTTCGTTATGGGGGCGTCGGGGGTGTTGTTTGCATCGCCTTGCGTTACGATTTTTTCGCCGTCTGCGCTTATAATGCGGTGCACAACGAGCGAATATTCGTCTTGGAAAACGACCACGTCACCCACGGCATATTCTTTCGCCTCTGTAACGATAATCACGTCGTTCACAGCGAGCTCGGGCTCCATACTGCCCGATATTACAACGGCAACACCCACGCCGAAAGGCATAGGCAAGTTGTTGCCGCCCATCGTTTTGGCGTTCCAACTATAAATACCGGTACCCAAAACGACACTGATTACAATAATCAGCACTATGCGAAGGATGAACCATTTCTTTTTCATATTTGTGCCTCTTGGGTGTGGGGTAGCGGAGCGGCGCGAGGGTCTGTGAGCAGAAACCCTCTCCGTCATTTGCTCCGTAAAACTTCGCAAATGCCACCTCTCCCAAGTGAGAGGCTTTGTGGGGAACGACGGTTCACTGCGCCCTGCGCTTTGCCTTTATTTCTTTCCGAGTTTTTTCTTCTTGTAAATCACAATTGCAAGCGCTATGCCGCAGGCTATAACCGCCACTATGAGTATGCTCATCGCAACGATGCGGAACGTGCCGCCCGTCTGCTGGGGAAGTGTGCTGTCGAGCTTGCCGCCCGTTGCGTCTGCATCGAGGCTCTGCTCTGCATATGTGATGATGTTGAGCGCTACGACAAGGTCTTTTTCTGCGGCGTACGTGCCGAAGTATGTATCCAGCTCGTCGTTGCCGCCCTCGTAGAGCCAGCGCCATTCGAGCGTGTAGGAATAGTAGGAGTCCTTGCCGACAACGCCTGCGTCAACTGTGTAGCCCTCTACCAAGCCGAAGTCGGTTGTATCGCCGAATTCCTCGAGCGAGAGCCATTCTGTTTCGCTGCCCGCGATGTATTTGCCCGTGTGATTGGAAAGACGCACCTGAACGGGGAAATCGCCTATTTTAACGGGGACACCGTCTGCCGTGAGCGTGGCTTTGAACGTGACGTCGAAATCGAGCGCTACGTTGCCGTTGTTGTTTACATAGAATTTGTAGTTGCCTTGCGTGCCGGGGGCGATGATTTTATCGTCGCCGACTTGGTCGCCTGCGGCGCTTACGACGATATTGCCATTTTCATCGCGTGCGCTGAAAATGTCGATGTCTGTGCTTGTTTCCCAAGCGGCGCCTGTGCCGTCGCCGACGCTTGCGGAAGGCTCTTTCGGCACGAGGAGTATAACGTCCACTTCATTGGGCAGGAAATTGCCCACGCGCATTATAACCGCCCAACCCGTGATGAGGATTAACACGGCGAGCACACCCGCGAGCGTGCCTATGGCAATATTGAATTTTTGATGTGTGTTCATACTGCTTTTCAAATGTGCTACATCTCCTTTATGTAGGATTATGTGGTCAGGTATTTGGGCTTTCCCTACACGAAGAAACAATATCATTTGATTAAAAATTGATTTTCGTGGGCGGGAAAGCACGGGTAAAAGAAAGGATTTTGCGGGGTAACGGGTACATTTTCCGTTTTTATATAGACAAAATGCTTCTGAGCCTCCCTCCTGAGGGAGGTGGCACGAGGTACGAGTGACGGAAGGAGTTTTTGCAAAAATTTTGAATTTTGCAAAATGAATTTGTTTATCCTGTGTAACTCCTTCCACCTTGTACCTTGAGCGAAGCGAATGTTTTGCTTTGTTCGCTCTAATTAAAAAAGTACATAGCTGTGTTCGCACTATTGCACAGCGGTCCCCCTCTCACTACGGTTCGGTCACGCTCGGGGTCTGAAAGCCATTTAGGCTTTCATTCAATACCCTCGCGCCGCTTCGCTACCTCGAGAGGGAGGCTTGGTACAAGAAGCCCTGTGGAATACCAAATATTCACATTTTGTATATATAGAAAGAGAAAATGGTTTAAACGCCGCCCGTTGAAGCCACGTTTCCAACGGGGGCGTTTGTTTAGTTAAAGGTTAGGGGACTAAAGGGAGATTAGTCAACCTGTGTTACTGTGATTGTGAAATTAAACTCAATACCAGTTTCAACGTTAGCATCAGTAACTGTTCCTGCAGCAACATTGCCAAGATATGTATCTGCTATATCATTATTGCCATTAAATGCCCATTCCCAAGAAAGCGTGTAAGTTGCCTCCAAATTTGTATTGGGCGCATAGTTTGCAGACAATTCTTCCATTGCGGTTTTGATGTCTGTAAGTGTACCAGTAGCAAGGGCATCTGTTGTGCCATCTTTTGTAAGTGTAAACACTACGGGGCAGTAATCTTCAGTAAGTTCAACACCAGTTGTGCTTTTGGAAATTTTGACATCTTTATTAACTGTCATTTCAACTTTAACATTGACAGCAACTTCAGGAGTACCAGAGATAGAAAAATTAACACTACCGCTTGTGCCGGGAGCTACTACATTTGTACCAGTAGAAGATACCGCAACGGAGTTTGTTATTGCACTATTATCTGCAGCATTGGTTGCTGTTGCTATTTCATATGTTTCACTGAACAAACCGAGGTCGCTATCGGTTGTGATTTCAACGCCCCATTTAGCAACGCGAGCTTCATCAGAAGCGTCAGCTGTTGTTGTATACTTCGCGAATGTGCCGCTGATTACGCAAGTTGTCAAAAGAACTGCAACCAAGAGGCAAGATGCCATTCTCATCATAACATTCTTTTTCATAATGAAATTCTCCTTTTTCATAAATAAAAATTTTAAAAGATAAATATGATAGATTCTTCCTCGATTTTACTTCGAGGAACTTTTATATATTCATTCCTCGAACGTGGCTGTCGGGGGAAGAATACGGTGTTAAGTGCCTTCCCTTGTGGAGAAGGTGGCGCGAGGGTGTTGAATGAAAGCCTAAATGGCTTTCAGACCCAGAGCGTGACCGAACCGCAGTGAGAAGGGCTTGTAGGGGACGACGTCCCGTTTAGCCTCCCTCTCAAGGGAGGGGGACCGCTTGCGGTGGAAGGAGTTACACCGGATAAACAAATTCATTTTGCAAAATTTGAAATTTTTGCGAAAACTCCTTCCGTCACTCGTACCTCGTGCCACCTCCCTCAAGAGGGAGGCTTTTATATGGAAGGTCGGTCCCTACGGTGTAGTCGCGCGAGATACGTTCGACTACGCAAAGTCGTTTTCCGTCATTCTGAGCGGAACGAAGTGAAGTCGAACGAATCTAAAACGACTTTGCTTCGCTCAGTATGACAACGCGCGGAGTGTACCGCTTATTAGGTCGGTTGTTACTCTTTCTTGTCTTCGTTTTCCTGCTCGGTTTTCGCCTTTTCTTCTTTGAGCGCGGCGAGTTCAGCGAGCAATACTTCCATATCGTCCTTTTTGTTCTGCTCGTAAAGTCTGCGGCGCACAACGTCGTAGCCTATGAACAAGAGCATCGGAACGAATACGCATACGATAAGGCCGGGGGTGGTCTGCATAAACATAGCGACATTACCTGCGCCCGATATGCGGAATTTGTAAAGGCCTACGAGCTTTTCTTCGGAAACGAGCACGGCGTCTGTCGCGTTGTTCGCGTCACCTTTCGTTCGGAAGGAAAGTGTACCGTCGCCATCGTCTATAATTTCCTCTACACGGTGGGTTACCACGGCGCTGGAGGAGCTGGCGGGGTCGAAGAAGGAAATAACGTCTTTTTCGCCAATCTCGCTCGGGTCTGCGTGAACACAGAAAATAAGGTCGCCGCTTTCGATTTCGGGGTACATAGAGTCTGAAAGAACTATAAGCGGCGTGAGGCCGAGAAAGTTTGGCACTTTATCTTTGTTCGTGTAGCTCTGTATAATCATCGTGACGTTGATTATGAGCATAGGAATAAGTATAACGCAAAGCACGATGCCGACGATGGTGAAAACCTTATCGCGCGTGGTGGCTTTTTCTTGTTTGGGGCTGTTCATCGGGGTTCTCCTTCGTGTGTATTGTTTTTGGGAATGCCTTCTCCGTTGGAGAAGCCTTTGTGCGGTATGGGATATTTTTGTTTTAAATTCCCGCCAACACAGCTTTTCGCTTTTCCTCTGTCATATGCGGGATAATAGAGGCAAAAAGCAGGCTGAAAACGGCTTCTGTAAGCTCTTCGCTTTCAGCGAGCTCGCCGTTGTATATTCTCGTGACAAAATCGAGCATTTCTATAAGAACGTGGTGCATCAAAACTGAAATGTTGAAGTTTTCTACAAATGCGTTTGACATAAGCTTCATAAGCGGGGCATAGGCTTCGCGGTGCTCGTCTGCAGAAAATTCTTTGAAATACGGGGAATATAGGTAACGAACATAGCAGAAGCACTTTTCTCTGTTACTCAGCATAAAATTCCAAGCTGAACTGAACAGCATATGGCAACGAATACGGAAATTAAGGCTGCGGTCATCCATATTTTTGAAATAATCCTGAATAACCGTGATAAGCTCTTTATCGAGCACGCGGAATGCTTCCGCAAACATTTGCCCTTTTCCGCCGAAAATGCGGTATATGTAAACTTCGTTTATGCCCACAGGGCTTGCGATTGCTTTGGTTGTGGCTTTGTCCATTCCGCTTTCGCCTATAACGTGAATGGTACTTTCTATAAGGGTGGCGCGGATTTCGTTCCTCGTCATAAAATCTCCTTGTTTTTTTGGCGTTGTTACGTGTAGTGTTTGCTACACAATGAGGTAAGATAAAATCGCCAAAAGTGTAGCATATGCTACACTTGCGATAAAAAAATAAAAGGGAGTTATTATGTGAAACAAATTTGTTTGCCCATTTTTATATGTAGCAAATGCTACAGCGCTGCCTAAAAATAAAGCAAACAAACTTGCTACACCTAAATATTAACACAAAGTTCATAAATTTTCAATAGTTTTGAATAAAAAAACATTAAAAATCGAAATTTTAGTGTATTTTGTATATTTATAGTGTTATATAGTGAATATTTTTGTGCGATTTTGAACTTGTTTTGCAAAAAAATCAGCGTGTGTTGGCGGGGCAGCGCGGCTCTATGCCGACGAAAAAACAGGCACAAAAGCGTGAAAACGGCAAGGAAAATCAAATTTTAATACAAAATTTACAATTATCTATTGCAATAAATCCATTTTGACGATATAATATATGTAAAATACTTGAAACAGAGGTCACTGTATGAATTTATTTATGTTACTCGACACAACAACAGCGGCGGGAGAGGGCAATACTCTCGGCAGTATGCTCACAATGTTCTTGCCCCTTATACTCGTTTGCGTTGTAATGTACTTCTTTATGATTCGCCCGCAGAAAAAGCAGGAGCGCCAGGAAGCGCAGATGCGCGACAGCCTCCAGGTAGGCGATGAAGTTACGACAATCGGCGGTATTATCGGCCGTGTTGTAAGCATCAAAGACGAAACTTTCACACTCGAAACAAGCCGCGACAGAACAAAAATGCGTTTCCTTCGCAGCGCTATAAAGAGCGTTGACGTTAAGGTTGCAGACCGCTATGCGGAAGCAGAAGCTGCCAAAGCCGAAGAAGCAAAGGCAGAAGAAGCTGCAGAAGCTCCCGCAGAAGTTGTGGAAGAGCCCAAAAAAGCTAAAAAAAGCAAAAAGAACAAAGACGTAGAATAAAACGTAATATTTACACCTCCCGCCGCATATTATTTAACAAACGGACGGGAGGTTTATTTTATGAACAAAAATATTTCTGCAAAAAACGAAAAAGAAAAAAATCTTTTCTTATGTGCCGCAAAGGGGCTTTTGGCGGCGGTAATCTGCACGCTTCTTTTGGCGGTGGTTTGTTGCTTTATAGGGCTTTCTATGGGGGACCCCGATAAATACACGAAAATTTTTGCGCTTGTTTCTCTTTTTGCGGGCGCTTTTGTGGGCGGCTTTGCCACGGCGCACGAAATGGGGCGCGCAACGCTTTTTTGCGGCGTGCTTACGGGTATTTTGCTCATAGCGGTTATGGTGCTTGCCGCGCTCGGCTTTGCGTTGCCGCTGGATTTCGGGCTTTTCGGCTTGTGTGCGCCGTGCGTGCTCGCGCTCGCCGTGCTCGGCGCGAACATAGGCGTCGGCTCCGGCGACAAAAAGAAGAAAAAGAGATAAGAAAAACCTGTCTGCATATGCAGGCAGGTTTTTGTTGTGCTAAAGTAGGGTGTGCATATTTGCCTCGGCTCGTCCGCTGGAGAAAGTCCCCGCAATGACTCCTTCTGCTGTAAAATCAAATATTGACGTTAAAGTGACTTGACCGGAGGAATCAATATTAAGAGATTGTTCTCTCAACGAATATCCCGTAATAGTGTATTTACTAACAGAAATCATTTTGTCTATTGCCGCTTGTGTCGCCGCTTCTATGTCTATATCGGCTGTCATTTTGTCGAAACCACCTATATTATAATAATGAAAATCTATAATAGTGCCTTTGGGAGTTATGCTTATTTCCATAGTTTCGCCTGTTTTTATACCGTTGTAATATTTTGTATATGTTATTCTGCAAATCTTGTCGGAGCTGTATACTTTATGCGTTCGAATGTAATCGTTTACATCTATAAATTTGCTTACATATTGGTCTGCCAAAATAAGAATTTCCTGCTCCGGGTATAGGTCGGGAAGATTTTGTTCGTGCACAGTATAGTAATTTTTATCCATAGTGAAGCCTACGTAATCGCCCGTATCTGCTTTCATATACAGGTAAAACTCATAGCCTGTTCGCTTCAAGGTATATGTGCCTCTATTTACGCTTTTATAGAGAAACGTGTATTCGCCGCAAGAGGTGTTTATTATTTTTTCTTCCTTTGGAAGCTCCGGTGTAGGTGTAGGCGTGGAAGTGCCTGTGCTCCAAGATGGTCTTTCCGCTGGAAGCTTAAAAGGGGTATTCATACCGCTGCCGCCGGAGTAGGTTTCGTATTGAGGATTTTCGGAAAGTTTGGGTGTAATAGAAACTCTGTTGACTGACATTAAATCAAAAAATACCAAACTTTCCTCTACAATGCTGACTTTTTGCGGCTCAATTATGGGTTCTGTGGTTGACGTTGTGCTTGATGTTGTGCCGGATTCCGTATTTGACGTGGTGTTTGCCATTGTTGTCCCCGACGTAGAACCCGTAGATGAGGTGGTATTTATATTTCCGTAAAAAACAAGCGCAACTAAGCAAATTGATATAATTAAGAAGAAGGGTAATATTTTTTTCATAATTATACTCCTTGTTTTAGGCAAACACGGCGCACCTTGTTGGGTGCGCCTCAAAAATTTATTTATTTGTTTTAATAACGCCGTAGCCGCCGTCCGTGCGTTTGTACGCTACGAAGATTTTTTCCGTTTCCTGGTCCTGGAAAACGAAGAAATTGTGGTTAAGAAGGTTCATCTGGAGAATAGCTTCTTCAACCGTCATAGGTTTGAGGTTGAATTCCTTAACGCGAATCTGTTCGAGCGCGTCTTCCTCTGCTTCTGCCATCGTTGTGGGCTCTGCCGCTTCCTCAGGTGCAGCAGTTTTATCGAAAGCTGTGGAACGAATCTTCTTTGCGAGCCTTGTTTTGTTTCTGCGAATCTGACGTTCGATTACGTCAACCGCTATGTCTATAGCGTGCAAAAAGCTTTCGCTTTTAACTTCGCTTCTGAAAATCATTCCAACCGCGTTAATTGTAAGTTCGAGAATTTCCGTTTCGCCTGCTTTGCGGAGCGTTACGTGAGCGTCCTGTTCCGCATCGAAAAACTTATCGAGTTTGCCGATTTTCTTTTCGATAATCGCCTTTGTCTTTTCGTCGATTGTTACGTGTCTGAACAAAAAATTAATCTTCATAGTTTAGTCACCTTTCTTGGGTATTGTAAAAGCTATTGCCTTTACATCCACATTATAACACACAACAAAGCAAAAATAAAGGGGTTTTGTGAAGTTTTCACACAAAATTCATAAATATCCGCTTTTTATCGGTCAAATTGACAAGGAATGCGCCGAAACGGTATTATTTACCAATGCTTTTTCGCGTTCGTGGCAGGTGAAAATAAGCGCCTGGGAGTTTTCGGCAAAGGTGTTTGCCAGCAATTCCAGCGCGGCTGTAAGGCGGACGTTATCGAGCCTTACAAAGCTTTCGTCGAAAACAAAAGGCGGCAAAGTATGCTTGCAGAGCGTTTTTGCCAAGGCTATACGCAGGCTTATGTACGCTATGTCAGAAGTGCCCGCGGAAAGCGTGGCTATGTCGCGCGTGATACCGCCCGCGGAATAGCTGAGTGCAAAATCGGAATCCACGAAAACGGCGGGGTATTTGCCCGCGGAAAGCTCGCCCATAATTTCGCTTGCGTTCTGCGCTATTTTCGGGGAGATGCCGTCGCGCAGTTTGCCGCTCGCCGCATTGATAGCATCTATGGCGAGCATATATGCGTCGAACTTTTCGGAAAGCTCGTCTATTTTTGCGCTGAGCGCGGTTATTTCCTGCGCTATTTCGGCGGGTTTTGCGTGTACGGCGTAGAGCGAGGCGAGCTCACATTCTATTTCGTGCATTTTGTCCTTCTGCGCGGCGATGGATTTTACAAGGAAATCCTGCTCGCGCTTTTTGGCGCGGAAATCGAATTTTTCCATAGCTTCTTCGTCGAAATCTTCGGCGATGGCTCTTTCGCGCTCCTCGGCGGGGATAGATTCAAGCAAATCGCTTATTTCGGCGGCTTTGGCATCTGCCGCGTTTTTTTCCAACGCCAGCCTACGGCGTTTTTCACCGGAAGCGCGCGCTTCGCTTTCTGCCGCCGCTATATCTGCGGGCAAATCGCCCGTGCACGCAAATTTTGCGCCCAAAAGCAAGGTCTGTATTTCCGCTTTTTTGTTTTCATATGCCGCCGCGGCTTCTTCCGCTTTTTCAGCGGCTTCGTTTTTTGCACGCGCGGTAAAGGCGAGCTCTGCCTCTGCTTTTTGGCGCTCGGCAGCGGCGGCGCGGAAATCTTCGCGGTTGTCGCAGCCAAAAACGTCATAGCAATTTTCGCGCGCTTTCTTTTTGTTTGCGGCGAAAAGCGCCCAGCAAACCACCGAGGCGGCGAGAGCCGCGCCTGATACGGCAAGCGCTATATAAACGTTCACAAAAGCCAAAAACGCGGCGAGAAAAGCGAGAATATCCCCCGCGAGAGCGGCGTTTTTGAAGTGTTTTGCGTTCTTTGTGCATTTTGTTTCGAGAGCGAGCAGTTCTTCACAAGAAGTGTCCTCGGGAAGTTCGCCGAGAGAGCTTTTGAGCGACGCGATGTTTTCTTCCGCGCGGAAGAGCTCGCTTTCTGCGTTTTCAAGCTCCGTTTCGCGTTTTAACAGCTCGTATTTTTCGCTTTCGAGCAAGCGTACGAAGCGTTCGTCCGTCATACCCGCGCCATAGCGCTCGCGTGCTATTGCCGCGAACTCTTTGCCCGCGTTTTCGCTTTTTTCAAGCTCGTCCTGCAGTTTTATGTAGTTCTGCTGTATAAGGTAGCGTTCGTATGCGGCGACTTCGGCATCTGTGCTTTTCAGCGCAAGCTCCGCTTTTTCGCGGCTTTCCTCAAACGTGTGAAGCGTGCCTTCGAGGTTGATGATTTCCGCGCTTGCCTCTTGCGCTTCCGTCAGCTTTTCGGCGAGGGCGGCGCGTTCTTTGCTATATTCGTAGATTTTGCCGCCTTTGCGGTTCTTGTGGTAGAGGAAAACGCGCGCTTCGTCCAGCTTTTTCAGCGCTTTTTTCGTGTTTACCGTTTCGTCGGCGGAAAAGAGAATGTTTTCCGTCGCCTCTGCCAGCGTTCTGCCGCCCGCCTGCGAGCCCTCGAGCTGACCTATAAACGCCGTGCTTTCAAAAACTCCGCGCGGTATGCCGAAAAATATTTCGCCGGGCACCTTGCCTTTGTAAAGCGGCTTTCCCGTTTCCTCGTTGTAAACTGTGCAGCGCTCGCGGTAGGTCGCCTTGCCGTCGGAGCTGCGCACGGTAACGGCTTCGCGCTCTATGCGGTAGCGCTCGCCGCGGTCGCGCACGGTGAGCGTGCCCGCCGCCGTGCCGCTTTGCCAGCTGATGCTGCGCGCGCGCTCGTCTGCGGCGGAGGAAAGGCCGTAGAACATAAACTTTATGAACGCCGAAACCGTCGATTTGCCCGATTCGTTTTTTCCTTCTATTATATTTATGCCATCGGCAAGCTCAAGCGTGAAATCCGAGAGCTTGCCGAAATTGATTATATGTATTTTTTCTATTATCATTTTTTGTTTTCCTTGGAGTTTTCAGCTTTCTTCGCTTTTTTTGCTTCGCGGCGCTTATATGCTCGTATGAACGGCTTTTCGCAAACGCGCTTGAAGCGGAAAAAGAGGTTTTCGTTGTAGGGAATGGGTTTTACGAGTATTGCCACCGCGCCCGAGCGGGAAGCGCAGAGCACGTCTGTGAAAATCTGGTCGCCTATAACGGCACATTCCTGCGGCTTTACGCCGAAGTGTGCGCAAGCATTTTTCACGGCTTTGCGTGAGGGCTTGCCGCTTTCGCACATTATGAAAAGACCGAGCTTTTCGTTGAATTTTGCCACGCGCGGCTCGTGGTTGTTGGAAGCGATGGAGAGGCGAAGGCCTGCCGCCTGCATACCGCGCACCCAGGCTATAACCTCCTCTGTGGGTTCTTCCACCGCGTACGTTACGAGCGTGTTGTCTATATCGAGCACAAGCGCGCGAACGCCGAGCGATTTTATGAATTCGGGGGTGATTGCGTAGATGTCATCGAACATATAGTCGGGTACAAAAAGGTTTTTCATTGCTTCCTCCGTGAAATTTTGTCGTTATTATAAATATGATAACATATTTTTTTCATTTAAACAAGGGCGAAATCACTTTCTGTTGATTTTGTTTGCATTTTATGTTATTCTATTACTATAATAACTCTAAAAGGCGGTACATTATGCCAAACAAAAACGAAATAGTAACAATAGAAATAACAGACATAACGCTGGAGGGTATGGGCGTGGGCAAAACGGCGGAGGGCTACGTGCTTTTCGTGCCCGGCACGGCACCCGGCGATATTATAAAAGCAAAAATACTCAAACCCCTCGCCTCCTACGGCTACGCGAAGGCAGAGGAAATTCTCACCCCCTCGCCCGACAGACTAGAGGTGGATTGCCCCGTGTTCGCGAAATGCGGCGGCTGTGTTTTCCGCCATATCAGCTACGAAAAGGAGCTTGAAATAAAGAAAAAACTCGTGGACGAACAGTTCGAGCGCATAGGAGGCTTGGATATACGTTGCGACGGTATAACGCCCAGCCCGCAGAGTGTTGGCTACCGCAACAAAGCGCAGTTCCCCGTGGGCAAGGACGAAAACGGGCTTTACTTCGGCTTTTTCGCTCAGCACAGCCACAGAATCATAAAATGCGAAAACTGCGCGCTCCACCCCGAATCCTACGAAAAAATACTCGCCGCCATCAAAAAATGGGGCGACAGATATGCCATTTCTGCCTACGATGAAGAACCCAAAAAGGGGCTTTTGCGCCACGTTTACATCCGCGACGGCAGAGCAAGCGGCGAAATTATAGTTTGCCTTGTGGCTACGGGCAACACGCCGAAAACGAAGGAGCTCACCGCCGCGCTTCTCGCCGCAAACCCGAAAATCGTGGGTATAGTGCTCTGCATAAACAAAAAAGAGGGCAACGAGATACTTTCCGATAATTTCCGCGTGCTCTGGGGCAAGGGATATATGACGGACACGCTCTGCGGCGTGGAATTTGACATTTCGCCGCGCTCTTTCTATCAGGTCAACCACGACGGCGCGGAGGCACTCTACGGAATCGCCGCGGAATACGCGTGCCTTACGGGGAATGAAACGGTAATCGACCTTTACTGCGGCACGGGCACAATCGGTCTTTCTATGGCGAGCCGCGCAAAAAAACTAATCGGCATTGAAATCATACCAGACGCGGTGAAGAACGCCGCCGCCAACGCCGCTCGCGCTGGCATAGAAAACGCGGAATTTATCTGCGCGGACGCGGGAAAAGCGGCGCTCGAACTCGCGGCAAGGGGCATAAAACCCGAGGTCATCATCGTAGACCCGCCGCGCAAGGGGCTTTCCGACGACGTTATAAAGGCGATTGCGGATATGGCGCCCGAGCGCGTTGTGATGATATCGTGCAACAGCGCCACGGCGGCGAGAGATGCCAAAAAGCTCGACGAAGCGGGCTATACGGCGGTAAAAATGAGAGCCGTGGATATGTTTGCGAGAACAGGGCACGTCGAAACGGTCGTTTGTTTTAACAAACGATAGTTTCGACATCGATATGTGCCACTTCGCGTCACTCTATATAGCCTTCGGCTCGATATGTTGCTTCGCAACTCGATATGCCCCGCGGGCAAAAAGGCACATATCCATATCGAATGCGAATGAAATGAGCATATATCGAATTTCGAGCGTAGCGAGAAATATATCGAGTTCGCTATCGACGAACATATCGACAAAAAGAAAGGACTTTTATCAAATGACCGATAATAAGAACCAACTCCGAGAAGATGCCATCGAATTTGCCATCCAAGTCTCCGACTTGTGTGATGAAATCAAAGGTTGCTCTGTTTATGTAAATCAGATTGTCCGTTCTTCATCGTCTATAGGAGCTAATATTCACGAAGCAAAATACGCACAGAGTAAAGCGGATTTTATAAATAAACTTGAAATATCTTTGAAAGAATGTTCAGAAACGGAATATTGGCTTGAACTGATTTTCAGAAAGGGGAAAATGACAGAGGCAACCTACAAGGATTTAAGAAACAAATGCGGCTCAATACGCAGAAGATTGATTGCCTCAATCACCACAGCGAAAGGAAACCTTTAACGCGAATAACAATACGTATATTGAAATTTTTACACGAAAGGAGTAACTACATTGAAAATGTTTTTTGCTATATTGCCATCAATTCTTATCACAATGGCAATTTTTTTAATTCTTCCTTGGATATATGGTCAATCAAAAAAGGAAGAAGCGGAAAACGGTGTTATTACTAAAACAAAATATCCACGAAGATTTACCTTGTGTTCTGTTGTAGCTTTAATCATAACAGTCATACTGTTCGTGGTTGGTACTGTGTTGCTATGTGTGTTTAAAAAGGATTTCCCAACTTATTCGTGGATAGCGTTTATTCTTTCTGCAGTATTTATAATTGCAATTCCATTATTGCTTACGTTACTTGCATTCCGCACTTACGAAATCATACGAACTGACGGAATCCTTGTCGTTCGCCTGTTTGGGAAAAAACTTATAAAATATTCTGAAATGGCATCTTATCATTACTCTTTTAATCAACTTACAGTTTACGATAACAAACACAAGGTGCTTTTCGGAGTGTATGACAATAGAGTGGGATTGAAATCATTACTTAATCAACTCGATATCAAGGGTGTTTTTAGAGAATAAAGGAGCAAAATATGTTTTGCAAGATAGAATTATTGCCCAAACGGTCTATAAGCGAGGAAGACGCAGAGGAGCTTATTTGGACTTTTCTGTGTTCGCTTTGGCGTAATGGGCAAATCTTAAAAGATTATAAACTAATAAAAGACAAAAATTATATAATGTACGTAACATTTCCGAAGCCCGATTCTTTCGATGAGAAGTATGACGGCGTATATGTAAAACGTGACCGCAAAAAGATAAACGAAACATACGATTGTATCATCACAAATTTGGGCGAAAATGTTGAAAGCACGGCGTATTGCGAGTGTAAAAAGCGTACTGCCATCGAAATGCAAACATATTCCAGAGATGTTGACAGCGCGTTTATTTGCTGCGATTGCGGCAAGCCTATTGCATTTTATGAGCTGCCGTTTCCTGCGGATAAAGAAGAGGACTATTATCTTGTTCAAGCTTGGCAAGACAGTTATTCATCAATGGATATGCTTTGGGTAAATTGCCTTTGCGACAGATATACGGGAAATCAACGTGTGAAACCCGACTCCGCGCTAAACAAGCAAGGAATTAAAATTGCGGAATATATGAGCGGGAAGCTAGGATACCCCGTATATTATCATTTACAATGTGACTATGGAAACAGTGCAAAAGCGGAACGGATTGGCAACAAGCAAATTCATATTTGCCCTAAATGTACAAAACTTATGAAGCGAATAAAAATTTCAGATGACTATGAAATAGATATTTGCGAAAAGTGCCGTCTTTCCTAC
>JAFTOK010000067.1 GCA_017463815.1 Clostridia bacterium | reverse complement strand
GGGTGGTCGCGGCGTATTTCCTCGGCGCTCCACTTTCTGTGCGCGTGTAATTCAAGCTATGTTGAGCGACAGATTGTACAAAGCAAAACCGTCTGCCAGTTAATAAAGCCTTGATTCTGAAGTTTTCTCAGCGTGTTTATGTGTAAACAGCTCGTTGCGTCGCTATCCAGTTCTTCAAAAAGATAATACATAATATCTTCATCGTCAAGTTCCAAAAGCGATGTTCCGCAATATGAAAAAATGCTTTTAAACCAATAGAATATTTCTTTTGTTGTAAATTCGTTCATAAGCAAACATCATTTATAAAGTTTTGCAAGCCCACCGTCGGAAGTTTCACGGTAGCGTTCGTGAAGGTCTTTGCCCGTTTCATACATCGTTTTAACAACGGCGTCGAAGGAAATTTTTCGCGTGAACGTGAGGAACGAAGCGAGTGTTACCGCATTGATTGCGCGCATTGCCGCAACGGCGTTGCGTTCTATGCAGGGGATTTGCACAAGACCGCAAACAGGGTCGCACGTGAGTCCCAAATGATGCTCCATTGCTATTTCTGCGGCGTATTCTATCTGGTCTATGCCCATATCAAAGAGCTCTGCAAGCGCCGCAGCCGCCATAGAGCAAGCTGTGCCTATCTCTGCCTGGCAACCGCATTCCGCGCCGCTGACGGACGCATTTTGCTTTACAAGGTTGCCTATTATTCCCGCAACGGCGAGCGCACGCAGAATATCGTCTTCGTTGCAGCCGAGAGAGTCGCTTTTGTATTTGAGCACGGCGGGGAGCACGCCCGAAGCGCCGCAGGTGGGCGCTGTAACGATAATGCCGCCGCCCGCGTTTTCTTCGCTGACCGCATATGCGTAGGAGCAGACGAGGCGCGTTTCTCTCGTGGCTTTGCTTTCGTCTATATGGCGGTGGTTGTAGATGCTCGCGGCTGTGCGGTTAAGCTCTAATCCGCCTTCAAGTATACCGGTGGTGGTGAGGCCTTTGTGAATGGCGTGGCGCATAGTTTCCCAAACCTCGGCAAGGTATGCCCAGATGCTTGCGCCCTCGCGTTCTTCCACGTAATCGCTCAGGCGGATGTTGCGTTTTTTGCAGTATGCAGAGATTTCGGCAAAAGTATTTTCCTCGTAAACCTCCTCTTTGGGGTCGAGAATTTCACCGTCTTCCGCTATATCTCCGCCGCCTATGCTCATTATGCGCATATTACCGATTTCGTTTCCGTCGATGTCGTATGCGAAAAAATCCATAGTGTTTTCGTGCGGCAGCGGAATGTCGTCAGTGCAGAAAACGATTTCTGTTTTTGTTGCGGGCAAAATTTCGTTTATCGCAACGTCGGTAAGGTGCCCTTTGCCCGTTTTGGCAAGCGAACCGTAGAGTATTACTTTATATTTTGACGCTTTCGGGTATTTCATCGCAAAACGTATGGAAGCCGCTTGCGGACCCATTGTGTGTGAACTGGAAGGGCCTCTGCCTATTTTATAAATATCTCTTATGGATTTCATATTTTAACTCCAATATTTTCTGTCGAGTGTACGGAAACGTATTGCCTCCGCAACGTGGGTTTCTTCTATAATTTCGCTTTTTTCGAGGTCTGCGATGGTGCGTGCCACGCGAAGTATGCGGTCATATCCGCGCGCGGAAAGCCCCAAGCGCTCGAAAGCTTTTTTTAGCAATACCGTGGCTTTTTCGCTCATTATGCAATATTTTTGTATCTGCCGCGGCGAAAGCTCGGCGTTGCAATAGAGCTTTTCTTCGCCCGCGTAGCGTTTGTGTGCGAAAGCGCGCGCTTCGTTTATACGGGTGCGTATATCTGCGCTTTTTTCGGCGGGCTTGGTGTCTGTTATTTCCTCGTAGGAAAGGGAAGGCATCTCTATTTGAATGTCGATTCTGTCGAGCAGAGGGCCGCTGATTTTGGACATATATTTCTTTATGTCCGCTGGGGAGCAGGTGCACTTCTTCGTCGGGTGGCCGAAATAGCCGCATTTGCACGGGTTCATCGCGCACACGAGCATAAATTCGCACGGGAAAGTCAGCTTGCCGCCCACGCGCGTTATAGTCACTTTGCCGTCTTCAAGCGGCTGGCGCAAAACCTCCATAGCGGGGCGGGGAAATTCGGGCAGTTCGTCTAGGAACAGCACCCCGCCGTGTGCGAGCGAAATTTCGCCCGGCGTGGGGATTTTGCCTCCGCCTGCAAGTCCTGCGCTGGACATTGTGTGGTGCGGCGCACGGAACGGGCGCTCGGTTATAAGAGAAACGCCCGGGCGGAGCATACCCGCCACGGAATGTATCTTCGTGGTTTCGAGCGATTCTTCAAACGTCATTTCGGGCAAAATTGTGGGTATACGCTTGGAAAGCATACTTTTGCCCGTGCCGGGAGGGCCGATAAGCAACACGTTATGCCCGCCCGCACAAGCGACCTCCAGCGCGCGTTTTGCGAAAAGCTGGCCTTTGACGTCGGAAAAATCCAGCCCTGCGTAGTTGCGCGTGCTGTCGAAAATAGCTTCATCGGGTTTCTGTGGCGTGATAAGCTCCTCGCCGCTCAAATGCCGCACAAGCGTGCGCACGTCGGGCACGGGGTAGACGGTTACGCCGTTTACCACGGCAGATTCCGCCGCTTTGTCGCAAGGTACGAAAAGTTCTGTGATTCCTGCATCGCGCGCGGCTATGCACATAGGCAGAAAGCCGTTTGTGCCGTGCACCTCGCCCGAAAGCGAAAGCTCGCCCGCGAAGCACATTTTGTCCGTATCCATATCGGGGTCGATAATACCCGCGCTTTTCATTATAGCCACCAGAATGGCGAGGTCGAAGGAAGAACCTTCCTTCTTCTTGTCCGCAGGCGCGAGGTTTACCGTGATTTCCGTATCCGGAAATTCAAAACCGCTGTTTTCGTATGCGGAGCGCACACGCTCTTTGGATTCTTTTATAGCGGCGTCGGGCAAGCCGACTATTTCAAAAGAGAATAGCTTATCGCGCATATTGCATTCTACGCTTACTATATAGCCGTCTATGCCGAAAAGCCCCATTGTGTATATCTTGGAAAGCACGCAAAACCTCCTGGTGTTTATGTTATATATCTATTTTACTATATTTTTTCGTATCTTACAACGGGGTATTTGAAAATTTTCGGAAAATTGGTGAGTAAAAAAGCCTTTTTGTTAATATAATCTTATGTAAGAAAATTTTTAGAGGTGAAATTTTGAAAAGCAAATTTACGAAACTTGCGTCGGAGGTTTTAGACGGCTCTGCGCGCGAGGCGGGCGAGCTTGGGCACACTTACGTTGGCACGGAGCATCTTTTGCTCTCGCTTCTTAAAACGAGCTGCAGCGTGGCTTCGGGCATACTTTTTTCGCACGAGATAACGTATAGCTCCACGTTTGCCATAGCAAAGGAGATTTCGGGCTCGGGCGGCGAAAGCCGCATAGACGCGCGCGATATGACACCGCGTTTGCGAAGGATTATAGAGGCTTCAGCCGCCGAAGCTGAAAAATACGGGCAAGTTTATATAGGCACGGAACATTTGCTCCTGGCGCTTCTTTCGGAGCGAGAAAGCGTTGCCGTGAAAATGATTATTTCGCAGGGCGCGAGTGTGGGCGAGATACAGAACGATATAAACGTCTTCCTCGGTGACATCAGCGGCGCGCGCACGCGCGAACGCCCGCGCCACGCCACGGCGCCTTCTGCCGTGCTCCAATTCGGCAAGGATATGACGGAAAGTGCGCGGCAGGGGCTGCTCGACCCCGTTATAGGGCGCGACGTGGAAACCGAGCGCGTTATACAAATACTTTCGCGCAGAAGCAAGAACAACCCCTGCCTCATAGGTGAGCCGGGCGTGGGAAAAACCGCCGTG
>JAFTOK010000066.1 GCA_017463815.1 Clostridia bacterium | reverse complement strand
GGAAATAGATAAACGTGCTCGCGCCGCCCACGGAAAGGAGCAGTAGCCAAGCTACGGCGATTGCCCAAACAGCGTAAACCGTGCTGTTTTTTGCCGTAATTTCGCGCGCGTCGTCGCTTCTCTCTGTAAGAATATCGAGTTCTGTCATAATAACGAGGCTGAGTATTGCCACAATGCCGCTCGCCAAATTGAGCCCTGTAGAAGAAAGCGAAGCGCCCACGTCTGCCCAACCCAGAGTGAGGGAGGAAAGAAGCGTGCCTACGTCCGCAAGGTTATTTGCGCGGAAGAATACCCAAGCAAAGCATACGAGCACGAACGTTGTCACTTTCTGCCCTGCTTTGAACCAAAGCGCGTTTGTATTTATGCGCATTTTTGCGTAAAGCGCCTTGCGCGGCTTCGCCGTGAGCTCGCCAACGATACGGTACGCGGCGTGGATAAGCCCCCAAAGCACGAACGTCCAGTTTGCACCGTGCCAAAGTCCGCTCACAAAGAACACCATAAAAAGGTTGAACATATGGCGGGGCTTGCTACATCTGCTGCCGCCGAGCGGGAAATATAGATAATCGCGGAACCAGGTGGAAAGGCTTATATGCCATCTCGCCCAGAATTCTTTAATCGAAAGCGCCTTGTAGGGTCTGTCGAAGTTTTTCATAAGGCGAATGCCCATAACTCTCGCGCAACCTATTGCTATGTCGGTATAACCCGAAAAGTCGCAGTATATCTGGAAACCGAAGAACATCGTAGCCACCACGAGCGCGGGGCCCGTAGCGCCCGCTGCATCGTTGTAAACAGCGTTTACAAACTCGGCAAGTATATCCGCCACCACAATTTTTTTGAAGAAGCCCACCGCCATTTTTGAAAGACCGATGCGTGCGTTCTCTGCCGTGAGCTTGTTTTTCTCCTTAAGCTGTGGCAAAAGGTTGCCGGGGCGCTCTATAGGACCCGCAACAAGCTGTGGGAAAAACGTAACGTAAAGGCAGAACGTAGCAAAGTTCTTTTCAGCTTTTTCTTCCCCGCGGTAAACGTCAATCACATAGGAAAGCGTCTGGAAAGTGTAGAAGGAAATGCCTACGGGGAGCACGAGGTCGAGCGTGAAATCATATGTGCCGCCGCCAAATTCTTTTATAGCCCAGCCGAGCGTTTCGGCAAGGAAATTGTAATATTTAAAGAAGAAAAGCACACCGAGGCACGCAACAAGCGTTACCACAATGCAAATTCTTTTTGCCCACACCTTATCGGTTCGCTCTATAATATGTGAGCTGAAATATGAAACTGCCGTGGTGAAGAATATGAGCCATATGAGCGAAATATCCCACGAGAGGTAGAAAATACAGCTCATAAAAAGCAGGCTATATCGCGAAAGTTTCTTCGGCAAAAGGAAATAAAGCAAAAGCGTTATCGGGAAGAAAATCAAAAATTCACCTGAATTAAAAGTCATTTATCTTTCCTCCCTGTAAGAATTTCGAGGAAAAGGCGCACCGCGAGAGCTACGCAAACAACTATAAGCAAGCCGGCGAGTGTTCCTTCCTTTGCAAGAAGGAACACGCAAGCAAAAGCCATATAAAGCGCGTTGAGCACAAGAAAAAGCGGTTTGCACTTCCCTATAAAGTGCTCTGCAAGCGCCAGAACCACGGGCGCGATTGCGAGCAAAAGCGAAAGCACAATATTTACGTTTTCAAACATATTCGTGCACCCTTATTTTCCGAGAGCCGCTTTGAGGTCTTCTATAACCACAGCCGTGCGTGTTTCTGCGCCGTCACGCGTGAGATGCCAAGCGGAATCTTTCATCTGTTTGCTTGCAACAAAGCAATCTTTTATGTCGGAAATCATTTCGATGCCCTCAAATTTCTCTTTGAAAACTTTTTCAAAAGTACCCGAAATATAGTCTTCGTCTATGCTGCTTTTACCGTTAGCATCCATTGCCGCATAAGTATGCAACACTTTCACACCGTTTTCGTTCATTTTCGCAATAAGTTCCGCTATATAATCGAGAGTACCGTCTTTAAAGAGAGCTTCTCTTTTCTCGTATTCGTTAGAATAAGAATATCCGCCGCCGTTCGAGGTTTCGTTGTCAAGCGCGTCACCGTGCACGCTTACGCTTGGCGAGAAATTATCAAACGCTTTCTGATTGTTTTTATGAGCAGAAGCATACTGTGAATACGAATCGAACACCTTTGAATATTCGGAAACATCCATATATCTGAATATATCGTAATGCCCCGCGTTTATTTCCCAGGATTTAGGGTTAGCACTCCAAGAAGAACCCATTACCGTGCTGCCGAAAGTCCACTCACCGGGTTCGGGAGCCCAAAGCAAAACGTCGTCCTTTTCAAGCATATCTGCAAAACACTCGAAAAACATTGTTGCCGTAACATTCGCATTTGTGCCGAGGTTAACCACCACGTATTCGCCACCGAACGCTTCTTCTATTGCTTCACAGTCCCAACCGAAGAGCGAGCCCGAGCCACCGTAAATAGCGATAACCTTTTTGCCGTTTGCCTTTGCCCAAACAAGCCTGTCCATCTTAGGCCCTGCATAGGATGTTGTCCAGTTGTTGTAGAGATTGAGCACCGCATTCACCTGCAGATTTTTGAGCGCCGCACCCTCGAAAGAATCGTCTGAAATTGTTGTAACGCTGTCAAACATAACAAAGGATTCCAGCTTTTTGCAGTTTTTGAATGCTCCGTCTTCCACTTTTACTGTGTTTTTGGAAAGCACCACCCTTGTAACGTCGGAATTTTCAAAAGCATCTGCCGCTATAGCAACAACCTTTTTGCCTCCGATTACATCGGGAATAACAACGTTTGCGGAAGTTCCCTTGTAACTTTTAATCGCCACGCCGCCTGTTGTGCTCTTCGTTGTGAAGTCTGCCGCGTCGTTCTGCTTTTCCCAAATGCAGTAGAGCTCTTTTACGCCGCTTTCAGTCATAGCAATTTTAGAGCCGGGGCTCACAGTTTCGCCGCTGCCATCAGCTTTTGTGTTGTATTCAACGAGCGTATAGCCGCTTCTGTTGAAATAATTCTGTTCGGGGAGCGTGTTGGGGGATTTATACCACACAACGGAATATTTCTGCGTATACGTTTCCCCGCCGCTCGCCACAGTGCCGCCGTTGGGGTGGTAAACGAGCTGTGCGCTGTAGTTTGCCCAGATGGTAACGTTCTGCGCCTTTGAAACCGTGTATGTATACGTTGTTTCCGTGGAATCAGCTTTCGTGCCGTTTGCAATAGCTCCACCCACGGTTTCTTTGCTACTGTTAATGTAGGATTTAGACCAACCGTCGAAAACATAGCCGTTTTTCATTTCTATGGAAACCGTTATTTTTCTTTTCGCGCCCACACCTGCTTCTATTTTATAGAAAACATCGCAGTATGCGGGGTTGTAAACGAGTTTTGCATAACCTTCGAGGTCTACCGTAACAGGGTCCACGGCGTTTGCATCTACTGCGGGTTTGAGCATTCCGGGGGGCGTTTGCACAGTGGTTGTCTGCGTTGTGGAAGCACTTGTGCCGTTCGCACCGCCTGTCGTAGTAGTATCAACAGTCGTTCCACTTGGTTCGTTACCGCCGCAAGCAACCGCCGTTACGCAAACAGCCGTCGCGAGAGCGAGCGAAAGTATTTTCTTTTTCATATTATTTTTCCTTTCATATTATAAGTTATTGTTTTCGTAATAGTAAGGACCACACATATCTTCCTCGTGAGTCTTACTGTATGTCCAAGCAAAGTTTGCGGGCGTTATAGTCACATCCGTGAATTTTTCCACCACGACAGAGGTAAGTTTTTTCGTATTGCATAAAACGTAGCATTTCGCGTTCCAATCGTCTATCAAAACAAGTTTACATT
>JAFTOK010000065.1 GCA_017463815.1 Clostridia bacterium | reverse complement strand
ACGAGTCCTTCGCAGCAGCAGAGGGCGCAATCAAGATTGCTCTGAACGCAAACAAGGTTCGCGTAAAGCCCCTGCGCGTGATTCTGAACGGTCTGGGCAAGGATGCTGCTTACATCATCTCCCGTATCAACGGCTTTACCTACGTAAAGACCGCATTTGATCCCTACACCGAGACCGTTACCGTTCTCGAGGAGAAGTCCTTCTCCAAGGGTCCCCGCGCTGACGTTAAGTGCTACGGATCTGATAACGTTCCAGAGGGCGTTGCAATCATGAAGCTGGAGAACGTAGGCGTTTCCATCACCGGTAACTCCACCAACCCCACCCGCTTCCAGCACCCCGTTGCAGGTACCTACAAGAAGTGGTGCCAGGAGAACGGCGTAAGCTACTTCTCCGTTGCTTCCGGTGGCGGTACAGGCCGTACACTTCACCCCGACAATATGGCTGCAGGTCCTTCTTCCTACGGTATGACAGATACAATGGGTAGAATGCACTCCGACGCACAGTTCGCAGGTTCTTCCTCCGTTCCCGCTCACGTTGAAATGATGGGTCTTATCGGCGCTGGTAACAACCCGATGGTTGGTATGACTGTTGCTGTTGCTGTTGCTATCGAAGAAGCTTGCAAATAAGAGGGACGGTCGCTTTCTTATAAGAAAGCTCCGCAAAGAATTTTAACAAAAAGAAACACACATCAAAGTGGAAAACTCCGCTTGATGTGTGTTTTTTATTCACTATTCATCAAAAATATATTCTGTAGGGTCCATAAAAATCAATGAAATTGAGTTGGAATCTGTAAAATATCCTATTGTAATATATGCCGTTGATGTTTTAAAAACTGTACGCTTTAAATCTTTTTGAGCATCATCAGCATTCGTTCCATCAATATTGCACAAATTTTTGAATTTGTTGACCAACTCCATATAAGTTATTTCATCAACATCATTATAAGAAACCGTTATTTTTCTTACACCATTTGACGAAAAATTATACATAATCGTTACAGGGGATAATCCATATTCATCATCATAACCGCTTCCGCTAAAATATAAGGTTCCATTGGATACGGCGGTTTCTTCATTTCTTTCGATATCCCTAATTTCCTGATAGCTCATACCAAACATTGCATTATTATAATCGAGAAAAACCGGTATTTCTATTTTTTCTACTGTTATATTCATTGAGTATGCTCCGACTTTTGTCAGTTCCCCGCAGAGTAAAATATAATCCCCATTATTAAGCGTTAAAAGTTTCGACTTCAAATCCTCATTTATCGTACAAGTAATTTTCCCGTCTGCAACGGTGAAACTATTACCATTGGAACTTATGCTATATATTTTTGCCATAAATTTTACACTCTTTTTTTCAAATATTTCTTTCGCACTAAATTCATTGTTTCTAGACGCTCTAAAAATATCATTATAGTACACTTCTTGATAAGTCTTTTCATTTTCTGTATCAGAGACGCCGCACGATAACAATCCGCATATCAAAAAAGATAATATTATACCCATAAGTAAAATTCGTTTTTTCATTTTATTTTCCTCCAAAAAATAATTATAATATAAAAAATGCGCCAACCGAGGTCAGCGCACTAAAACGCAAACTCCGATTGTCGCCAAACAAAATTCAAGCAAATGAAAGGATATCCTTTACACAACACTCGACGGAATTTGCATTTTTGCAAAATCATACAAATGTTGTGCATAGCGAAAAAAGGCATAAATCTCCTTTTTTAAAAAGAAAAAATATCCCTACATTTGCTTATTGAATTCGTTTGGCTTTTACATTATATCATAAATGAATGTATTTGTAAAGTATTATAGAATAAAAAAGATATCATATTATGTTTTATAGAACGTTTTCTATTCCCCTCGACAAAACCGCTATTTTATGCTACCATATTAACCACAAATAAAACACACATCAAGCGGAGTTTTCCGCTTGATGTGTGTTTTTTATTCCCCAAAAACCGAAAAAGACCTATTATGCAAAGCATAATAGGTCTTTCTCAACTATTTTTATATAAGAAGAGGAAGGGGATAAGTTCTTATTTTAAACGATTAAGCGCGTTTTTTACGCTGAATCTGATAGAAGCATATACCTACCACCAAAGCAACGCCGATAACACCGATAACAATAGCGATAATCACGATTGTGGAAACGCCCTGTTTTTCGAGTTTAGCAATTGTTTTGGTTTCTTTTTCGCCACAGTTTTCGCAAACACGTTCGGAAGCGCCTTCTTCTTCAGTCGTTGCCTCTTTTACGATTGTCCAATCGCCGTATTTGTGACCTGTAGCGGACACTTCTGTCTGAGGAACGAGAACTTCGTTGCATCTTTCGCAATGTTTGCCTTCTGTTTTACCTGCTTCTGTGCAAGTTGCATCAACTGCTGCGTCGATTACTTCTTTGTGACCCAAAGCGGGGATTTCTTCCTGCTTTGTGAGCCATTCGCCGCAACCTTCGCATTTAACACCGTCTGTCAAACCCTTTTCTGTGCAAGTAGCATCTTTGCCCTTAACAGTTGTAGGTGTGTGAGTGTGTGTTGCAGTTTCTGCGCCTTTGATTGTGAAATCTGTGGAGTAGCCGCTTGCAGCATCGCCGCAGATGTCATTTTCGCCAACAGTAATTTTGATTTCTGTTGCGCCATCGTAATCGGCATTTGTTTTGAACTTGATTACCAAGAGCTCGCCTGTAGCGGAAACGCTACCTGTGAGAGTGGAGGGGTCCATAACACGAATGTAAAGTTCGCCGTTTGCGATGTTTTCATCGAAGATGATGAATTTTTCATCCTTAAATGCTTCGCCTGTTGTAGTGGAAACATATGTAAGGTCTTTAGTATCGAAAGATACTGTAGCTTTGAGAGAAGCAAAGCCCGTATTTACAGGCATAGCAACCGTAACCGTAAATTCTTCACCGGCTGCCACATTGGGGTTTGATGTCCCCAATGTGAATTCAACCGTGTTTTCTGCAGCAAATACCGTTACAGAGAATGCCATTACAAGCATCACTATTGTAAGAGCGAGTATAAGTTGCTTTTTTTTCATTGCAATTTACCTGCTAACTTATTTAACAAGAGCGTTAAGAAGGATAGAAAGGTCTGCCTCGCCTATTGTGCCGTCGTGGTTAGCGTCAGCAGCTGCTTCAATGATTTCAGAATCAGCGGGAACTTCGTTAGCCATAATCTTAGCCATAGAGTTGAGGTCTTCGAGGTCGATAACGCCGTCATTGTTGATGTCGAGGTAGAGCTGTGTAGAAATTGTTGCACCGCTTACTGTAAGGTCAGCACCGAGAGCTTCATCAACATCATCACCTGTTTTGTTAACGATTTCAACTTCGTCAACTGTGAATGCAATGTCGCTAACTTCTACATCGCTGTCAACTCTGAATACGAGTGTAGCGAGTACGATATCTTCGCCGTTGAGAACAACGTTCTGCATCTTAGCGTCAGCATCGTTGCTTGCATAACCGAGAACTTTAGCAACACCGTTTTCAGCGTTGATAAGACCGGATGTTGTTGTATCGCAAATTGTTGTAGCAACTGCGGATTCTTCCTTAACATAGTTAAGAACTGTTTCGTTGTAGCCAAGTGTGAACTTGAAGCTCCAAGCGTTTACGTTGTTAGCGTCTGCAAGGACTTTAACAACTACATAAGAACCGTCAACATAATCTTTGAAGTTATATTTATTTGTAACTTCGAGTTTGATGTTAAGACCGGATTTCTTTTCGATTGTTGTAACTTTGTTGTAACCACAAACTGTGCAAACTTCCGTCTTTGTGCCTTCTGCTGCATATGTAGAATCTACAATTACAGGTTCGCCGTATACGTGGTCGCCGAATTCTGCGTTAGCAACTGTTTCGAGAACTTCGCCGCAATCGCCGCAAGCAGTGATTGTGTAGCCGAGTTCTTTGCAAGTGTTGTTAACTTTTGTTGTAACAGGGTTGTGAGATTTGCCGATTGTTTCTTTGCAAACTACGCAAACTCTGTCTTCTGTTGTATCGATGCAGCTATCGATGATAGCTTCTTCTTCTGCATTGTAGTGTGTTTCAGGAAGAACTACTACATTTACTTTTTCGCCGCATTCTGTGCAAACGTCAGCTTTTTCACCCTTTGTTGTGCAGTTGGGTGTAACTGTGATTTTGCCTTCTTCGTAGTCGTGCGCGGGTGTTACAACGAAGTTCGTCCAGTATTCGTCGCCGCATTCAGAGCATTCGAAGTGTGTGAAGCCGTAGCCGTCATAGAGAGCGTCTTTGTCGCAAGAAGCAACGTTGCTGTCAATAGGTTTATATACGTGTACGCATTTTTCGTTGCAGTTTGTGCAAACGCCTGCAACATAGTTGTGACCTGTAGCAGGGATTACAACTGCTGTTGTGATTTCTTCTGTAGCTTCAGCTGTTGTGAAGTTTTTGCCGCAAGTGTCGCAGTGGAAGTGAGCAACATCGCCGTCTTCTGTGCAAGTTTCTTCTTTAGCAACAACTTCTTCGAGGTCGTGGCCGAGAGCTGCGAGCTTAATGCTTTCAACTTCTTTGCCGCAAGCGGAGCAGATATAGCCTGCTGTGTTACCACCTGTTGTGCAAGTAGGAGCTACAGCGGGACCTTTGATTTCGCCAACTACGTGACCTTCGCCACCTACACCTGTCTGAACGAATACGTCGCCGCATTTTTCGCAAGTGTATTTGTCAAGACCAACGTTCAAGCAATCGCCGGGACGGTAGTTTTCTTTGCCGCCAACGAGAACGTGTTCTTTAGCAGCTGTTTCGTAATCTGCATAGATACCGTCAACTGCGGAAGATTTGAATTCGAGAACTTCAACTACTTCTTTGTCACCGCAAACTGTGCAAACTTTGTATTTTTCGCCTTTTGCAGCGCAAGTAGCGGGAGTTGTCTGAACGTCACCGTATTTGTGACCGAGAGCTTCGCCTTTTGCGTATGTGTCGATATGGCCGCAGATTGTGCAAACTTTCTTGTACTGTGCAGCAGCTGTGCAAGTAGCATCAGAAACGAGTGTTTCTTCGCCATAGTCGTGGCCTTCAGGACCGTATGTGTAAGATTTATCGAGTGCGTGGCAGCCCAAGCAGTAATCTACTTTTGTGCCTTCTTCTTTGCAGTTGGAAGGTGTAGAAACTTCACCTGTAACTACGTGGAAGTGGTTTGTAGCATCGAGTGTGTTGCCTGTGATTTCGAATGCAACTACGTTAGCAACGTTTGTAGCAACCCAAACACCGTTAACTTTTTCGCCAACGTATTTGCCTGTTTCTGTTGCAAAGTAGCCTTCAGGAACGCTTACTTTTGTTTCATCGCAACCTTTGTGTGTAGCGGAAGCAACGTTCTTGCAGTATGTGTATTTGAATGCAAATGTGGAGCAAGTAGCAGCAACTTCAACTGTTACGAGGTCGCAACCTGTAGCAGCAAGTTTAGTTGTCTGTTTTTCGCCGCATTCGCAAGTCCAAGTCTGGCTACCGTCTACCTTGCAAGAAGGAAGAACAGTTACTACTTCTGTGCCAGCGAGGTGTCTTTCTGTGTCTGTAACTGTAGCGTGGCCTTTGGGAGCGATGTTCTTTGCAGAAACGTCGCCACACTTTGTGCACGCCCAGAGTTCATAGCCGTACTTTGTGCAAGTAGCAGCCTGTTTTTCTGTGGGTTCTTCGCCGTATGTGTGACCGAAGTCGCCTTCGATAGATGTGATTTCTTTTGTTGCTTCTGCGTCAGAGTAGAGTTTGCCGCAAGAGCATTCGTAGTGAGCAATTGTGCCCTTTTCTGTGCAAGTACCTGCAACAGCGTCAACTTTTGTAAGTGTGTCTTTGCCGCAAGTGTGTGTTTTGGGTGTGAGGATTACAAAAGCGCCGAGGTCTTCTTCTGTCATAGCAATGTAATTGCCAGCTTCATCTTTCGCAACAACGCGAGAGATATTGAAGGAACGATATGCAAACGTAGACCAGAAATCAGCACCAACTACTGTGAATTCGTCTGTTACGTTAGCGGGACGAGCAGGAGCGCCGTTTTTGCCCGTGTTCTGTGTATCGAGAGTTACCCAGCCTTCAGGTCTGTACTGGTAACCTTCTTTAACGAGGAGAATAGAACCTGCAGGGATATCTTCTGCTGTGTAAAGTGTTTTTGTGCACCAGTAGCTGCTTGTGAAAGCATCACCGGGTTTTGTTACGATTGTAGAGAGTGTAGCGGAGTTAGAGTTGTAGTAACCAGCAAGCTGTGTGTCAAGTGTAAGAACATCATAATCTTCAATGCTGAGGTTCTTTTCAGCGAGGATTTCTTTAACCCAAGCGAGTTCGTCAACAACTTCTTTTTCTGTGAAGTCTTCAACTACGTAGCCGTGGAGCATCTTAACTTCTTCAGCTGTAAGAGCGGAGCCGTAGATTTTAGCATCTACGATTGTCATATCTGTTGCGGGGTAGTCAGGAGCCGCCTGGTTTACAGAAACGTCTGCACCCAAGAAGAATGCATTGAAGATGCCTGTTGTAGTGCCTGTAAAGTTCGTGTTAGGAGCTTTAGGTGTGGAAGCAGCTACAGAGCCAGCTTTTACACCGTTTACATAAATTGTGTTTGTTCCTGCAACGGGGTCGTATGTAGCAACAACGTGGATAAGGTCACCAAGTTTGATTGTTTCAGCTGTATCGCTGTCAATGTTAACAACATTGTAGCCGTTACCGTGACCTGTAAGGAAGTAAGGAAGGTCTTTAGCTGTGGATGCAATACCCCAACCGTGACCGTATTTAGAAGCATTAACCCACTGTGTAGCGCATACTACGCCCTGAACAGCGTTTGTGTTAGCATTGTCGATATAAAGAGCTTCAACAGAGAAGCCGCCAGCAAGGAAATCATTCATTTTGTCGATTGTATCGAGTTTTGTGAGTGTAACCAAGCCGTAGGAGTTCTTAGCGGAAACTTTAAGAGCGCCAAATGTCTTTTTAACGCCATTGTATGTGAGTTCTGTGTCTTCAACTTTTGCGCCATCGCCTTTGAGAACAACTGTAGCGTTTTCAAGTCTGTCAGCAGCTACGCCGTTAACAAAATCGATGTCAACGTATATGCTGGAAGGATAAATTCTTTCAGCTTCGCCGCTTGTAGCTTTGATAACTACTTCTTTTTTAGCGCCGCAAACTGTGCATTTGTATGTAGCTGTGCCGTTTGTTGTAGCTGTAGCTTCTACAGTAACTTCAACGAATTCCCATACGTGTTCGCCTACGCAAGAATCATCTTCGTGCTTGCCGCAGATTACGCAGAGGCCGTCTTTGTATTCGTGGTCGATTACGTCGAGTGTGTCAACTTCGCCACCGTCTTTGTCGCAAAGTGCGCCACAAACTGTGCATTTGTAAGATGTTTCAACACCTTCGCTTACACAAGTAGCTGCTTTGCCTTCTGCTACTTTGTCGCCGGGGTTGTGAGCCGCGCCTTCTTCAGCGGGAACAACGTCTGCTACGAAGTAGTGTTCGCAGTCGAAGCAATATTTAAGTGTATAACCTGCTGCTGTGCAAACAGATTTAACAACTTCGATTACTTCGCTGTTTTCGTGATTTGTTTCGCATTCGTGTGTGCAGTCAGCGTCGCAGCTTACCTTGTGGTCGTGGTCGTGTTCAGCATCAGCTTCTGTAGCGAATGCAGGAACTACCATCGTAACACAAAGAAGTGCAGCGAGCAAGAATGCGAGCAATCTTTTTGCGTTATTTTTCATAACCTTCTCCTTTTAAAAAATAATTGTGAAATTTTTTTATTTATCGCAGAGGATAACATTCTACGATACATACACTATACCACATTCATAAAATTTTTTCAATAGTTTTTTGAAAAAAAATCAAATCTTTGCAATTTTTCCATATATTTGACTTTCTGCGCCCCGTAAAAGCGGCATTTTGCACAAATTGCACAAACCCTCTTTTTTACTGCATTTCCAACGCCTTTCCAACCGAGGAAAAAGGTGGTAAAACAAAGCCTGCCCTGTGTAAGGTAGCGAAGCGACGCGATGGTATTGAATGAAAGCCTGAATGGCTTTCAGACCCAGAGCGTGACCGAACCGCAGGGAGAAGGTGGATTTTGCGCAGCAAAAGACGGAGGGGTTGTAAAAACGCCATTTTGCAAAAAAACAATCCCTCAGTCACCTTTGGTGACAGCTCCCTTTGCACAAGGGAGCCTTATGCTATAAAAAAATGAAAATGCCGTGGTGCAGAGGCCTTCCCCTAGCATTGGCGATAGGGGAAGGTGTCACGCAGTGACGGATGAGGTGTACATTCGCTTAATAAAATCGAGGTAAAATTTGATTTTTGTATTTTCAGACACCTCATCACCGCTTCGCGGAGCTTCCCCTCAAAGGGGAAGCCTATTTTTTATGCCAAAAAAACCTCGGGAACGGCAATTCCCGAGGTTTTAATTTTAAGCAACGTAGCTATCTGCGATAAACGCGAGGAATTCTGCGCCCTCCATACGTTCGGCAAACTTTGTACCGAGTATGGGGGAGAGGAAGTTTGTATAGAATATACAAGCCTCGTCGCCGTTATCGGCGAGAGTTGCGAGCGCTTCTTTTCTGGACGAATAGTTATTTTGCTCAATATAGCTATCAATCGAATCGTTATATCTCGTGTAGAGGTCGTCCATAACGCCGAGCTCTTTTGCCACGGAATAGGAAATCACGAGCTCGCGCACGAGCGTTTCAACGTGGTCGGCAACCATATCGTCGAGGTAATCTGCCATTGTTTCGTAGCCCGTTATTTCATAAGCCTGGAAAGCAACGTCGTCGCCCCACGTCTGCGCCATAGAAAGCGCACTTTCGCGGAAGTCAACCTCCCAGGTCTGCTCCTCGAGCTTGGTGTACGTGTTAACGAGATTTTTGGGGTAAGATTTAAGCTCTACCTGCTTTGTGATTATCGCCATAAGGCCGTCGCTGTAAACGGAGTAGCACCAAATGCGAAGCTCTTCTTTCATATCGAACGCGCTCTCATAACCGAGGGTTTTGAAAGCCGCTTCTATATCTTCCGATTTATATACTTCTTTTATGGTGAATTCTTCCGTTATATCCTGCACGGTTTCCGTGAAACTTTCGCCCTGCTTTTTGCCCTCGAAATAGCTCACGTATTCGCTCGTAACCTCCATAACGTAATCGCGGTATTCGTTTTTGGTGCCGTCTGCAAGTGTGTCGATAACGTCGTAAACGATAACATCGCCTTCTTCAATCGTCGCGCCTGCCGTGGGCTGTGTTTTGCCCGTAGCAATTTTGCAGTACCAATCGCCCACGATGGAAATGGAATTGTCGTTGCCGCCGTAGAGGTAAACGTATCTCGCAACGTAATCCGTAACGGTAATGGTGAAGCGGATTTTTGTGCCCGCATATTCGCCGAAGCGTTCCTCGTTCGGTATATCCATAGCAAATTTGGATTCGGTGTCGCGCACCATAAAGTCCACGCCGTAATCGTCCTTATCGCCGACCTCGGCAAGTGCTTTATCGAAGAAAAGGTTTTCTTCTTTGGAATAGGGACGGTAGCCCTCTATTTTCGCATATTTTTCGGGGAGCTCGATTTTCGTATACTCTTTTGTGCCGTCTTCCTTTGTGGTTATAAGCTCTGCGGAAAGAGTGAAATCCAAAGTGGAGCCTTCCTCAACGTACACGTTCGTGCCGAAATACGTTTCCGTTATGCCCACGCGAAAAAGGTCATAGCCCGCAACGAGCGTTTCGCGCAGTTCGCCGTAGTTAAACTTTTCGGGCACGCTCACGTCCACGAATTCGGAAAGGTCGTTTTTCCTCAAAAAGTCGATGGGTTTTTCGCTGCTCGAAACGGCGACGATAATTATCGGCACAGCCAAAGCCACCACGAGCACGATGCTGATTATGGCAATAAGCAATTTTTTATTTTTTGCTTTTGCAGAAGTGTTTTTACTCATTTTTCCTCCGTTTGCGGCTATGCCGCTTATGTTAATTCGCTGAATCTTCTATATTGTACCACATATGTTTCAAAAAAGAAACAGTATATGCAAAAAATTTACGGTTTGTTCACGCTCATCTTCAAAAAACGTATTTTCAGGCTTTTCCGCCGAAAAGCTCTGCCAGATAATCGAGCGAGTGGTTCAGCTTTTCCACGTCAATCTCGCCGTTTTTGGAAAGCACGGGGCTTTCGAGGGTTACGCTGTGCTCATATTTCGGCATATCCGCCACGAGCGCGCGGAAATCCACACAGCCCTCGCCCGGGTGGAGTATGGGGCGAATCAATCCCCATATTTCCATTTTGCCGCGCTCAAAGGAGCTGATGTGAATGTGCTTTACCCTTCCCCACAGGCCCCTGTGCATTATGAGCCCGTGCTCTGCGTGAAATTCGCCGAAGCGTGTATCGTATATAAAGCGGGCGTCGGGGCAGACCTCGCGCACGCGGCACCAGTTGCTGAACGGCCCGTGGTAGCGCGCGGGAATATTTTCTATTAGCAGTTCTATGCCTGCTTCGTCACATTCGCGGTAAAAATCGGGCAGAAACTTCAGCGAGCGCTCTATGAAAATGTCGGAATTTTTGCCGCCCCAAAGGTGGAAGACCGCCTTCTTTGCGCCAATACGCTTCGCCGCCCACACGTTAAGCGTAAATTTGCGTTTTGCCTCTGCCAAATCTTCTGCTGTATGCTCCGCCAGATGTATGCCTATACACTTATCGAAATGGATAACGGGTATGTTCGCCCCGTAGGAGGCAATTGTGCTTATTATATTTTCAAAATCGGCATACCACGCAGGATAAAGCATAAGCTCTATGCCGTCGCATCGAAGTTTCGGCGCAATCTCCTTTATAACGGTATAATCATAGCCGTTTGCCATACCCGTAAAATCGCCCGTGGAGGCGTATATTTCATTCTTCATCGCAATTTACCTGTAGTAGCGCACGTTTGCTATAACCTTGCCGAGAATGTAAAGTTCATTCGTTATAATGGGCTTCATATCCTTGTTTTCGGGCTGAAGGCGGAAATAGCCCGCTTCACGGTAGAACGTTTTTACCGTCGCCTCATCGTCTATAAGCACTACGGCAATATCGCCGTTTTCCACGTACGACGTGCGGCATACCACGACGTAGTCGCCGTCCATAATGCCCGCTTCTATCATACTTTCGCCCTTTATGCGCAAGGCGAAAAGCTCGCCCACAAGGCGTTTTTCCGCAGGCACAAAATCTATATATCCCTCTATATTCTGCTCTGCCAAAATGGGCAGGCCCGCCGCTACCTGTCCGAGGATGGGTATGCGGTTTCCGCGCGCTTTCGGCTGTGTGCCGCCTTCGGGCGTGAGAGTGCGGCTTTTGCCGTCCTGCTTGCGGATATAGCCTTTTTCTTCGAGCTTGCTTATGTACGAATGTACGGTGGATGTGCTTTTTATGCCGAGGTTGTCGCGTATATCGCGCACAGAGGGGGAATAGCCGTTTTCCTCCAGCGTGGCGCAGATATAATCGTACACCTCTTTTTCTCTTTTTGTAAGTGGTTGCATAATTTTTCCTTTCTATGGTCGCGTGAGATGTTTACAAAATAATTGTAACACATATTCACGCAAAAATCAAACCTTTGTTCGATTTTTTTGAAACTTTTTTGCATTTTCCGCGTTGCTTGACAAAAACTTTTACGAGCCGGATATATACCTCGCAAAACCACGGCACAGAGGGTCTTGCCGCAAGCTGCTTTCCCTCGGACTTTAACAAAGATTATACAGACGCGGCACGCAAAAAACTTCTTCCTTTTATTATATATAATAGAGCGCGCAAAATCGGATGCAAGGATACACTTTTCCGCAGGCATTCCGCATCGCATATCATCACAAAAAAACACGGCAAAAACCCAAAAAGCATTTTTGCCGTGTTTAAAACTTGCAAATTGTCGAAAAAAACATTTATTCTCTCGTCTTTTTTAAATATATCTACTTGAAACAGAAAACAAACTATGGTACAATATATGCTAACAATCGGTATATTTAATCGTCGAGATAATTGCGAAGCAGGCTCGCCAAAAGCTCATCTCTGTCTACCCTGCGAATAAGCTTACGGGCGCCGTTGTAGCTCGTGATATACGTGGGGTCTTCCGAAAGTATGTACCCAACAAGCTGATTTATCGGGTTATAGCCTTTTTCCAAAAGCGCGCCGTACACCGTTTTCATAATTTCGCGAAGTTCTTCTCCCTCTGCGGTTTTAACCGTCGGGTGTTGCTTGTTCATTTCATTTTCAGCCATTTTATCATATTCCTTTCGCCCTATTCTTAACATATTCTTATTGTACACCAAATAATAAAATTTTTCAACACATAATTTAAAAACTTCAAAAAATATTAAAAAACATACAAATATATAAACTAAAAAGGAAGTAAACATATGGAATTTTCCCGTAAAAAAATCACAGACGAGGCTATTTACGCCGAAGAAAAGAAGCTTGCGGCAGAAATCTCTGCCATAACGGAAGAGTACGCAGGCAAATTTGAGGAGCTCGGCTACGTTCTCGAAAAAGAATTCATCCGCGATAACGACAGCGTCGGTCTTACCCCCGAAGAGCGCGAAGAAGTGCGCAAAACAGACGTGGAGGAAGCCGCAGGCGCTTACGAAATGGGTTATTCGAGCATAGCCAAAATAACAGTTAAACGAGCAAAAACAGTAGAAGACCTCGCCGCAGAAGCAGAAGTGGAAGAACCCGAAGAAGAGCTTTCCGAAGAAGAGCGCGAGCTCCGCGAAAACGAGCGCACGCTTGAAAAAGCAAAACGCGAACAGGCAAGAAGCGTTGCTTTCACGACAATGCTCCTCGTGCGCGTTTACAAAACGTTCTGGAAAGAAACCGTAAGCATCAGCGAAAGCGCAGAGGAAATCCGCGCAGATATGGAAGAATTCTACAGCGTGCTTTTTGAAAAAGCACAGAATGCGGAAGCTGAATGCGAAGAACCCGCAGAAACAGAGGCGGAATAATATGTCTAAAGAATACTCTTGGAAGCTTACCGTTGGCGGCGCGGAAAAAGAAATCTCCTGCGAAGCAAGCGGCAACAAATATTTCCTTTATGCCGGCGACGCTTTTGTGGATACCTACTACAAGAACGCTTCTGGCGACGTAGACGTAGAAGTTGTGCTCTACGGCATTCCCTGCCGCTTCGTTTCGTTCGGCGATAAGCCCGACATCGTGGTAGACGGCGTTATGCTTTCCGGCGGCAAAGATTACGAGAAAGAAAAAGCCGCACGCACAAAAGCCAACAAAGGCTTTGCCGTTGCGGAAATAGTAATCGGCGTTTTCGCGCTCGCCGCTTTTATAATCTATGCGGTTGTCAAAAACCAGCTTACGATGCTTATGCCCGCGTTTATCGTGCCGCTCGCATTCATCGCGTTCGGCGTATGGGAGCTCTGCTCTATGTCGAAAAAGCGCAACAAAAAAGAAAAGAAAACAGAAGAAAACGAAGACCCCGAGGAATCGGAAGAATAAGCAAAAGCGCAGAGAAAATGGCGTGCAAAAATAGCGGAAAAATTGAATAGCCTTCCCCAGTAGGGGAAGGTGGCAGCCGAAGGCTGTCGGATGAGGTGTTCTAAAATCAAAGCAACTCCTCATCCACCGCTTCGCGGTCCCCCTTCTCCCACAGGAGAAGGCTTTTCGTTAGTTCCATTATAATAAAACAACATCTCTGCCGAAGTTTTCGTGCCGATGATTCTCCGCTAAGAATGCAGATAAAACTCTGCGCTTTTTTATTTTTAGCGCGAGAAATATCGCTGCTTGCACCATTTTAATAAGATTTTCAGCCCCCGAATACAAACTTAAGAAAATCTTAATATTACCGAAAGGCTTTCATTATTGTAATATAAATTCAACTATGATATAATATCACTATAAAAAATCAGCAAAGGACCAGGTGTTATGTCAAATTTTGTGGAATTTATGGACAAACTTATGGAAGCGACCGCGTGGAAAATGACTCCACCGCCCGCATACGGCGCTTTTCACCTTTCATTTACGTTCATCGGCATCGCGCTTTGCTTTTTTCTCGCATACAAACTGCGCAATCTGAGCGAGCGGGGGCACAGAATCGTAATGTTTTGCACGGGAATGTTCCTCGTCATCACGGAAGTGTACAAGCAATGCTTCTACTATTTTTACAGGGAAAACCACGAATATAACTTCGGTATTTTTCCGTTTCAGCTTTGCAGCGTTCCGATGTATCTTTGCATTATCGCGGCATTTCTCAAACCCGGCAAAATCCAAAACGGGATTTACGGGTTTATGACAACCTACAACCTGCTCGGCGGAATAATGGCGTTTATCGAGCCATCCGGCATAACGCACAGCTATTGGACGCTTACCTTGCACGCATATCTCTGGCATATGTCGCTCATTTTTATCGGAATATACCTCATATTGTCGGGAAGATTTGCGAAAACGAAAAAGGATTATCTGCACGCAACTGTCACGTTTATAGTGCTTTGCGCATTGGCATTCGCCATAAACCTTACTTTCTGGGACGTTTCGGGCGGCAACATAAATATGTTTTTCGTCGGCCCGAGAAATTCTTCGCTGATAGTATTCAAGCAAATTTCCCAACAATTCGGCTGGTACATAAGCACGCTTCTGTACATCCCCACGGTCGCGCTCGGCGCGTTTATAGTTTTCCTGCCCGCCCATTTATACGCAAAAAAGAAGAATATACTGCGTTAAAGCGCGGCAAGCCGTTTCAACCGATATTTCAAAAAACAGCCTCACATAAATGACCATAACGAAAGTTCCCGCAACCCGAGAGAAACGGTTTGTGGGAACTGTATTTTTTCACTCTATAATAATCTCTTTTACGCGGAAATCACAATGTCTGTTGTCGTAGCCCGTGTTGTCGCGGAGCAAGCGTATTTTTTTGCAAACCTTCTTGCCGCCCGCCTCCGCTTCTATTTCATAATCGCCGTAGAAGCCCGCGAAATTCAGGCGCTCGTGCGCTTCCGCCTCAAAGCTCGTGTTCCATTCGCGGTTTATAAGCTCGTCCATAACCTTGTACGCGGGCTTTTCGGAAAGGTCCTCGCGCAGAAGCCCCGAATGGTAGAGGTTTTCGTCGCCGATGGCGGTTTTGTCGGAAAGGTTCCACCAGACGATGGAGTTTACGTTTTTCGCGCTGAACCAAAGGCGCATAAGGCGGCGCGTAAGTTCCGCTTGCACTTCCTCGTCGTGCGGGTCGTAGCCGTATGACGGCAGCGAGATTTCGGAAATGTGTATGGGCAAGCCGAGCGTGCCGTAGCACTCGAGCGCGTCGAGCAGGCGCAAGGGGTTCGTCACGTGGCGTACGGGGTGCCACGGGTTTCCCGCCCACTCATATTCCTTTTGAACGTTTGCGTGGTACTGTATGCCTATGCCCTCTACAGGCACACCGCGCGAAAGCGCCTCTTTTATGGCAAGGTAATAGTAGCTGCGGAAGCCGCTGTAATTTGCCTCGCCCAGCACCTCGAACATACCCTCGTTCCAGAAAAGACGGGAGTTCGGGAAATACCTTTTGCAGGTGTCAAACGCCCATTTTTCGTGCTCGGGCTCGTCCGTTATCTGCAGGTTGCGGCAACCCATACCCTTGTAGCAGTTTTTGTATATGCGGTACATCTCGTTTATGACGTCTACGTCGCAGAACGTATTTCCGTAGCGCTCCGAAATCGCGCGAAGGCGGTTGTCGAGCTGAATTTTAATCGTTCTGTTGTCCTCCGCCATCCAATCGGGGTTGAAAGAGTTGTATATCAGGCAATGCCCCTTCATTCGCAAGCCGTTTTCGCGGCAGAAATTCACCGTTTCATCCACAGGCGGGCGGCGGAAAATCTTTTCGCTGTCCACATCAAAGCGCGGCTTGCCCTCCACGGGCTCGAGCGCGTCCCAATAGAGCGGTACAACACCGTAATTGAAGATTTTTTTAAATTTTTCCTCATACGTTCGGTTCATTTCCGCCGTGGGGTAATGATTTATATAAAAAAGGTTGCAGCCGAAGTTAAATTCGTGTCCGATTTGCTTCACGCGCACGTGCACATCGCTCAGTTTTTTGCCGTTTTTGTCCTTAAAAACGAGCGCAAACTGCCCTTTTCGGTTTTCCTCTATACCGCGCGCAACCTTGCCATCGGTATAGTAGGAGTATTTATCAAATTCCTTTATGACGTTTTCAAATTGGTTTGGCATAAGAGCACCTCCGTTTTATACGTATTCGAAATTTACTTTAAAACTATTTTATCATAATATAAAATATATGTCAAACTATTATTGCACCGCGCGAAAATTTGTGGTAAAATAAAAACGATATGATTATATGGCTTCCCCTTGAGGGGAAGCTGTCCCGAAAGGGACTGATGAGGTGTAGCCGACTTCAGGCGGCGTTAATATCATCAAAAGCATATCATTCCCTGACTTTCGAGCGCAAACAAGAATTACACTATATAAATTTACGCACAAAGCATATAATATCGGCGCAGTCGGACAATACATCTTTCACGCCTTTCCCTCAATGGGAGAGCAAAAAATAACACAAAAACGGTACAATTATGATAAGAAACGAACTTACAAAAACAGACCTTAAAACAAGCGATTTTAATTTTGACCTTCCCGAGGAGCTTATTTCCCAGCACGCATATGAAAAGCGCGACGAAGCGCGCCTTATGGTGCTCCACAGGGACACAAAGACAATAGAACATAAAATTTTCCGCGATATTACGGAATATTTGCGCCCCGGCGACGTGTTGGTAATCAACGATTCCAAGGTTATCCCCGCGCGCATATACGGCAAAAAAGTGAGCGAAGGCGCAGCAGACGTGGAATTCGTTTTGCTACGCCAGAAAGAGCTCGATACGTGGGAAGTTGTTGCCCGCCCCGGCAGAAGGCTGCAAAACGGCGTAGAGGTCGTTTTCGGCGAGGGCAAGCTCCGCGCAAAAATACTTTCCGCCACAGAGGACGGCTGCCGTATTGTAAAATTCGATTACAACCGCGAAAACGGCGAAACACTCTATTCCATACTCGACGAAATCGGCAGAATGCCCCTGCCCCCTTACATCACGGCAGAGCTTAAAAACAACAACGATTACCAAACGGTCTACGCGCGCGAGGAAGGCTCCGCCGCCGCACCCACAGCAGGATTGCATTTCACGGAAGAACTGCTCGATAAAATCCGCGCTATGGGCGTGGAGGTCGTGCCCGTTATGCTCCACGTGGGCCTCGGCACGTTCCGCCCCGTAAAGGTAGACGAAATAGATAAACACGTTATGCACAGCGAATTTTTCGAGGTCACGGAAGAAGCCGCCGCAAAAATCAACGCCGCAAAGAAAAACAGCGGCAGAATAGTCGCCGTGGGCACAACATCCTGCCGCACGCTCGAAAGTTCTTCGCTTGATGACGGCACGGTTGTGGCGCAAAGCGCCGACACGGGCATTTTCATCTACCCCGGCTACAAATTCAAAGCAGTAGACGCGCTCATAACAAACTTCCATCTTCCCGAAAGCACGCTTATAATGCTTGTTTCCGCGCTCGCGGGCAAGGATTTCGTGATGAACGCATACGAAGAAGCAATAAAGGAAAGATATAAATTCTTCTCCTTCGGCGACGCGATGCTGATAGTATAAAGGACGCTGTCCTTTATACAGATAAGAGATAAAAGAGAATAGATAAGAAAAAAGGAAGCTTTTTGCCTTTGCAAAAAGCAACCGTTTCTTTTCACTCTTCTCTCATCTACGTGTTCGCCCGCGGGCGTTCACAGAACGCCCCTACTGAGATAACCGCCAGATGTTTATAGAGCGAAAAGGTGAATTTTATGGTTTTGAATTTCGGAAATTTTACAGTTCGCATAGATGCGGAGCGCACGGCGCAGTTTTACCGCGAGCACGCAAAAAGCACTAGTGAATGTTGCGAGTGCCGCGGCTGCCAAAATTTCGACAAGGCGGTGCTGAAAACGCCGAAAGCCGTGCTTGAGTTTTTGGAAACGCTGGGCATAAACCCGTGTAAGCCGGCAGAGGCTTGCGATGCGGCGGATGAGATGTTCGACGACGGCACGATATACTATTGGGGCTTTTACCATATATGCGGTGAAATTATCGAATGTCCCGATTGCTGGAAAAAAGAAGCTCCCGAAGCAGAAAAGACAGCCGAGCTTCAAAGAGGGACGCTGTACCGCCCCGACGGCACGGAGGATTTTAAGTTTGGCTTTACAGATGACATACATTTGCTTGAAGAAGGCTTTCCCGAACCGTGCATACAGCTCGAATTCGATATGTACCTGCCGTGCGTTTTATCGGGAATGTACGACGAAAAAACGAAACTGAAAAGGCAAAAATGAACCTATATTTTTGAATAAAGTTCTTTACCACGCTTTCTTGAAAGAATGTGTGGGAGAAAGGAATAATATTTTATGAAACTAATCTCCGTAGCAGGTCCTACCGCAAGCGGTAAGAGCGACCTTGCGCTTATGCTCGCCGAGCATCTCGGCGGCGAAATAATATCATTCGACTCTATGCAAATCTACTGCGGTATGGATATAGGCACGGCGAAGCCCACAGCGGCAGAGCTTGCCCGTGTGCCGCACCATATGCTCGACGTGACAGACCCGCGCGAAAACTTTTCCGTGGCAAACTTTGTCGCGGGTGCGAAAGCGGCGCTTGCCGATATAGAAGCGCGCGGCAAAAACGCCATTCTCTGCGGCGGTACGGGGCTGTACCAGGATTCGCTCGTTTACGGCACGGAGTTTGGCGAGCTTGAAGCCGACGAAGCGTACCGAGCAGAGCTTGCCGAGTTTGCAAATGAGCACGGTAACGCCGCATTGCACGCACTTCTGGCACAGAAAGACCCCGAAGCGGCGGAAAAAATACATATGAACAACGTAAAGCGCGTGATTCGCGCGCTCGAAATAATAAAACAAAGCGGTATGACCAAAACGGAATGGGACAAGCGCGCAAAGCAGAACGCAAAGGCACTGCCCTGCACTATGCTGGCGCTCAACTACCGCGACCGCGAAAAACTGTATGCGCGCATAGACAAGCGCGTGGACATAATGCTCGAAAGCGGGCTTTTCGAGGAGGTTAAACACCTTTATGAAAACGGGCTTCTGCCGGAAGGCTCCACGGCATACGACGCCATAGGCTACAAGGAAATGCTCGCGTGCGTGCGCGGAGAAGAAACGCTTGCCGACGCCGCAGAAAAAATAAAGCTTGCCACGCGCCACTACGCAAAACGCCAACTTACCTGGTTTTTACGAAACAAGGACATAACGTGGCTCTACCCCGACGATTACGGCACGAAAGAAGAGCTCTGCGCCGCCGCACTCACCGTTATAGCAGAGCAAAACAGATAAAGGATTTTACGGAAAGGAGATATGATGAAACTTTCAAAAAAATATGCAAAGCCTTTGGCTATCGCACTCCTTT
>JAFTOK010000003.1 GCA_017463815.1 Clostridia bacterium | reverse complement strand
ATGATATTATATATTTAAATTACAATATGCGTATATGAGGTGTTTTATGAAGTGCTTGCGTTGCGAAAGCGAAATGAAGTTTAAAATAAAGGAAAAAATTCAGCTTGGCGAAATGGGCTTGCTGTTTGGCGATTTGCCACATCTTTTGGCGGGTTCGCTAAATGTTAATATATACGTTTGCCCGAAATACAAGAAAATGGAGTTTTTTGATGCAGGTTCTTTCGAAGATGAGGGAAATGAGCTTCCCCAAAAGACTTGTCCCTCTTGCGGCGTGCGCCACGATTTCGATTTTCCGAAATGCCCATCTTGCGGGTTCGATTATTACAAAAAATAAATGTAAGCTCTGCCGATAAGGCAGAGCTTTTTCTATAGCATTGTATTGACAACTATCGCTAAAAATGTTATACTTGTATTATAGTTTGTTGACAGGTAAACAAGTTTTGAAAAATAAAATCTTTTCGAAGCTGTTTGCTGAGTTTATATTTATGAAAGGACAAAACACTAATGGAGAAAACAGACAAAAAATACGAAGCGTTGTTTACCCCGTGGAAAATCAGAGATGTGGAAATCAAAAACCGAATAGTAATGTGCCCTATGGGCGGCACATCGCTTTTCGGTTGGTTTGAGCTCGGCGGATGCCATTTCGATAAGGAAGCGGCAAAGCTCTTCCTTGAAAGAGCAAAAAACAATGTCGGTCTTATAATCCCCGGTATCGCACCGCTTCGCGATACGTTCTGGGGAAAATGGCTCTGGCAGAACCCGAAAATGTTTGAAGAACTCAAAGTTTTTATGGACGAAATACATAAAACGGGCGCGAAACTCTTTATACAGCTCACAGCGGGTATGGGCCGTTCCTGGGCGATAACAGAGCTTGTTGCGCCGCTTCACAAAAACAAGTTCACACGTGCGATTATAAAACCCATAATCGACACGTCTCACGAGCTTGCCAGCCCCAGCCCCCAACCCTCTCGCTGGGCGCACGACATCGAATGTCCCGAAATGACGGTTGAGCAGATTCACGAAATTATAGAAGCTTTCGCAAAAACGGCAAAGCTCTGCCGCGATGCAGGCGTAGACGGCGTAGAGGTTCACGCCGTGCACGAAGGTTACCTTCTCGACCAGTTCACCATAGAATTTTTCAATAAACGCACGGACGAATACGGCGGCAGCTTTGAAAACCGCTACCGTTTTGCCGCAGAAGTAGTAAAGGCTATAAAAGAAGCGTGCGGCGAAGATTACCCCGTTTCCTTGCGCTACTCCGTAGAATCCAAAATGAAAGGCTTCTGCGAAGGCGCTATGCCCGGCGAAGAATACACGGAAGTGGGCAGAAATATGGCAGAGAGCGAAAAAGCGGCAAAATACCTCCAGGATGCAGGCTATGATATGCTTAACGCCGATAACGGCACGTATGACTCCTGGTATTGGGCACACCCGCCGATGTATATGCCCGAAAACTGCAACCTTGAAGACGTTGCGCACATAAAGAAATTTGTGGATATCCCTGTGGTTTGCGCGGGCAGAATGGATGCTGAAGTTGGCGCAAAAGCGGTTGCAGAGGGCAGAATAGATGCTGTCGGCGTGGCGCGCCAATTCCTCGTTGACCCCGAATGGATTACAAAGCTCATAGAAGACAGACTCGAGGACATCAAACCCTGCATCTGCTGCCACAGCGGTTGCTTCAACTTCTCCTCCTCCAAAGGGCACGCAAACACGCAGGACCTTGCCGATACTATGGGCCTTGCACGTTGTGCGCTCAACCCCGAAACGATGCAATCCAAGAAATACAGCGTTCAGCCCGCTAAAAAAGCGAAGAAAATCGCCGTTATTGGCGGCGGTATAGGCGGTATGGAAGCGGCTATACTTTGTGCAAAACGCGGCCACACGGTAACACTCTATGAAAAAACAGATAAGCTCGGCGGCGTATTTATAGCAGCTGCCGCGCCGGAATTCAAGGAAAAAGACAAAATGCTCATTTCCTGGTACATACGCGAGCTTGCGAAATACCCCGCAATCACCGTGAAAATGAATACCGAAGTTAAAGATGCGGCTTCTCTCGGGGCAGACGAAATAATCGTTGCCACGGGCGCTAAAGCAAGAAAAATCGGCACCCCCGGCGCAGACAAAGCCGTAGAAGCCGTGGACTATTTGCTCGGCAACAAAGAAGTTGGCGAAAACGTAACGGTGATTGGCGGCGGTCTTACAGGCTGTGAAATAGCATACGAGCTTTACCTTAAGGGCAAGAAACCCACAATTGTTGAAATGCAGGACGACCTTATAACCACAAAAGGCATATGCCTTGCCAATACAAGCTACCTGCGCGATTTCTTCAAAACCAACAAGGTTCCCGTATACATCGAAACAAAGGTTCTCGAAATAGGCGACGGTTTTGTTACGGTTGAAAAGAAAGACGGCACAAAAGAGAAAATAGTGGCAGATTCCACGGTTCTTTCCGTTGGCTACATTCCTGCACCCGTGCTTGAAAAGGGCAAAAACGTTCACGTTATAGGTGACGCGGCGGGCGTAGGCAACCTCCGTACGGTTATCTGGGGCGCTTGGGACGTATGTATGAAGCTTTGATTATAAGGAGATAATACGATGATTTTAACAAAAGAACAAGAAGCCATATTAAACGGCGAAAAAGGCGAAACCCTCGCCAAAGTTATGAAAACTTTGGTTATGTACGGCGAAGCTTTCGAGGCTGAAAAGCTCGTGCCGATTACATCTAAATATAACCACCTTGTAACATCGTTCGGGCTTAAGGTTATGTCGCCCGTGTACGACCTTATGCAGCAGCTTCTCGACGCGGGAGTTGCTTCGGGGCAGAAATTTTCCGTAGACCCACGTCCGCTCGACAAAAACGTGCCTGCAAACTTCCTGCAGAACTTTGTGTTCAATAAATTTATGTACACAAAGCAGGATTTCTATGAAAAACAGCTTGTGGAGCTCGGTCTTATGAGCGAGGACGCTTTCACTTGCACCTGCTATATGGACGAGGTTGAAAACAAGCCGAAAAAGGGCGACATGCTTTCCTGGGCGGAATCCAGCGCGGTTGTTTACGCAAACTCCGTTTTGGGTGCTAGATGCAACCGTAACTCTGGTATTATAGATATTATGGGCTCGATTGTCGGCTATGTTCCGTATTTCGGTTTGCTTACAGATGAGGGCAGAAAAGCAACTTGGGTTGTAAAAATCAAAACGAAGAATAAACCCGAAGCGCAGCTTCTCGGTTCCGCTATCGGTATGAAGGTTATGGAAGACGTGCCTTACGTGGTAGGTCTTGACAAATGGCTCGGCACAGAGCTGAACGATGCCGCTTGCGCATACCTTAAAGATTTTGGTGCGGCGACGGCATCCAATGGTGCTGTTGGTCTTTACCATATCGAAAACCTCACGCCCGAGGCTGTTGAAATGGGCGAAAAGCTCATCGCAGAGGGTGCAAAAGAATATATTATCGACGATGCAGAACTTGAAAGAGTTAAAAACGAATACCCCGTTATCTGGAAAAATCCCGATGCGAAACCGAAGCTTTGTTTCATCGGTTGCCCGCACCTTTCGCTCGAACAGCTTAAGAGCTGGACAGACAATGTTTGCGAAGGGCTTAAGAAAAGCGGCAACAAAAAGGTGCTTATCCCCACGGTATTCACAGCCGCACCGAAGGTTTTGGAAGCCTTTAATAAGACGGAATATGCGGCACGCCTTGCGGAAACGGGTGTTGTTACGTCCTACATATGCCCGCTTATGTATATGAACAACCCGCTTTGCAAAACTATGCCCGTTATAACGTCTTCCAACAAGCTCCGCACGTATACGAGCGCGAGATATTATACGGACGATGAAATTTTGCAGGCGATTACAAAGGGAGGTAAATGATTATGAAAACTTTTAAAGGCAGAGTTGTAACTCCCGGAGAAGTGACGGCAGAAGCTGTTGTTACCACGCAGGGCTTTAATACGCTCGCATCTTTTCAGATGGCTCTTCAGTTTGGCGACAAAAAGGTTAAATGCGGTGACCAGAACAATAAAGAGCTTCACGGCAAGCCGCTTATAGGCAAAGCTCTTTGCTTGCCGCAGACAATCGGTTCCACCACGGGCGGCCTTGTGCTTTACTGCGCTTGCGCTATGGGTAAAAACCCCGCTTGTATGCTCTTTGCGAACCACATAGACTCCCTTGCGGCGGCAGGCGCTGTTCTTGCCGACGTTTGGGTAGACGGCGTTACTATGCCCGTTGTGGATTGCCTCGGCGAAGAATTCCTTGCTTATGTAAAAGACGGTATGAAAATAACCGTTAAGGCCGACGGCGTTGTCGAAGTAGAGTAAATAAAATTATTAAAAACACGGGTAAGCCACGCTTACCCGTATTTTTTTGTGCAAATTATATTTTTCTTCGATAAAATTTCAATAAAAAATTGACACTTTGCTCACTTTATGATAAACTGTTAATTGCTTGGCCGTAAATGCCACGCAACTTAATATCGGAGAACTTATTTTATGAGAACCAGCGGAATACTTTTACATATATCCTCCTTGCCGTCGGAATACGGCATAGGAACTTTTGGGAAAGAGGCTTATCGTTTTGTGGATTTTCTCTGCAAAGCAGGGCAGACATACTGGCAGATTTTGCCCATAGGCATAACAAGCTATGGCGATTCGCCATATCAGTCCTTTTCCACTTTTGCGGGCAACCCGTATTTTATAGACCCGGACCTGCTTGCCAAAGCAGGCTATCTTGAAAAAGCCGATTATGCAGAGCTCGATTTCGGAAGTAACCCCGAAAAAGCGGATTTTGGAAAGCTCTATGAAAACAGATACAAAATGCTGGAAACGGCATATGAAAACTTCAAAAAGAAACCTGCAGAGGATTTTGCGGAGTTTTGTACAGAAAATGCCGATTGGCTCGAGGGTTTTGCGCTCTTTATGGCGCTGAAAAACGAAAACGGCGGTGCTTCTTGGCAGGCGTGGGAAAAGCCGCTTAAAAAGCGCGAAAAAGCGGCTGTTTCCGCGGCACGCGAGCGCCTAGCCGATAAAATAGATTTCTGGCGTGTGACGCAGTATTTCTTCTTTAAACAATGGTTTGCGCTTAAAGCGTACGCCAACAAAAAGGGCATAAAAATCATCGGCGATTTGCCAATCTACGTTTCACTCGACAGTGCGGACGTTTGGGAAAACCCCGAAGATTTCGAGCTCGATGCAAGCCTTGCCCCTGTGAATATCGCGGGTTGTCCACCCGACGATTTTTCAGCAGACGGGCAGAGATGGGGCAACCCCCTGTATAACTGGAAGAAAATGCAGAAAGAAGGCTTTTCCTGGTGGTGCCGCCGCGCAGAAGCCGCAGCAAAAACGTATGATGTTCTGCGCATAGACCATTTCCGCGGGTTCGAGGCATATTGGTCTATACCCGCCGCAGATAAGACGGCGAAAAACGGCAAATGGGTCAAAGGCCCAGGTTACGCGCTTTTTGCTGCGCTTGAAAAGAAGCTCGGTGAGCTGCCGATTATAGCAGAGGACCTCGGTTTTCTTACAGTAGGCGTGAAAAAGCTGTTAAAAAAGACGGGCTTCCCGGGGATGAAAGTGCTTGAATTTGCTTTCGACCCAAATGGTGACAGCGAATATTTGCCGCACAATATCGGCAAAAACTCTGTAGCATATATTGGAACGCACGATAATGAGCCCGCGCTCCTTTGGCTTGAAAAAATGCCGAAAAACACCGTGGAATTTGCGAAAAGCTATATGCACCTCACGAAAGAGGAGGGGTATAACTGGGGCTTTATACGCACGCTCCTTTCTTGCCCTGCGGACACGGCGATAATGCAGATGCAGGATATTCTGGCGCTTTCAGGCGGCGCGAGAATGAACACCCCCGCTGTGGCGAGCGGAAACTGGGCTTGGCGTATGCGCCCCGAGTGCATAAACGATTGGCTTGCGGAAATAATCT
>JAFTOK010000064.1 GCA_017463815.1 Clostridia bacterium | reverse complement strand
TATACAAGCCTCCCTTGTGCAAAGGGAGGTGGATTTTGCGAAGCAAAAGACGGAGGGATTGTTTGAGAATGAATAGACTATCTTTGTAACAATCCCTCAGTTTCGCTATCGCTCAACAGCTCCCTTTGCACAAGGGAGCCTTTGACACCACAACATCTCCTACCACTTTTTTCTTTTCAACCGCAGGTTGTTTTCCCCAAGAAAAAGCGTTGCTTGATGTTTTTGAACGCCTGTGCTACAATTAAAATACGACGTCGCAAACTATATTTTGAAAGGAGAATTTTTCTATGACATTCGGTGAAACTTTTAAATATTACCGCAAAAACGCAGGGTACAAACAGGAGGAGGTTGCGGGCAGGCTTATGGTCACGCCGCAGGCGGTGAGCAAATGGGAAACGGGCGCGGGCACGCCCGATATTTCGCTGCTCGTGCCCATAGCCGATATGTTCGGGGTCACCACAGACGCTCTACTCGGCAATGCGAAAAAAAGCAAAGAAGAAATTATGATGGAAATCGAAAAAATAAATTCTTTTTGGGACGAGGCGAGCGGAAAAGACGAAAATTACGGCGAAAAGTACGGCAAATACCTCGTTTTGCTTAAAAACAACCCCGATTCACCCGAGCTTCTGCACGAAATTTTGGTTATTACGCAGAAGTGGCTTGCGAATTGTTCTGCCGAGATGAGCGTGGCAAAAAAGCGCGAGCTTTTGGAAACCGCAGAAAAAATTGCGACAAAATTATGCCAAAACCCGGAGGATGTGTACGGCACCCATTGCCTGATGTGCGAAATATATTTCAGGTGTGGGGAAACAGAAAAAGAGGAAGCGGAAATGGCTTATTTTTCGCAAAGCGGGCAGTACACGAAGAACCGCGCGAAGTATATGCATCTTGTTATGCAGAAAAAGCACGAAGAAGCGGCGCCGCACATCGAAAATTCGCTATATAACACGCTCCACTGGCTTGTTTGGGATATGAACGAGCTCGCTATGAATTATTACAGCTTGGGCGACAGGGAAAATATGTGCAAGGTGTTTGAAATCGAGCACGGGTTGCTCGGCGCTGTGGGATATTACGGCGAAGATTTTGCGCTGTGGCATATCCGCGCGGCGGTACGCCTTGCCCAGCGCGCGGCACAGAAAAAAGAAACGGAAGAATGCTTTGCCCGCCTCGAAGAAATGATGCAAATCGTACGCAAATGGCAAAAGCAAGATGAGGCGGGGAAGGCAGATGAACACATCCTTTTTGCGCGGACGGGCAGAGGAAAAAGCGTGAAGTTCAGCAAAGAGCTTGTGCTTCCTATGCTTGAATGGAAGGCCTTCGATTATATACGCGAAACGGAGCGTTTTGGCGCGGTTTTGGCGGAGCTTGATGCACTCGATAAGCAAACTCCTTGCGCAAAATAACGCGCGTGAAAACGGCGGAAAACGGGCAAAACGCGATATTAAAAATACCACCCTCACGGGTGGTATTTTCATATATTATTCTTAATTTATTTCGCGCGGCTGTCGCACCAGATGCAGCGGTAAATCTGTTCTTCTTCGTTTACGCATTTGAAAATCTGGGGCAGCTCCTGCTCTGTGGAGCAGATGCACGCGGGGTTTGTGCACTTCTTGCCGTGAACAAGGCGGTAGGGACTTTCTTTTTCCTCTGTGTTTTTCTGCTTTTCATCGAGGAGGAAAAGTATGAGAGCCATACGCATATATTTGCCGTAGAGTGTCTGGTCGAAATATTTTGCACGGGGGTCTTTGTCAATCGCTACGGAAATTTCGTTTACACGAGGCAGCGGGTGCATAACTATAAGGTCGCTCTTTGACGCTGCGAGCTTTTCTGCTGTGAGAATGTAGCTGTCTTTGAGTCTTTCGTAGTCTTCTACGTAGGAGAAACGTTCTTTCTGAACGCGTGTCATATAGAGCACGTCGAGCGTGGGGAGAACTTCTTCGAGGCTTTCCGTTTCCGTGTATTCCATACCGGATTTTATAATCGTTTCGTGCTTAACGTAGCTGGGGATGCAAAGCTCCTTGGGGGAGATAAGCACGACCTTTATGCCCGTGTAGCGGGAGAGCGCGGCGAGGAGGGAGTGAACCGTTCTGCCGAACTTAAGGTCGCCGCAAAAGCCGATTGTAAGGTCGCTGAGTCTGCCTTTTTCGTTTTTGATTGTGCAGAGGTCGGCAAGCGTCTGTGTAGGGTGGCTGTGGCCGCCGTCGCCCGCGTTGATAATCGGCACGTAAGCGCTTTTGGAGGCAACCATAGGTGCGCCTTCTTTGGGGTGGCGGATAGCCATAATGTCTGCGTAACCGCTCACAACTCTTGCCGTGTCTGCCATACTTTCGCCCTTGGAGGCGGAGGAAGAGTTTGCTTCGGAAAAGCCGAGTACGTTGCCGCCGAGCTCGTACATAGCCGCTTCAAAGCTGAGGCGAGTTCTTGTAGAGGGCTCGAAAAAGAGTGTTGCGAGCTTTTTGCCGCGGCATTTATCTGCGTATTTTGCGGGGTTTTTCTTTATATCGCACGCTGTTTCAATAAGTGAATCTATTTCTTCGAGAGAAAGCTCGAGAATATCTATAAGGCTTCTCATTTTTTATGTTCCTTTCTGTTTTCAAATTTAGGCGGATATGTAAATCCGCCTAAAATTTTTACTTATTCTTTTGCGCCGTTTACAGCGAGGTAGTTTTTAATACGTGTAACGTTTTCTGCGTTCTTTTCGTCCTCTTCGAGGTATTCGATGATGTCGTAAACGTCAACAACGGAGTATACGGGGAAACCGAAATCTTCCGTTACCTGGGCCGTTGCGGATTTGAGCGTGTCTTTGCCTATTTCCTTGCGGTCTACCATAACGAACGTAGCAACAACCTTAACGCCTTCGAGCGTGGAAAGGTTTTCCATACTTTCGCGGATAGCCGTGCCTGCTGTGATAACGTCTTCTACGATAACAACTTCTTCGCCCGCTTGGGGTTTGTAGCCTACGAAGATACCGCCTTCGCCGTGGTCTTTAGCTTCTTTTCTGTTGAAGAAGAAGGGAACGTCGAGCCCGTTTTTAGCGAGTGCTACGGATGCGGAAACAGCGATGGAGATGCCTTTGTATGCGGGGCCGTAGAGAACCGTTTTCTTATCGCCTATTTTGTCTTTATAGCAAGCTGCGTAGAATTCGCCGAGCTTTGCAATCTGTTCGCCTGTTTTAATTTCGCCTGCGTTTACGAAATAGGGGATTTTTCTGCCGCTTTTCGCCGTGAAATCGCCGAATTTGAGCACGCCTGCGCCTTCAAGAAATTTTATAAACTCTCTTTTGTAATTTTCCATTTTATACTCCTTAAATTTTTATTTTAGGGATGATGTTTTGTAATGGCTTCCCCTTGAAGGGAAGGCTATTTATAGTTGCTTTTTCTTCAGTCAACGAATTCCGCAACGCATCTTTCGTATGCCGCTACGGGGTCTGCCGCCGCTGTAATCGGTCTGCCCACAACTATGTAGTCGGAGCCGATTTTCTTGGCTTCGGCAGGTGTCATAACTCTCTTCTGGTCGCCGATGTCACCGTCTGCAAAGCGAACGCCGGGTGTAACCGTTACAAATCCCGCGCCGCAGGTTTCGTGAACCTTGCCTGCTTCGAGGGGGGAGCAAACAACGCCGTCGAGCCCTGCCACCTTCGCGTTGTGAGCGTAGTGCATAACAACGTCTGCGATGGGCTTATCGATAAGAAGGTCTTTTTTCATCGTTTCTTCGTCTGTGGACGTGAGCTGTGTAACCGCTATAAGCATAGGGCGTGTGCCGTCTTCGCGTGTGAGGCCTTCGATTGCCGCCTCCATCATACGGCCTGTGCCTGCCGCGTGGAGGTTTGTCATATCAACGTCGAGGCGGGAAAGAACCGCCATAGATTTTTTAACTGTGTTGGGGATATCGTGAAGTTTGAGGTCGAGGAAGATTTTGTGGCCTCTTTTTTTGATTTCGCGAACGATGGAAGGGCCTTCTGCATAGTAAAGCTCCATACCGATTTTCACGAAAGGTTTTTTGCCTGTGAATTTATCGAGGAAAGCAAAAACTTTCTCTGCGCTGTCGAAGTCACAAGCGATGATTACGTCTTTTCCCATTAGTGTGCTCCTCCTATTATGTCTGTGAGATTTGTTATACCGTATTTTTCCATAACTGCGGGAAGGTCGTTTATAATGTCGCGGCAGATTGTGGGGGAAACGAGGTTTGCCGCGCCCACTTCAACGCCCGTAGCGCCCGCGAGCATAAGCTCTATAACGTCTTCCGCGCTCTGTACGCCGCCCATACCGATAAGCGGGATTTTAACCGCTTCGTATACCTGGTATACCATTCTTACGGCAACGGGGAAGATGGCGGGGCCCGAAAGACCGCCCGTTTTGTTCTTAATGATGGGTGCTTTTCTGCGAAGGTCTATGCGCATACCCATAAGCGTGTTTATAAGGGAGATACCGTCCGCACCTGCGGCTTCGCAAGCGCGCGCGATTTCCGTGATGTCCGTTACGTTGGGGGAAAGCTTCATATAAACGGGTTTTTTAGTAACCGCTTTAACAGCTTTCGTCACTTCGTAAGCCGCTTTTGCGTCTGTACCGAAGCTTATGCCGCCGCCGTGTACGTTGGGGCAGCTTATGTTTACTTCGAGCAAGCCTACGCTGTCTACAGCGTCGAGCTTTTCGCAGGTTTCGGCGTATTCCTTAACGGAAAAGCCGCCTACGTTTGCAATAACTTTTTTGTGGAAAACTTTTTCCATTTTGGGAAGCTCTTCGGCAATCACTTTGTCTACGCCCGGGTTCTGAAGGCCTACCGCGTTGAGCATACCGCAGGGTGTTTCCGCGATTCTCGGCGTGGGGTTGCCGAAGCGGGGCTCTGCCGTCGTACCCTTGAAGGAAAACGAGCCGAGCACGTTTATGTCGTAGAATTCCGCCATTTCATAGCCGAAGCCGAACGTGCCGCTGGCGGGGATAATGGGGTTATCGAGCTCGAGGCCCGAAAGGGTTACTTTTGTGTTTACCATATAATCTCCTCCTTTACGAGCACGGGGCCGTCTTTGCAGATGCGCTTGTTGCCGTATTTTGTTTTGCAGGTGCAGCCAACGCACGCGCCAAAGCCGCAACCCATTCTTTCTTCAAAGCTGAATTCGCCCGAAGTGTTCGTAGCGCCGTAAACCGCCTTGAGCATAGGTTCGGGGCCGCAGGTGTAGAAGTAGCTGTAGTTTTCCACTTCCTCCATAGCGTTTGTAACAAAGCCTTTTACGCCAACGCTGCCGTCTGCCGTAGCCACAAGCACGCGAGCGCCGAGAGATTCAAACTCTTCTTTATAGAAAACTTCTTCGGCTGTGTTGAAGCCGAGAATCACCGTTACTTTTTTGCCTGCTTCTATGAGCTTTTTCGCGCACATATAGAGGGGGGGCACGCCTACGCCGCCGCCTATGAGCATAGGTGCTTCGCCGCTTTTTGTAAGGTCGTAGCCGTTGCCGAGGTATGCAAGCACGTTAAGTTCCGTGCCCGCGCCCATTTTTGCCATAGCCTCCGTACCCTTGCCCACAGCCTTGTAAACGAGCGTGAGCTTGCCGTCTTCATAGTTGCAAACGGAAATGGGGCGGCGAAGGAAAAGTCCGTCTATTTTTATATTGACGAATTTTCCCGGAGCACAGCCTTCCGCTGTGCCCGAGAGAACCATTTTATAAGTGTTTTTTGCAATTTTTTCGTTAGATATGATTGTAAAAATACTTTCTGTCATTTCTTATCCTTTCAGTTGATTGTGGAGATGCAGATTGTCTGCTCTTCAAGTACGTCGAGGAGAACTTTGAGCGTGTCGAGAGATGTGAAGATGGAAACGTTATTTTCCGTTGCACACTGACGGATAAGGAAACCGTCGGAGCTTGTGCCCGCTGCGTTGAGGTTTCTTGTGTTGATTACGTACGTTACGTAACCCTGGCGGATGGAATCGAGGATTTCTTCGCTGCCTTCGCTGATTTTTTTCTTAACGCGCGTGCGGATGCCGTGGCCTTTGAGGAACTCTGCCGTGCCTGCCGTTGCTTCGATATTGAAGCCCATATTGTAGAAGCGGCGGATAAGCGGGAGCGCTTCTTCCTTGTCTGCGTCTGAGATTGTGGCAAATACCGTGCCGTAGTTCATAACCTGCATACCGGAAGCCTGGAGCGCTTTGTAGAGCGCGCGGTTGAGGCTGTCGTCATAACCGATTGCTTCGCCCGTGGACTTCATTTCGGGGGAGAGGTATGCGTCGAGGCCGCGGAGCTTGGAGAAGGAGAACGCGGGAACTTTAACGTAGTGGCGTTTCTTTTCTTCGGGGTATATTTCCGTGATGCCCTGCTCGGGGAGCTTCTTGCCGAGAATTGCGAGCGTGCCTATATCCGCAAGAGAGTAGCCCGTGGACTTGGAAAGGAAGGGAACCGTTCTGGAGGAGCGGGGGTTAACCTCGATGATGAACACTTTATCGTCTTTGTCTACGATAAACTGGATATTGTAAAGACCTACGATACCTATGCCGAGGCCGAGCTTCTTCGTGTAATCGAGAATAGTGTCTTTTACGCTCTGGGAAAGCGTGAAGGAGGGGTATACGGAAATCGAGTCGCCGGAGTGTACGCCCGTTCTTTCAACAAGCTCCATAATACCGGGAACGAATACGTTTTCGCCGTCGCAAACCGCGTCTACTTCCACTTCCTTACCGGAAATGTATTTGTCTACGAGTACGGGCTTGTCTTCGTCTATTTCAACGGCTGTACGCAGGTAGTTGCGGAGCATTTCTTCGTTTGCTACAATCTGCATTGCTCTGCCGCCGAGAACGAAGGAGGGGCGAACGAGCACGGGGTAGCCGATTTCCGCCGCCGCAGCCACGCCGTCTTCGATTTTCGTTACGGCTTTGCCCTTCGGCTGGGGAATGTGGAGCTCTTCGAGCAGTTTTTCAAACGCGTCGCGGTTTTCCGCTCTGTCGAGCGCTTCGGCATCTGTGCCGATAATCTTAACGCCGCGCTGTGTGAGCGGCTCTGCGAGGTTAATCGCCGTCTGGCCGCCGAGGCTGGCGATAACGCCGTCCGGTTTTTCCATTTCGATGATGTTCATAACGTCTTCTACCGTCAGGGGCTCGAAATAGAGCTTGTCGGAGCAGGTGTAGTCTGTGGAAACCGTTTCGGGGTTGTTGTTTATGATGATTGCTTCATAGCCGGAGGCTTTGATTGTCTTGATTGCGTGAACGGAGGAGTAGTCGAACTCTACGCCCTGACCGATACGGATAGGACCGGAGCCGAGAACGATGATTTTCTTCTTGTCGGAAACCACAGATTCGTTTTCGTGCTCGTAAGTGGAGTAGAAGTAGGAAACGTAGCTTGCAAATTCCGCGCCGCAGGTGTCTATCATCTTGTAAACGGGCATTATGCCGTTTGCTTTACGTGTGTTATAAACTTCGATTTCGGGAACGTTCCAGAGTTTTGCGATATATTTATCGGAGAAGCCCATTTTCTTTGCATCGCAAAGAACTTCGATATTGCCGCAAGCGGCTTTGACCGTGTTTTCCATAACCACGATGTTCTTGATTTTTTCGAGGAAGAGCATATCGATTTTCGTTGCGCTTTCTATAAGGCTTATGTCAACGCCGCGGCGGATGAGCTCTGCAATAGCATAGATGCGGTCATCTGTGCCGATGGAGATATATTTCATAAGTTCTTCCACTGTGTATGTGTCGAACTTAGCCATATAGAGGTGGCAAACGCCGATTTCAAGGGAGCGAACCGCTTTGAGCATACATTCTTCGAGTGTTCTGCCAAGGCTCATTACTTCGCCCGTCGCTTTCATCTGTGTGGAAAGCTTGTTGTTTGCCGCCGCGAATTTGTCGAACGGGAAGCGGGGGAATTTTGCAACCACGTAGTCGAGCGTGGGCTCGCAAGCTGCGGGTGCTGTGGCGAGCTGGATTTCATCGAGAGTCATACCAACCGCGATTTTTGCCGTAACTCTTGCTATGGGGTAGCCGCTGGCTTTGGAAGCGAGCGCGGAGGAACGGGAAACGCGGGGGTTAACTTCGATAAGGTAGTATTCAAAGGAGTGGGGGTCGAGCGCGAACTGTACGTTGCAACCGCCTTCAACCTTGAGCGCGCGGATAATTTTGAGCGCGCTTTCTTTGAGCATCGTGCATTCTTTGCTCGTAAGCGTCTGTGTGGGGCACACAACTATGGAGTCGCCCGTGTGGATACCGACGGGGTCTACGTTTTCCATATTGCAAATCGCGATTGCTGTGTCGTTTGCGTCGCGCATTACTTCGTATTCGATTTCTTTGTAGCCCTTTATGCTCTTTTCTACGAGGACCTCGGAAACGGGGGAAAGTTTAAGGCCGTTTTTAAGGAGCTCCGTGCATTCTTCTTCGTTGTCTGCAAAGCCGCCGCCCGTGCCGCCGAGTGTGAATGCGGGGCGGAGAACTACGGGGTAGCCGATTTCTTCGGCCGCCGCCAAGCCTTCTTCGATTGTGTGTGCAATCATAGAGGGGAGAACAGGCTCGCCGAGCTCTTCGCAGAGCTTTTTGAAGCCTTCGCGGTCTTCCGCGCGTTCAATGGATTCGCTGCTCGTGCCGAGAAGCTCTACGCCGCATTCGCGAAGAATGCCTTTTTTCTCGAGCTGCATAGCAAGGTTAAGGCCTGTCTGGCCGCCTATACCGGGAACGATGGCATCGGGGCGCTCGTAGCGGAGGATTTTTGCCACGTATTCGAGCGTGAGCGGTTCCATATAGATTTTATCCGCGATGGTCGTGTCTGTCATAATCGTCGCGGGGTTGGAGTTTGCAAGGATTACTTCGTAGCCCTCTTCTTTAAGCGCGAGGCACGCCTGTGTGCCCGCATAGTCAAATTCGGCAGCCTGACCGATGATAATCGGACCGGAACCGATTACAAGTATTTTCTTTAAATCTTGTCTTTTCGGCATATTATTTGCCCTCCTTCATAAGAGCGATAAATTCTTCGTAAAGGTTTTCTCTGTGTTCGGGGCCCGATGTTGTGTTGGGGTCGAACGCCGCTGTGAACACGCGCTCTGCTTTAGAGGCGATGCCCGCAACCGTGCCGTCGAGAATGTCTTTATAAGTGATTTCAAGGCCTGTGCCCGCGATGCTTTCTTCGTCTACCGCGTAGAGGAAGTTCTGCGCAACCGTTTCGATTTTGCCCGTTGCCATATTTTTAACGGGGTGGTTGCAGCCGTGGTGGCCGAATTTCATTTTGCTTGTCGTAGCGCCGTATGCAAGGGCGATGAGCTCGTGGCCGAGACCGATGCCGAACATCGGGTATTTGCCGCGGAGCGCTTTTATGAGTTCAACAACGTAGCCTGCGTCCTCGGGGTTGCCGGGGCCCTGGGAAATGAGCACGCCGTCGGGCTGCATCATTTCAACGTCGTGTGCACTAGCCGTGGCGGGGAGCATCGTTACGTTGCAACCCATAGCGTTGAGCGTGCGAACCGTGGAAAGTTTTACGCCGCAGTCGATAACAACAACAGAGAATTTTGCGTTTGCCGTGCGCGCGTACCATCTCTTCGTGCACGTAACTTCGCCCACGAGGTTTTTGGAAAGTTCTGTGTTTTTAATAGTTGCAACGGCTTCTTCCGTGGGCACGTCTGCATCCACAATCACGGCTTTGCAAACGCCGCCGTCGCGGATAGCGCGTGTGAGCGCGCGTGTGTCCATACCGTAGATACCGGGAATGCCGTTTTCTTCAAGGTATTCGGAAAGCGTTTTCGTGTATCTGAAGTTGGAGGGGAAGTCGTTGTATTCACGAACTATGAGCGCGCCAACCGAGGGGGTTTTTGACTCGTAATCCTCGTCTGCAATACCGTAGTTGCCTATGAGCGGATATGTCATAACGACAGCCGCGCCCGTGTACGTGGGGTCGGAAACTATTTCCTGGTAGCCCACCATAGATGTGTTGAAAACTATTTCAAGAACGCGGGACGTATCCTGTGCGCCGAAGCCGTAGCCGCAATATTCCGCGCCGTTTTCAAGCACGAGTTTTTTGTTCATTTTTCCTGCCATACTTTTATACCTCCGATAATGTTCATTTTCGAGCGACCGAAGACTTTTTTGCCTTCAAAGGGCGTCGCTTTGCCCATTGATAAAAATTCCGCAGAATTTATTATGTACTCTTTTTCGAGGTCGAAAACACAAAAGTTTGCTTTTTCGCCCACTTTTATTTCGCCGCCCTCGAGCCCGAAGCGTTTTGCGGGGGCGGTGCTCATAGCGTTTATGATTACGGAAAGGGGAGCAATGCCCGTTTTCACAAGGTCCGTGTAGAGCACGGGGAAAGCCGTTTCGAGGCCTACCACACCCATAAGGCTCTTTTCAAGCCCGCGCCCCTTTTCTTCTGCCGTGTGGGGGGCGTGGTCTGTGGCAATCATATCTATCGTGCCGTCGAGAAGGCCTGCAAGCAGGGCTTGTCTGTCTTCTTCGCTGCGAATCGGCGGGTTCATTTTGAATCTGCCGTCCTCTTGCAGGTCGGCGTCTGTCATAGTAAGGTAGTGCGGGCCCGTTTCGCAGGTTACGGAAAGCCCCTCTTTTTTCGCGTTTCTTATAAGCTCCACAGTTTCTTTCGTGGAAATGTGGCAAACGTGGTAGGAAACACCCGTTTCGCGCACAAGTTCTATGTCGCGCGCCACCTGCGCCCATTCGCTTTCGGAGCAGATGCCTCTGTGCCCGTGTGCCGCCGCGTATTCGCCATCGTGAATATAGCCTCCGCGCAGAAGCGAATTGTCTTCGCAATGTGCCGCTATAAGCTTGCCGAGCGCTTTTGCCTTTTTCATAGCCGCGCGCATCATATCGTCAGACTGCACGCCTCTGCCGTCGTCGGAAAACGCGGCGATATAGGGTGCCATAGCGTCCATTTCGGAAAGCTCCTCGCCTTTTTCGCCCATAGTGATTGTGCCGTAGGGTATTACGTTCACGAGCGCGTCTTTTTCTATGGCGTCGAGCTGGAGCCTAAGGTGTTCGAGCGTGTCGGGGCAGGGGTTAAGATTCGGCATAGAGCATACGTTGGCATAGCCGCCGCGCGCCGCCGCAAGCGTGCCGCTTTTTATCGTTTCTTTCGATAAAAAACCCGGTTCTCTTAGATGTACGTGAACATCTGAAAAACCGGGAAAGACGGCAAGACCGCGAACATCAATGATTTCCGCGCCGTTGTCGTCGATATTTTCTGCTATTTCTTTTATGATGGAATCTTCAACCAAAATGTCGAGGGGGCAGAGAGTGCCGTTTATATAAACATTTCCGCCTTTCAGGATAAGTGTCATAGTATCCTCCTTCTTGTTTTAGACATAAAAAATGCCTTGCCACCGTGCGGCAAGACATAAAAATAGCCTTTATTATATAATAAACCTATATAGCTACCAATCTTACCGGTCTCACGGTACCGTCTTAAAGATTTTTTACAGGAATATTATATCATACAGGTGTGGATTTGTCAATAGTTTTTGTGCGGCGATAAAGTGGGTTTTTCTGGCAGACCGGGGAAACCGACTGTAAGGCTCTCGCTTGGTCAGCGCTCCGCGCAAGCGGTCAGAGGGCTTGTTTATATTCGCTGATTTCTATTCTGTGAAGACACAGTTGCTGCAACTCCTTTTACTATTCGGAGAATCTGATTTTCGTTTTAGAATAAAAATTTTAAATAAAACGAAAAATAATTGTTGACAGATTTAAAATTACGGTGTATACTGAAAATGCAAACATTACCAATGGAGGAATTTATATGTCAAACAAAAAAATCGGTCTTTGTATAAGGGTTGCCGTGGTTATAGTGACGCTTGCGGGCATTTTGCTGTGTGCTTTCTGGTATCCGTTCGACGTTTCGTTCAGTACGCTCCCCTGGCAAGAATCACCCACGGCGGCGCAAACAGGGGATTTTTACGGTCAGCTTGCGTTTTATTGGGCGGTTTCGTTACCCTGCTTTATAATTATGGCGTTTATTTGGAACGTTTCCACCCGTATTCGCCGCGGGGAGCTCTTCTCTTTTGAAATATACAAATATCTCAAAATTTCCGCAATAATGCTTTTTGCGGATTGCGGCGTGTTCTTTGCGGGCAACACGGTGTTCTATTTTCTCGACCGCAACCCGTTTTTCCTTATTTATTTGATTATAGGGCTCGTGGGTGTGGCTTTTGCTCTGTGTGCCACGGCGCTCGCGTACCTTGCCAAAAACGCGGCTATACTTAAGGAGGATAACGACAGTATATTATGATTAAAATCAATATAGATGCGATGCTCGTTAAAAGAAAGATGAGCGTGACGGAGCTCACCGAAAAAGTCGGGCTTACGATGACGAATATTTCGCTTTTAAAAAACGGAAAAGTAAAGGGCTTGCGCTTTTCCACGCTGGAAAAGATTTGCGAAGCGCTCGATTGCCAGCCGGGCGATTTGCTCGAATACGAAAAAACTAAAAAAGATTAGGGTGGTTTTATGAAAAAGATAATTAGTGTGGCGGTTATGCTTATGATTTTTGTTTCCGTTTTATCGCTAACAGGTTGCGGCAAAGAGTTTAATTTTGATGAGTTTAATTTTATAGATACTTTTTTTGGCGATTCCCCAAAAACTTTGGAGGATTTGGATAAAGGTATGGAAAAACATTATTTGAAGTGCCAAGAATATTTAGAAAAAGCCGAAAACGCAGGAACGCAGAGCGAAAAGGAAAAATACACCGCGTTAGCGGAAAAAGAGAATTACCGTGCAAGCGCATATTTCCTTACCAAGATGGCATCGGAAGCAAATGGCGGCGAGCTTATAGATGCAGAAAAATTTTTGCTTTCCGAAATTGACCGTCTTGAAAGCGAACTTGAAGCCGCACTTGAAGCCGCACAGACCGAGGAAGAAAAGAAAGAATTGGAATGGGATATAAAAGAAAATGAACAATTTCTTGAATTTTACCGAAAATGCATAACAGAAGGGGGATTACGCTTAAATATAAAAGATTAAAATTTAAAATATTCAGTATAATTATAGTAAAAATCAAAAATAATATATTTATGGAGGAATTTTTATGAAAAAGAAAATTATTGCTATTGCGGTTGCGGGAGGTATTTTAGCAGTATCTACGATTTTTATAGGTGCGGGATTGAAATATGGTGGTGAAATGTCAGATTGGTTTGAAGAGCGCGGCACTTCTCCCGAAAGCGAATATGAAAAAATGATTGCGGAATATGAAGCAAAATTAAAAGAAGCAAAAACCGAAGAAGAAAGACAAAAAATACAATCGTTGATTGATACATTGAAAGAACTTCACGATTAATTTTATAGAAGTTTATAAATGAAGTTATAGATAATAAATTTATATAATAAGGAGAAACTTTGATGAAAAATTTTAAAAAAGTTTTGTGCGTTATTTTGGTGGTAGTAATGGCCATATCTTCAAATACTATCGTGCTTGCGGTAGAATCTGAAAATGAATCCATATCATTTGTTGAATCTGTGGAAAATGAGCTTGCAGCTTTGGGAACTACGATTGATAAAGAATATGAAGAAATGGTTAACGAATATAAACATTTGCTAAATGTTTCTGAATCTGATGAAGAAAAAGAAAAAATTATTTCATTGCTGAATACTTTACAAGAATTATATAATTCATACAATAATTCAAGTTTGCAACGTGGTTTTGTTTATGATACTGAAATTTTTATTGCTATACAAGCATTTAATGCTATGGGATGTAAACTTTCAGCTGAGTTACTAACACACGCGAGGGATAATACGGAATTAGATTCGTATTATGAACCTATAAATGATGATGCTATTTCTACAACGCCAACATTTTTATCTATAAAGGATAATGATATTGTCAGTGGAACAGGAAGCTTTGAAATAGATGAGAATGACGATTTATTTTATGCGATACACGCATTTAATTATCGTAAATCTGAAAGCGGTAGACTTGTGGTAATTGAGGATAGATACGATTTTGCATACAATGAAACTCCAAAAAATTTTACCGAGACTGTGGTTAATGCTATATATGCCGCACAAGAAGCGGGAGCATTGGTTCCATTTTACACTTACATAATGATAGAAACAGATAACCCAGCACAAAATCAAACCGAAACTGTTAATATATCAAGTGTGAAAGATACAAGATATTTTGAAGATTTTGTTGTTGTGGGCGATTTTGAGTATAAAGATTATAAAATAACTTTCAATACGACCGGAAATAAAGTCTTGCAGACCTTTGGTAGAGGCGATACTATGATAGATATTTTTGACGAAGACGGTGAGCTGATTGAAAGCGACGATGATAGCGGATATTCGTATAATGCAATGATTTCACGAACTTTCAATGCAGGTGAAGAATATACTGTTCGTGTTAGTGGGATTGCGTATTACCCTTGCGATTTTAAATTTGCTGTAACACCTGCATCGGGTCTTATAGATGCAGGGGCGGACATTTTTTTGGGTTATGATGACATATATGCGGTTTCGGGATATTCTGCCTTTACTTTGATAACATCTACCGAATTAAATGCCACTCATATGCTTACATTTACACCCCCGTCAGACGGAACATATTCTTTTTATTTGGAAAGTGAAAAAGATGGTTATATGTATGTAATTGACCCTAGGTCTTCTAATTTGCTTGTTGAATATGAAGATTATGATGATGACAATGGGGAGGGTTTAAATCCTCTTATTGAAAAAGAATTAGATGCGGGTATACCCTATCTTGTTATCTATTGCCCGTATAATTTAGCTAATTCCAATGCCGTTGGTGACACCCGCGTGCAAATAGCCAAGAAGTAAATAAAAAGTGCCGAGTTGCTCGGCACTTTTTGCATCTTACCTAATCATATCTGATGATTTTTAAGCCAAATTTTAAGTTTGTCTGCTATGCTTGCTATAGCGCCTTCGCCGTAGGGGAGCTCGAGCTCTGCGCTCTTTACAATGCCCTCGAACGTGTCGGTGCCCGCTTTATCCACAAAAGCGAGGTATTTTGCCCACGCAAGCGCACGGTCTTCGTTCGCAAGCAGGAAAAATTCCAGCGAGATTGTCTGCGCCATACAGTAGTCTATATAATAGAAAGGATACATAAAGATGTGCAGCTGTCTCTGCCAGCCCGCCCCGCGGGAGTAGAAGGGCAGAGCGTCGAAATCTATATACGGGCGGTATTTCGCTTCGAGCGAGAGCCAGACTTCGTTTCTTTCCTCGGGCGTGAGCTCGGGGCGTTCGTACATAATATGCTGAAATTCGTCTACCATACAGCCGTAGGGGATAAAGATTACCGCATCCTCTGCCTGATAGAGCGAGTATTTCGCCGTGTCCTCACCGAAGAAGAGATGGTGGTAGGGAGAGGTGAGAAATTCCATAGACATAGAGTGGCATTCACACGTTTCCATAGTGGGGTTCTGCAGGTCGTGGGGAATGCCCGCGCGCATAGCGCGGTAAGCCGCGAAAGCGTGGCCCATTTCGTGAGTGAGCACGTCTACGTCGCCGCTCGTGCCGTTGAAGTTGGAGAAAACGAAAGGCGCTTTGTAATCGGAAATTTCCGTGCAATAGCCGCCGGGCGCTTTGCCGTCTTTGGCGAGCACGTCGAAAAATTCGCCGTCATACATAAAATCTATAAATTCGCGCGTTTCTTCGGAAAGCCCGTGGTACATCTCTTTGCCTGCGGCGAGGATATCTTCGCTCGTGCCGTGGGGTTTTGCGTTGCCGTCGGGGAACATAAAAATATCGTCGTAGAATTTGAGCTTGTCAACGCCTATGCGTTTTTTCTGCGTTTCCTTGATGCCCGCAACGACGGGAACCATATCGCGCGCAATCTGCTCGCGGAAGGCTTTCACCTTTGCGCTGTCGTAGCAGTTTCTGCCCAGGCGGTCATACGCGAGCTCCACGAAGCTTTCATATCCGAGCGTTTTTGCTATTTCCGTGCGCACGCGCACAAGTTCTGCGAAAATTCTGTCGAAATCTTCGCGTCTGCCGTCGAACGCTTTGCCCTCTGCCTCGTATGCTTTTCTGCGCACACTGCGGTCTTTGTTCTGCTTGTACGGGCCGAGCTTCGGAATGGGCAGTGTTTCGCCCTCAAACTCCGCCGTGGTGGTGGCGTAGAGCTTCTGATATTCCGTGGTGAGCGCGTTTTCCTTTTGGAGCAAGGGGATTATTTCGGGCGAGAAGGTTTTTTTGTCGATTTCCATATTGATGAAGATGAGCGAGCCGAGCTCTGCTTCCATCTCCCCGCGGAAGCGGGAGGTGAGCACCGCGTTCATAAACTCCTGCGCCTTTTCCTCAAGCAAGGGGCTGTTTTCGTCGAAGAAAT
>JAFTOK010000063.1 GCA_017463815.1 Clostridia bacterium | reverse complement strand
GATTTGGTTGCAAAGCGTAACTTTTTCTTCGGTATACTATTTGAGAGAAAAATTTTTTACTGAGTCTTTGTTGGATTCTGTATTTTCAAATTTAGAAGAAGTTATCGATGAGGAACGACGTGGTTTTATTGCGTATTTTCTTGAGCGGATGTTTAGTTTGTATCGAGAAAAGAATGGGCAATACTACTTTAAACAAAATGAGCAATTATTTGCACAATGGATTTCATCGGCAACAAGCAAAAATGCCTATGCGTATTCTCAGTTGTTAAACGCAATAAATAATGAGCGCAACGACACTTTGAAAAACATTGTTTCAAAAATTGATATCTCATTATTGTTGCAGAATTTTTCTGATAGCTCTATCGAATATCTATATGTATGGGCAAAGTTGTTAGAACGATTAGCCTATCCTTATGATACCTCTGAGCGAATGCATTTTGGTGAATTATTAAGACCGTATTTGGTAGCCAAAAGCCAAGAAGTCACAGTAAAAACTGTTGGGGTATTCTACTACTCGTTGTCAGAGATGTTTTACTTAAACGAAGCTTTGATTTTAGAATTACTAACAAATAATGTCGATAAGTTTCAAAGCCTTTGTTTAGAAAAAGCAGCCGATGCAATAGAAATTTTAGATTTTCGCTTCATTGATTTGTGCGGACTTCCTCATTTTTCCTCTTGTAAACCTACAAAGCAACAAAGGGATTTTTCAAAGAAGTTTGTTAACGCATTACCTGTGACGGCAATTTCAGATTTTATAAGTCATAGTTTGCCACGGGATTGGCATAGAATTTTTGATCTTGGTCGCTTGCTATACCGGGAAAACAAAAAATTGTATTCTCGAATTATTAAAAACATAGATTTTGATGTTTTGAATAAATACACAGCTCCTCTATGGAAAAAGACAAGCGGTGACCTGCACTTATTGTTTTATTTCATTGTTTTTGGAGATAAAGAAACAGCAAAGCGATTCTTCATGACAAATATCGAAAAAATTGAGGAGTTGGGGCTTCCATACATCAAGTTTCTGCCTGAACAAGCTATTACTCTTTATAAAAAAGGAGTAAAAATTCGATTGTTTGAAAACAATTGGAATGATGAAACATTTTTTGCTTTGAATGCTTTGCACGATGCTTCCGAAAATGAATATAAAAACATTCTTGATTCGGAATTCTCTCAATTGGCATCAAAGATAAGCGAATTTTGCATTTTGGATTTTGACAAGGATGAAAAAACTCTATGCGAAATTTTAGTGTACATAAAACAAACGCATCCTTCTATTTTATCAAAGGTCGTTCCAATGCTGAATTTTCCAAAAATGAAAGAGGAAAAGCTACGGATGTTGAAGGATGACCGTTTTGGCAGACGAAGCAGAAAACAATTCCACGAAATGATTGATATTCTAATTGAGTTTTCTAACGAAACCAATATTGGCGAATTGAAATCTTTAAAATCACTTAAATAAATTGAGCAAGAACGCCATAGGCAAATGCCATGGCGTTGTTGCTTTCAGCCGCAGATTAGTGTTTCAATGGCAAGATTCATTCCTAATTTGAACGCATACTCAAATATTGCAGATTCAGCGAGGCTTGCATACTCGCTCCAGCAATCATCGAACTTTTCAAATATTACTTTCTGCTCGTCGGTCATCGTTTTGAGAAGTTCATCGTGATGTCTTGCCATATACTCCATAAGCTGTTTCATTTCGGGAGAGTTGTTTCGGCTGTCCGTTTGCGGACAGATGTTCCCATGCCATAGTTCTTTTATTGTGTTGTTCATTTGTTGCACCTCCTGTTAGCACAACACACTACCACAGAAAGAGAGAAAAGTCCAGTAAACAAACTGTTAACTTTCGCCACAACGAAAAAATCCATCACAGACTTTCGTCCATGATGGATTTTTCTTTGTCCTACTCGGTTAGTGTGATTTCTTCGTTAAGAACATCACGCTTTCTCGGAGGTTTTTTGTTTTATTGTTTGGAAGCGTTCAGCTGTTCTCTGTAACTGTTCGCGGCTTTCGGAATAACTTCTTCAAACGTTTTGATGCTGTTTTTAAATGGGTTTCTGCCGTTTATTACGCCCAGCGAAAACTCCTTGTATATGTTCGCAAAGGAAAGCGCGGCGGCAACGTCGGCGGCGGGGGCTTCAAAAACGTAGCCGAGCATCTTTTCGGTGTTTTCGCCGTCTGCATAAGAAGCAAGCCACTTTTTATATTCGGGGAAAACGGTTTCCTTGGAATGGCGCGCGTAAACGTCCAAAAAGCTTGCTATTCTGCTTATGTCCGTGCAGGTTTTGGGCACGGATATTCCGCACATATTCTGTTCGGGGTAGGAAATATATTTCCCGTCGCCCGCGCTCGCCTTCGGTATGGGAAGAACACCTATTTCTATACCGGGACGCTTGCTGAAGCCTTTTGCGTAATCGCGTATTCTGTATATCTCGTCCACAGCGAACATACTTTTGCCGTCCATCGTGTTTGTAATCACGTTGCTGTCGCTGTTCACGCTTGCCGCGCTGTCGCTGAAGAGAGCTACGATTTTATCTGCCAAAGCAACGCTCGTTTCGTCGATTGCAGAGGTTATTTCGCCATTATTGTGGGCGTATTTGCCGCCCGCGCCGAAATAGAAGCTGTTTACCGAAAAATTGGCATCGCACAAAAGCCCGTAGATTTCGCCGTTGTGCTCTTCAATAGTGCCGCTTTTGTCTGTGTCGGTTGATGCGAGCTTTACAATCTCGTGGAATTTATCGAGCGTCCATTCCCCGTTTTCCACGAGAGCATATAAATCCACGTCTTTAAGGGCGGCGTTTGCGCTTTTCACACTTTTGTTATAAATAATCACCTGTGTGTAATCGAACGCAGAAAGCGAGCCGTAGCAAAGAGTGTAAAAGTTCGTGCCGTCGAATGAGCTTTCCTTCATAAAGTCGGAAAGCCACCAATCTTTCGTAAAGTCTATATCCAACGTGTTGAGGTCGATATAGCGCGAGTAGTTTTTATTCGCGCCTGCAGAACAAACAATGTCTATTGTGCTTTTCCCTGTTACAAAATCGTTTTCCAGCACACCGGACATCAAATCTTCGGTTTTGATTTTGCAGTTATAAAGCGTTTCTATTTTTTTGTTGCGTTCTTCGAGCGCGGTGAAGATTGTTTCGCTATTCTGATAATAGCCGTCCACCTCATAGCCTGCGAGCGAAGTGAGCGCTATGGCAAAGGTAAACGTATGCCCACCGAAATCAATGTTTTCGGGGTCCGCGACAGCCTCCGTCGTGCCGGAGGTGCTCTGCGTATTTTGCGAGCCTTGTGCGTTTTGCGAGCCTTGCGCATTTTGTGCACCGCACGCGGCGAGCGAACATACCGCAAACAACGCAAGCAATAAAGCTAAGATTCTTTTCATAAAAAAGTTCCTTTCTTGGTTAAAATGTTCATCTGTAAGATATAGTAGCAAAAATGCGCTGTTTTTGTTCACAAAAACAATTTGTTTACAATTTGTTAACATTTTTAATACTATTTCGTTTTTTTATAATATCACAAACAACACAGCTTTGCAATAAACCGTTTGGTGAATTGCAAGTTTTTGGAATGAATAAATAAAGTTTATGAACAAAAATGGGTTTCCCCTTTGAGGGGAAGCCCTCCGCAACCGGATTTTTTACGCAATAGTATTTCAGTTCATCGTTTGTTTACTCATTCAAAAGCCCCCGAAAATATTTCCCTACCCCATTGTAAACGAGCGGAATGTATGGTAGAATAAAGCAAAAAGGACGGTGTGAATTATGTACAATTTCTTTGTTTCCGAAGCTGCTCGCGGCGGTGACGTTTATTTCATCACGGGTGCGGACCACAATCATATAAAAAACGTTCTGCGTATGCACGCGGGCAACACAATTTTGGTAAGTGAAAACGGCGCAAGCCACCTCTGCGAAATTATCGATATAACCGAAACGGCTGTTACAGCCAAAATCATAGAAGAAAACTACAACGAAACGGAGCTTCCCATAAAAATCTACCTTTTCCAGGGATTGCCGAAAAGCGACAAAATGGAGCTGATTATTCAAAAAGCCGTGGAGCTAGGCGTTTATGCCGTAGTCCCCGTGGAAATGCACCGTTCCGTGGTAAAGCTCGACGAAAAGAAAAAAGAGAGCCGCCGCCAGCGTTGGCAGGCGATTGCCGAAAGCGCCGCAAAGCAGAGCAAGCGCAACGTAATTCCCGAGGTTTGCGACGTGCTCTCATACAAGCAAGCTATGGCAAAGGCGGCAGAGCTTGACGTTTTCCTCGTACCCTATGAAAATGAAAAAGGTATGCTCGCCACGAAAGAAGCGCTCGAAAAAATCACTCGCGGCGCAAGCGTAGGCATACTCATCGGCCCGGAGGGCGGTTTCGAGCCAAAAGAGGTCGCAGAAGCGGCGCAAGCGGGCGGAATGCCTATTTCCTTGGGGGCGCGAATACTTCGCGCAGAAACGGCTGCAATCGCCTCTGTCGGTATGTGTATGCTCCACGCAGAGATGAATTTGTGAAAATAATGGTAAAACAAAAAGCTGTTTACAGTTGCCGAACACGGTAAAGGGCTTACTGGCGTTCACATAACGCCCCTACTACCTTGTTTTAACTAAAAGTTGATGTTTTGAGCCTCCATCTCCGAGGGAGGGGGACCGCACGGGGTTCTCAAATGATGCGAAGCATCGTTTGGGGTTCTCAATGTGTGGTGGAAGGAGTTACCCAAGATAAACAAATTTATTTTTGCAAAGTTTTAGATGAAACAATGTAATACTGATTTCGCCAGAGGTATTGAATCTGTTCCGTAGGGGCGAACTGTGTTCGCCCGCAAAATCTACCGTATCATCGTATTCATATAACAAAGCAAAACCCCGACAGATTTTCAAGGTCTGTCGGGGTTTTATTACGGGAATTTTTGCTTTATCTTAAAATCATTTCACTTCGGAATTCACGCAGGTTGTCTTGATAATAAGCTCGAGCACTTTTTTCACGCAAGCGCGTACGTTTTCGCGCGGGAGTGTGCCCTCTTTCATATCTTTCACAACCGTTCTCGGGTCGCCGTAGTTCATTTTAAGGTCGTGTTTTGCAAGCAGCTCTTTTGAGTGCACGGAGTCGTTCGAGAAGTCCGACATAAGCATACCCTCAAAACCGAAATCGCCGCGCATAATATCCACCGTAAAGAGCGGATTTTCGCTAACCTTTATGCCGTTTATGTGGTTATAAGACGTCATAATGGAATAGGGGTTTGCGCGTTCTATGATAATTTCAAACGCTTTCATATAAATTTCGCGCAGGGCTCTTGCGGAAACGCGGCTGTTGGATTTCATACGCTGGTATTCCGTGTTGTTCGCCGCAAAGTGTTTGACAGTCGCCGCCACGCCCGCTTCCTGCACGCCTTCTACTATCGCAGAGTCAATCGCACCCGTTACATACGGGTCCTCGGACATATATTCGAAGTTTCTGCCGCAGCAGGGGTCGCGGTGTATGTTTATTGCGGGCGCAAGCCATACGTCCACGTTATAGAGGTTGCCCTCCACGCCTATGCTTCTGCCGAATTCGCGCGCAAGCTCTGTGTTCCAGGTTGCCGCCACCATCGTGCTGGAGGGGAAAACGGTAACCTTGTAGTTCTGCCTGTAACCAACGGAACCGTCGGACCAATATGCTTCGGGTATACCGCGCGCAGACATACGGCCGATATGGCCGTTCTTGTTGCCGCAGGTAAGGGCTGCAAGCTCTTCGTCGGAAAGGTCTGCCACAAACTCATCGAGCGTTATTTTGCCCGCAAGCACGTTTCGGAAATCGTATTTTCCGGCGATTTCGGGAAGGTCTTTTCTGGGGAAGTAGCCGCAGGTGTTGTCGTTATATTCCAACGGAACGTTTAACATTTCCTCGTTCGTCTGATTTTTCTCGGGTTCTATATTAACCTTTCGCGTGCTGGGCGTTATTTCCATATATGCGAGGTGGGGCGTGTGCTTCGTGTTGGAAACCACTTTAAGGTATGCTTCGCCCGCCGGGAGTGCGAGACGTATAGGCGCCGCCGTGTGGAAGGAGAAAGGTGCATCTTCCTCCGTAGTTTTTTCGAGCGTTACGGATTCTATTGTCTGCGTAACGTTGGAAACCATAAACGTAAAGGTTTTTGCAAGGTCGCGCGTGTCGTGATACGTGCTGTATCTGATTGTAAAATCGTAATAACCCGCCTTTTCAACGTCGAGCTTGTACATAGCGTATCTGCCGGGTGTGTGCATACGGAAAAGACCGCGTCCGTGGCTCATAAGCCCGCCTTCGTCCACAAACTCGCGCGCAATTACGTAAAGCGCGCATTCCGTGAACTTACCGCATTCGAGAAGCGAGCTTCCCTCTGCTTTTACGTGCACGGTTTCGTCTATTTTTTCAAAGGAAAATGAAACGAGCGGTGCGCTTTCAGCACCCGCAAAGGAAAATTCCACCTTACCGGGGGGTAAAATTATTTCCGCACCTTCCTCGCCGAAATAGTGTTCAAAATATGCTATGGGGTGTGCGCCGAGGTAAGCCTCTTTGGGCATTTGCTCTGTGGAAAGTTTGAGCTTGTATGTGCCTGCCGCCGTTATATTCAGGCGATAGGTACGCAGGTTTTCCGTGCTTATTTCTTTTTCTGCAAAGATTCCCGCAAGCTCGGCGGTCATTTCGGCGTAGTCTTCCGCGCCTACCGTAAGCGCTGCGGAAGGACCTACGTGTATGCCGTTCGTCGTATCGGGCGGAATAGCGTCGAGCGCTTCGTATTCGCCGCCGGCGGTAAGGCGCTTTTCAAGTTCCGTAGGTATGTGCGCGCAAGCTTTCACAAGCACATTTTCGCCGTTTTTCCACACGCCCGCAAGGCTGAGTGCATCTGCACGATTGCCGAAGCAAACGGCATATTCGCCGGCATAGAGGGTCCACGCATCATTTTTCTTATCGTCGAAAGAAGCCATTTCTGCCGTGCGGAAAGAGAGCGCAAGCACTTCTTCTTCTCCGGGGGCAAGAAGCTTCGTTTTTGCAAAAGTGCGAAGCTCATATTTCGGCGCACCTGCCTCTGCGGGGGCGGAGCTGTAAAGCATAACAACTTCCTTGCCCGCATACTTTTCGCCCGTGTTCTTAACGGCGATTTTTACGTTTACGTCGCCGCCTGCGCCCGTGCATTCAAAGGAAACGAGGCGTTTTTCAAACGTCGTATAGGAAAGGCCGTGGCCAAAGGGGTAAAGAATTTTTTCTTTGGCTTCATCGAACGTTTCAAAATAGCGGTAACCTACGAAAACATCTTCGTAATAGTTCTGTATGATGCCCGCTTTCTGCCCGAAATAGGGCGCAGAGGGGTAATCTTCATAATTTCTCGCCACGGTATCCGTAAGTTTGCCGCTGGGGCATACCTTACCCGAGAGAATTTCGCCGAGTGCGCGTCCGCCCTCCATACCGGGGAGATTGAGAAGAAGCACGGCGCGTATTTCTTCACATTCCGTAAAGGAAAGGTTTATAAGGTTACCGGAGTTTACAATAACCGCAACCTTGGAAAAATATTTCTTTATATTTTCGAGAAGCTCGGCTTCCTCGGGGGAGAGGCGGAAGTCGCCGTCCACGGGGGAGCTGTCGTCGTTTTCGCCCGCCGTTCTGCCTATAACGAAAACTGCCTTTTCCGTGCGCTCTGCCGCGGCGCGGATTTCTTCTTCGTCAAGCGGCATTTCGGGCATTATGTGAGAACCGCTTCCCCATACGCCGTATGTGGCGATTGTGTTTTCCGCACACCAAACGCGGTACTTTTCGGCAAGCACGCTGTCTACGTCTATTCCCGCGCCTACCATACCTTCCAGCACATTTATAAAATACTCGCTTTCGCAGAAAGCGGAGCCAGTGCCGCACTTAATTGTGTCTACCTGTGTTCTGCCGAAAACGGCAACCTTTTCTTTGCCGAAGGGGAGCATTTCTCCCTCGTTTTTGAGGAGAACTATACCCTCGCTCGCAATTTCGCGCGCAAGGAGCGCTCTTTCGGCGGCATTTTTGTAATTGGTATTCATAAGATACATTTCCTTATTTTTAGCCACAACTTTGGCTTTATCTAATGTATTTTATATCATATAAAAAGTGATTTGTCAACATTATTTTCGTAAAAACTTGACAATATTCGCCCGAGGAATGTATAATTTAACCTATAACCACCAACTTTTACGGAGCGAATTATGACAGAAAAATATGAAAATTTCCTTGACCTTACTTTTTATCAGATATACCCGCGTTCCTTCCGCGATGCGAACGGCGACGGCACGGGAGATTTGCGCGGAATAACCGAAAAAATCCCCTATCTTAAAGAACTCGGCATAGACGCCGTGTGGATTTCCCCGTTTTATAAGAGCCCCTGCAACGACGGCGGCTACGACATTTCCGATTACCGCGCCATTCAGGCGGAATTCGGCACAATGGAAGATTTCCGCGAAATGCTCGACGCTATGCACGCGAGCGGCATAAAAGTCATCGTGGACTTCGTACCGAACCACACGTCCACGGAGCATTTTTGGTTCAAGGAAGCACGCAAGAGCAAAGATAACCCCTACCGCGATTTCTATATCTGGGCAGACAAGCCGCGCAACGATTGGGTAGCGTGCTGTGAATCCGCCTGGAAATACGACGATGTCGCGGGGCAATACTACCTGCACTGCTTCGACCCCACGCAGGCAGACCTCAATTGGGAAAACCCGCGTGTGCGTAAAGAGATGTGTGACGTGCTCGATTTCTGGGTGGATATGGGCGTAGACGGCTTCCGCTGCGACGTTATAGATATGATATGCAAGGATTGGGAAAACAATAGATTGAACACAGGCCCGCACCTGCACGAATATATAAACGAGCTTTTCGGCAGGGAGAAAATGGCGCACGTTTTCACCGTGGGCGAATGCTGGGGCGCAAACGTGGAAAACATACGCAAGCTTACGGGCGCAGACCGCGGCGAGCTTACCACGGTTTTCCAGTTCGAGCACATAAATCGTAACTGCAAGAGCAGATTCGAGCCCAAGGATTTCTCGCTTTCCGAGTTTGGCGAAATTTTTGCAAAATGGCAGAAGATTACGCAAGAAAACGACCTGCTCTATACGCTTTTCATAGAAAACCACGACCTCGGCAGGTGCGTTTCCCGCTTTGCAAACGACGGCGAGCTACGCTATGAAAGCGCCACGATGTTTGCCACTATGCTCTACGGTATGCGCGGCATTCCGTTCATATACCAAGGGCAGGAAATAGGTGTTACAAACTCTTATTTTGAGAAAATCGAAGATTTCGACGATATGGAAACCACGGCGTTCTACCGCGCGTATAAAGACGTGCTTTCTGAAGATGAAATGTGGCGGCTTATAAACTTCGGCTCGCGCGATAACGCGCGCCGCCCTATGGCTTGGAACTCGGGCAAAAACGGCGGCTTTTCCGAGGGCGAAAAAACCTGGCTTACACTCCACCCCGATTACGAAAAAATAAACGTGGAGGCAGACAAGGCGAGCGAAAAATCCATCTTCCGCTATTTTAAAGAAATCATCGCTCTCCGCAAGGCAAACGAGGTTCTGCGCCGCGGCACGTTCAAGGATATGACGGGCGAAGCGGAAAACTACTTTATGTACCGCCGCGAATATAAGGGCGAGGAAATGGTGGTTGTGTGCAACTACGAAAAAGAATCTCGCATAGCTCTGCCTGCAAACCTTGTGCGCGTAATAGGAAATTACCCCGAACGCGAAACCGATATTTTCGCACCTTACGAATCTGCGATTTATAAGGTTGTGGGGTAAAACCGCGTGGAGGATAAAGAGTCGCTTAGCGTTAAAGACACCTCATCAGTCAGCTCGCGCTGACAGCTTCCCCTCAAGGGGAAG
>JAFTOK010000062.1 GCA_017463815.1 Clostridia bacterium | reverse complement strand
GTGTGTCGCCCGAAAAACCAACGGGGAAGCGCTGGCTTCCCGCCTCTGAAAAACGGGAGAGCAGCATTGGGCGCTTATTGTCCTTCATTATGTCAAGGGTGTGGTAGTGGTTTAAGAGCCAGAGCGGGTCGAGGTCTTTGATGGCGCTCTTGGTGCCCTGCTGCCAGTCCATCCACCAGAAGTCAACTCCGTCGCGCTCATACGGCTTGTGCAGAATCTTGAAATATGCGTTTATCCATCTATCATCTGTAAAGTCGAGGTCTACCTTGCGCTCCGTGGCGGGGTCTATGCCCATTTCGCGCGCCATTTCCTCGTACATATCCTCGAACCAACGCACACCCGTGGCGGGGTGCAGATTGAGCGTTACGGCACAGCCGCGCTCGTGAAGCTTTTTGAGAAACGCTTTATAATCGGGGAAAAGGTCCGTATTCCAGCTATAGCCTGTCCAACCTGATGCGCCGCCGTAATAGTCGCTGTTTTCACCACATCTTTTGTCGAGGGGCATTTTATCCTCTATTCCGGGTTTATCCTGCAAATTCTGCGTGTTCCAGTGCCAGTCCATATCCACGGTTGCAACGGTTATGGGTATATCGCGTTCTTCCATTCTGTCGAGCACGTTTAAATATCCGCGCTCGGTATAAGCATAGTATCTGCTCCACCAGTTGCCGAGGGCATAGCGCGGCAGCTTCGGCGTTTCGCCGCAGAGCATATAGAAGGCGCGCACCGCCGCACGGTAATCGTGACCGTAGGTAAAAATATAAATGTCAAGCTCGTCGCGTCTTTGCTTCGTTACCATACCGTCGTTTTTCAGCAAGGAAGATTTCGTGTAATCTAGCACGGCAACGCCATTTTTGGAAACAACACCCATATCGAGCTCTATCGGCTTCGGCGGATTTTTTCCCGTACCGTCTATTAAATCGCAGCCATCGCAGCAGTCGAGCGTACAATATGTGCCGCGCAGATTTTGTTCATTATCAAGCAAAATTTTCTTGCCGTCTAAAATAACGTAGCTTTTTTCAAAATCCTTGCAACGCACGAGCGTAGCTCCTGCGGTTTTCACGTAAAGAACACCGTCTTTTTCCGTCTTTTCAAACGGAACGGGCGGCATATCGCGGAACCAAACCGCTTCCGTAGCTTCATCGCAGAAAATGCGCCCTTCGTCACGCTCCACGCGGAAAAGGCGGTCTGCAAGCACGGTTATGCGGAAATCCCCCCACAAAACGATATTCGCAGGGTTTGCCAGCGGTCTTGTTTTGGCTATCAAATGTTTTTCGAGCATTTCAGTTTCCTCCAAAAACTCCTTTTTATTGAATTTTACCATATAAACAGAAAAAGTCAACATCAAATTTGTGTATTTGCCGTTTTTATTTACAATTTAAAAAATTTTTTATTCTAAAATAAAAGTTTACAAAAACTATTATTGATTTTTTCAAAAATATATAATATAATAAAATATACGCTATTTTTACACTATTTTTCAAAAAAGGAGTTGATACTTTTTGGCTGAAGATTTCAACGACTGGGGCAGCTACAGGCGAGAGCAGGAAAACGAGGAGTTTGCAAAACGTCCTCTTATAAAAAAGATTTTCAGTTTCCGTTCGTTTAAGCTGGCGCTAAAGTGCTTCGGTTACTTTTTGATTTTTATGGTTTTCGCTATTCTTTTTTGGCGAATTATTTCCTCCAAACTTCCCTCCGCCGCTTCCAAGCTGTTGTGGACAGAAAATTCCTATGCGGCATATGAGGAAAAAGGAAACGACCTTTTGATATATACACAAGACGTAGGCAAGGTCTTCGATAAAGACGGCAAATTTTCGCTCTATGAGCTTCACTATATTCCCGCCGCCAACGAAATACAGTTCACCATACGCTATAACAAAAGCACGGTAGACACGCTGGCAAGCGAGCTTACCGAGGAGCTTATGGAAATTATGGGCGAAAGCTTTACAGAAGCAGACGTTATAACGGCAGAAAGCCTGCCCGAGTTTCCGTTTGTATTCAAATTGCGCGATAACGAGGGCAATATTTACGAAAGCTATGAATACACCACGTTCACAAAGAACAGGTACACATATCTTCGCGTAGCGTTTTCGGGCGTGGACCTTTTCGATATAAAGAAAACCTCCCCCACGGTAAACCTCCCCGTGCCTGAGGCCCCCATATCCGATTACATCTACAAGGGCGCGTTTTCTTCCGAATATACGAGCAACACCATAGAAACGCTCTATGTAGATTCCTATTACGTCGGCGATATGAGCGAAAAATTCGCAGAGCAGATAACGCTTTACCGCTCCGACAGAAGAACAGAAAGCTTCGATTACAAGAGTCAGCGCCCCAAAAGCGCGACAGCAGGCCTCGTTGCCATTGGCAAAGAGGAATAACACACGTTAAAACTATGACCGAGCGGAACAATCGCGTAATATGTTGCCGAAAGGTATTATTATGAGGAAAGTCCGGGCTTCATAGGGCAGGATAACGGATAACGTCCGCCGAAGGTGACTTCCGGGAAAGTGCAACAGAAATAAACCGCCGTACTTCGGTACGGCAAGGATGGAAAGGCGAGGTAAGAGCTCACCGACCGTGTGGTAACACACGGTGCAATGTAAACCCTATCCGAAGCAACGCCCCGTGCTCATACGGTTTGCCCGACCAAAGCGAAAGCTTGGCACGCGGCGGCAACTTGCCGCAAGGCAGGTAAGGTGTGTGGTAACACACATCGCAGATAGATGATTGTTCTCGACAGAACCCGGCTTACACGCTCGGTCATATTTTTAAAAATCCGCTTTTGCGGATTTTTCTTTTTTCGAAAAGACCGCAACGCGGTCTTAAACAATTTTATTTCTCTTTTTCTTTTTGAAAGAAAAAGAGAGAAAAAGAAGCAAAAATCCTTGCAGGATTTATCGGCTCGGGTTTGTGCAATGAGGAAGTGCAGTATTAGCGGCTCCCCGCACGAATTTTCACTCGCACACTCGCAAAAATTGTGTAGAACCACGCCGCTGATAAGCAAAATGCGAAGTTGTGGCTTTTCTCAAACTTTCCGCATCTGTTTTTGCCAAAATATAGTCCGAGAAATTCTTTTCGGCTTTGCTTATCGTGCCCTCGCGTTGATATATTATGGCTTAAACTTTAGTTATTCGCAGCGTTATTCGCACACGATAAATTTTTTCGCACCGGCGATAAAACGGCACGTTTTTTTGCTTCTTTTGCCGCGCCTTTTCTTTCAAACAAAGAAAAGCGCGAATATAATAATTTCAAAAATCGTTTTAAAACGATTTTTGTTCCTTTTAAGGAACAAAAAAGCACCCCGCAGGGTGCTTTTTTCAGCTTATTTTCATTATGTGTGCGCCGACAGCGCGAAGTTTTTCTATAATGTTGTCGTAGCCACGCTCGACGTAGAAGAAATCGTCTACCTCCGTCTGCCCTTTCGCCACAAGACCCGCTATAATCATAGCCGCGCCCGCGCGCAGGTCTACCGCGCGAACCCTAGCGGGCTTGAACACCGTGCCGCCGCAAAAAGTCGCCGTGTTGCCCTCTACCTCTATTTCAGCGTCCATTCGCTTCAGCTCCTCTACGTAGCGGAAGCGGTTATCCCAAATGGTGTCTGTAAGCGTGCTTTTTCCTTCTGCCAAGCACATAAGCACAGCCACCTGCGGGTTCATATCCGTGGGGAAACCGGGGTACGGGCTCGTTTTTATATCCACGTTGCAAAGCGGACCTTCGCAGTAAACGCGCATACCATCGTCAAATTCGTCAATCGTCACGCCCATTTCGCGCAACTTCACGGATATAGCCTCCATATGCTTGGGAATAACATTGTCTATGTAAAGGTTACCGCCCGTAGCCGCCGCCGCTATCATAAACGTGCCCGCTTCTATCATATCGGGTATAAGCTCATACGTGCAACCGTGGAGCTTTTCCACACCTTTGATTTTTATTTTGTCGGTACCTGCGCCCGAAACGGAAGCACCGCAGAAGTTAAGGAAATTTGCAAGTGCAACCACGTGCGGCTCTCTTGCCGCGTTTTCTATTTCCGTAACACCGTCTGCAAGCACAGCCGCGAGCATAGCGTTCATCGTGCCGCCAACTGTGACGCAGTCAAAGAATATATTGCCGCCTTTAAGCCTGCCGTTCTGCGCCGTGGCTTCTATAAGCCCGCCCTCCGTGCAAACATCTGCACCGAGCGCATTGAAGGCTTTTATATGCTGGTCTATTGGGCGCACACCGAAATCGCAACCGCCGGGGTAACCTATAACCGAATGACCGAAGCGCCCGAGTGTGGCGCCGATAAGATAATACGAAGCACGCATTTTTTTCGCAAGCTCGTGCGGAGGCATTTTATCGCGCGCCTCCGTAGCGTCTATGCGCACCTCTGTTTCGCCGATGCGCTCCACTTTTGCGCCTACACTTTTGAGTATCTCCAGTGAAATTGCCACGTCGCTTATATTAGGCAAATTTTCTATAACGCAAACACCGTCAACAAGCACGGTTGCATATAAAACCGCCACAGCAGCGTTTTTCATTCCGCTGATGGTGACAGTTCCTTCGAGCGGCGAGCCGCCGTCGATTATAACCTTTTCCATAAATGTACCTTTCTGCAAACAATATTACTGATATATCTTAATATTTGAAAAATTCAAATCCGTCGTTCTTGTGATTAAGGAAAAAACAATTTCCCAAATTTATTGTATCACAAAATTTTTCTTAAATCAATCTCTTTTTCCGGAAATAAATCGATTTAATAAGTGCTTTCTGTTTTATTATATTCATTTTCCGTAAGTTTGTTAAAATTTTCGGGGATAAACAACGGTTTGAACGCCAAAATTTGCAGCTTTTTTCAGTTTTCGTAAAGCATATAGGAAACCACGAGGTCAACCACCATACCATAGCTTTTCACGCCGGCGGGCTGGTTGTGGTTTTCTATATAGGTGTTGTTCACAGAGGTGGAAATATCAGCCGCAACGTTTTCGCGGTATTTATCGAAGAATACGGCAT
>JAFTOK010000061.1 GCA_017463815.1 Clostridia bacterium | reverse complement strand
CGGATTTTACGCTCCGTAACGGAAGAAAGGCAGTATGCGCACGCAAAGGGGCAGCCGCGCACGCTTTCGTAGTATACGAGCCCGTGCGGCTTGTCGCCCACGTCGCCGTAATAGATGCCGCTTTCCGTAAAATCCGCAAAATACGGCGCATCTATAATGCGTTCCGCCGCCTCGCCGCGCGCTATTTTTTCGCAGAGAGCGGGAAAAGCCTCTTCCCCCTCCCCACGTATGACATAATCGACAAACGGGTTTTCGCAAAGGAAATCATCCCCCGCAAAAAGCACCTCGGGCCCGCCGAAAACGATTTTCGTATTCGGCAAAATCTTTTTAAGCGAGCTTGCGTATGCGCGCATATCCGCCACGTTCCATATGTACGTGGAAAAGCCGTATACGTCAGCGTCCGCCTCCGCGAGGGCGGCGAGTATTGCTCCGCGCTTGTCTTTTTGGTTTTTTTCTATAATTTCATAGCCCAGCCCGTGCCGCTCCATTCCGCGAGCTATTGCGCGCGCGGCAAGGCTCGTGTGGCTGTATGAGCTGTTAAGTGCAAAAATTACTGTTTTCATAATCTTTTCATCTACACCAAAAATGCCGTGCGAAGCACAGCATTTTCGGTTTTCTTCAATATATTTTTATTTTTCTTCGTTCTTTTCTTCCGCCTCGGGCGCAGGGGCAGCTTCGTTTATTTCTGCTGCAGGCGCTGTTTCGGGCGCTGTTTCTTCGCAAACCACAGAAACTGCGGCTTTTGTACGTCTTTTCCTGAGTATTTCAAGAACGATAATACCCACAAAGCAGATTATACCTACTGCGGAAACAATTAATCCCACAACGTAGCATTTCGGCATATAGCGAAGCTCTATAGTGTGCTCGCCCACGGTTGTTTCAATAGCCAGAAGCGAACCGAGCGCTTTCGTTATTTCAACCTTTTCGCCGTCGATATAGCAGTTCCAGCCCTCGTCATAAGGAATGGTCGTGAGAATAAGCTCCTGACCTTCGGGAATATTGATTGTACCTTTAAGCATAGTGTTGCTGTGTTCTTCCACATTCATAGAAGCATTTTTAAGATATTCGAGCGCTTCAAGCTGTGTTTCATAGTTGTTCTGGAAGAAGTAGAAGCGGCTCTTCTCGGAGAAATATATTATGTCGTCTATAGCAAGCTCAACAACCACCTTGTCACTCTTGTTGAACGTGCCGAGGTTTACTATACGCGCGCTGTCGTAGCGGCAAATGAACGTGTCGTTAACGTAAATATCGCAAGCCTTGCCGAAGTTGTCCATCGGGAAGTGTGCATAGAGCGGCCCGTTTTCCTGCGCGTTGAATACGAAACGGATTGTGGGGTTTTCGCCGTCTGCCTTAAAGCTTCTGTAAGGCACGAGTATTTCCTGTTCTTCACCATTTTCGTCTATATACTTGCAGCTCTGCGTAAAGAAGCTTGCCGTGCAATCCTCAAGCGAATAGTGCGGATAAACGTAGGTAAACATATCTGCGTTGAAATCCGTGTCCCAAAGGAACGCTTCCACAATATCGTTCTGCGCTTCCGCGCCTGTGGGGAAATACGGCGTGCTCATTTTCTCCAGCTTTTCAAGCACCTTTGTGGAAACACCGTATGCTATAGGAAGCGCATATTCGTTTTCCATAGCGTAAATGGTGGAAAGGGGCTGACCGTAAGTCACCTGTTCCAGGTCTTTGTACGCCACCTCGTAATATTTGCTGTCCAGCAGGTCGTCTGCCGTAATAACGTATTTTATGCCGAAAAGCGCATCGGAAAGCGGCGTGCCGCCGAGATATTTTGTCCAGTGCGATTGCGAAGCATAACCAATATTGTTAAAGAGCCTTATTACGTTTGTATTGAGGGTAGAGGTAGAATGTGCTATACCGTTGAAGCCGAAAGCCATACTTTCGTTTTCGCCGCCTTTGCGGCGATATATTTTACTTTCCATACGGTAGAAGGAGGTGTCGCTACCCGTGATTTTGTCTACAACGTGCTCTATTCGTTTTATCGGCGCTGTGTAAGAGCTGAAATCTTCCGTTGTTCCCTCCACGCTGCCGTAGCGCACCATACCTACATCGTAAGTTACGTCGTTTATGTTTATAAGCCCGCCCGCGAACATTTCCACGCAGACAATCGCCGCAAGCATAAACGTGCCGGTGTTTTCGAGCTTATCGTTGGAGCAAAGGTAAACTATAATAACGTACGCTACGATAAACACCACCGCAAGCAAAATGGAGGTAAGGTTCTTCTGGCTTGCGGAGGCAAACGTGCCTTGGTCGGGGTCTATATGATATTTGAGGTTCTGCAAAACCGCCACGAGCGCTATTATAATTCCGCCTGCCGCCGCTACGTTGCCTACTTTTATTTTCTTTACGTCGCAGAGCGCATCTGCCGTCATACATATAACGAAGAACGAGAAAACGAAAGAATAGCGATAGTTGAGCCAGTTCGGCAGGTTAAAGCCGTGCCAAACAAGGTCCACAGGGTTTATCATAAAGCTGAGCGTGAGCACGAGAAGCACGAGCGTGGCGCCGATTTTCTTCGCAGGTTTCACAGAGGGCGCCATATAGAACATCGGCAAACCGAGCAGCGCCAACATACCGCTGTATATCATCGGCAAACCGTTCGGTTTTACCGTGTCGTAAGAGCCGATGAGCATTTTGTTGAAAATTTCGATAAAGTCGAAGCGCAGCGCAAAAACCCAGTTCGTGTTCTGGAAATCGCTCTTGCCGAACGTGAGCGAATATACCGCGGCAATAAGCATAAACGCCGCAATCATAAGCGCTATAAGCGTGCCAAAGGCAAACCTGCCGAAAGTCTGCACACCATTTGCACCGAACGCTTTCTTATACCATTTTCCCTCGGGCAAGGGGTATTTTTCGAGCAATTCCTCACGGTTTACAAAATAGTAGTAGAGGAAGTATATGAACGTGAAAATACCCGTCATATAACCGATATAGTAGTTTGTTATGAACACCATCGTGAGCGAAGCGGTATAAAGGATTATTTTGCGTTCCTTTATAAGCGCCTCAAGCCCCAAAATAAGCAAGGGCAAAAGCACGAGCGCATCGAGCCACATAGGGTCGAGCGTCTGCACCACGGCGTAAGCGCAGAGCGCATACATAGAAGAAAGCGCGAGCGTTTTCATTTCGCCGGGGTTGCGCGTTTTGTGCATATAGATGCCGAACGTAAGACCCATAGAACCTATTTTCATAAGGTTTATGAACATCATAGCGTCCGCCGTCATATGTTCGGGGAAAAGCGCGAAAATCAAGTTGTAGGGGCTTGCGCCGTAGTATGCGATTATGCCCATAAACTCGCCGCCGAGCGTACGTTTCCAGGAATACAGGAAACTGCCGCCCTCCGTAAGAAGTGAGCGAATTTCTTCGTAATAATAGATGTACTGCGCCTGCAAGTCGAGCATAAGCACGGAATTGTTGCCGAACGGGTGTATTTCCATACAAGCATATATGCCGAGCATTATTGCAAAAGGCAAAAAGAAAGCGGCGCAAAGGTAAATATATTCGCTGTCTTTAAGCCCCGCGCAGAAGCGGACAAAACGCTTCCACACGTTCTCTTTTGCAAGCGGCTGCAATACAACAGAGTTATCCTTTTTCATTAAAAATCCTCCGGATTCAAAAATATATACACTATGTCGTTCAGTATACCATATTTTCTCACGAATTGGAATAGAAATTTATTAAAATTAACAAATTTTATTTTGTTTGCAAATTTTTATGCCCCGTGGATAACCCACGCCCCCAAAAAGCACAAAAAACAGAGGTTTTACCCTCTGTTTTTTGCAAAGCACTTATTTTTCAGCAACCAAACAAACGCATATAAAGCCGATATGTATATAAATATTCCCAATTCGTCTTTTTCGTTTACCCTTTCACCGATTGCGCGGAGCCCTTCCAAGAGGAGAGCCTCAAATTTACTTTCACCCACAAATCCTGCAATATGCATTCTAAAAATCCCTCTTCCATTTTGGTCGGAAATATGCTAAAATAAATATATACCCACATATATACCCGACAAATCCGAAGGAGGTAAAAACCGATGTGGCCTTTTAAAAAGAAAAACCCCGAGCAAACGCCGGCTTTCCGCATAAAAATGGCTGAAAAAATCGCCCGCCACCGCCTGCGCTACGTAAGCGAGCGCGAGGGGGATATGGATATCGTAATCGGGCGCGACGGCGGCTTCAATATCCGAAACGGCGAATTTATCGTAAGTGCTGATAATAAGGTGATTTTCCGCGCCAGAGTGGAAGAACTCGAGGCGAGCGAGCTTATGAGCCTGGAGGGCGCTATCCTCACAGCCCCCGACCTTGAGCACGGCGGAAAAATGCGAACAATCATCGCATATTATGTATATTATCGGTAAAAATTATTTTTTGCGGCAATATTTTTTAGAAAAAATCAATAAAAAAACAAGTTTTTTCTTAATATCGTCTTTACTTTTTCCTCATCAAGTGGTATCATATTTATAAATGGTATAATTCATTTTATTCTCAGAAAAAAATATGGAGGTTCTTACAATATGGCAAGAAAGAAAATCTCAATGGACGGCAATACCGCCGCGGCGCACGTATCTTATGCGTTCACCGAGGTTGCCGCTATTTATCCTATCACCCCTTCCAGCGTAATGGCAGAACTTACAGACTCTTGGTCTGCAACAGGTCTTAAAAACATTTTGGGTGAAAATGTTAAAGTTATGGAGATGCAGTCTGAAGCAGGTGCCGCAGGTACTGTTCACGGCT
>JAFTOK010000060.1 GCA_017463815.1 Clostridia bacterium | reverse complement strand
TTGCAAGCTCACCGAAAAAGACTGTGTAAAAACCATTGGAAGTATGAACCCGATTATGATAGACGGTACTGGTATGTGCTGCGGTTGCCGACTTACAGTAGGCGGAGAAACGAAGTTTGCGTGCGTAGATGGCCCCGATTTCGACGGACACCTTGTAGATTTCGACGAAATTATTCGTCGTTCCGTTATGTACAAAGCGGAAGAACAGAAAGCGCGCGATGAACACTGCAACCTTATGAAAATGAACGAGAAAGGGGAATAAGAATATGGCAGATATGACACCCGTAAAGCATCCTATGCCCGAACAAGCGGCAGACGTGCGAAACAAAAATTTCAGCGAAGTAGCTCTCGGCTATACAGAAGAAACGGCTATCGCGGAAGCGAAAAGATGCCTTAATTGCAAGAAACCTATGTGCGTTGATGGTTGCCCCGTAAACGTAAAAATTCCCGAATTTATCTCTCTCGTTGCAGAAGGCAAATTTGAAGAGGCATATCAGAAAATAAGCGAAACGAGCTCTCTGCCCGCTGTTTGTGGCAGAGTTTGCCCTCAGGAACGCCAATGCGAAAGCAAATGTATTCGCGGTATAAAAGGCGAGCCTGTGGCTATTGGCAGGCTCGAACGCTTCTGTGCCGACTATCATATGGCGCACGGCAAGAGCGAAGAAATTAAAATCGAAAAGAACGGGCACAAGGTTGCCATCGTAGGTGCGGGTCCCGCAGGGCTTACTTGTGCGGGAGACCTTGCAAAGCTCGGATATGACGTTACCGTTTTTGAAGCATTTCACGTTGCAGGCGGCGTTTTGATGTATGGTATACCTGAATTCCGTTTGCCCAAAGAAATCGTGCAGAAAGAGGTCGAAAAGCTTCAAAACCTCGGTGTTAAGATAGAAACAAACACCGTTGTTGGTCAGGCTGTAGCTGTTGACGAGCTCATAAGCGAAGAAGGCTTCGAAGCTGTATTTATAGGCACGGGTGCTGGCTTGCCTATGTTTATGAGAATCCCCGGCGAGGGTCTTTCCGGCGTGTATTCCGCAAACGAATTCCTCACACGAATCAACCTTATGAAGGCGTATCTTGACGATTACGCAACGCCTATTAAAAAGCACAACAAAGTTGCAATTGTTGGCGGTGGCAACGTTGCTATGGACGCGGCAAGATGTGCAAAACGCCTCGGTGCGGAAGTTTACATAGTTTACCGTCGCGGCAGAGAAGAGCTCCCTGCGCGCGCGGAAGAAGTGCACCACGCAGAAGAAGAGGGTATCATTTTCAAGCTCCTCTGCAACCCCACCGAAATTCTCGGCGACGAAAACGGCAACGTAAAAGCTATGCGTTGTGTGGAAATGGAGCTTGGCGAGCCCGACGCTTCGGGAAGACGCAAGCCTATAGAAAAGAAAGGCTCCGATTTTATTCTCGAGGTAGACAGCGTTATAATGGCTCTCGGTACCTCTCCCAACCCGCTTATAAAGAATACGACCGAAGGCCTTGACGTTAACCCGCGCGGTTGTATCGTGGCAGACGAAGTCGGCAAAACGAGCAAAGACGGCGTTTACGCGGGCGGCGACGCGGTTACAGGCGCGGCTACGGTTATACTTGCTATGGGCGCAGGCAAAAAAGCCGCAGCGGCTATTGATGAGTATATAAAGAGCAAATAACAGAGTAAAAGCAAAAACAGATGGCGTTTTCGCCATCTGTTTTTATGCTTTTATTGCTTTCGAGCTTTCAAAGTGATTTTTTTATTATACTCTGCCGCTAAAGGCTCGGTTTCAATGCCTGAATACATCTTTTTGATATATTCGTCTGCCACAGGTTCGGTTTGAGCAAAGTCTATGCAAAGAGAGCCTTTTTCTTTGCGCTTTTCGCGCCACAAAACCTTTTCTGCCTCGCTTCCGCCAAAACGGCGAAGCTCGTTTAGCTGGCAATTACAAATATGGTATTCCACGAAAATAAGCTCTTTTGCTCCCGATTTTTCGCGTGCTTCCGCTATAATATCGAGCAATGCGAGCCCTTGGCGGGATTTTTCTTCTGTCGTGCCTTCGCCGCAGAACCAAATTTCTTTCATTTTCTTGTCTATTGCAAAGAAAGAGAGCTCGTAGAGGTTAAGGAGCAGTTGGCGGCGGAACTCGGGCGTGTCCTTTGCGAAAAGTTGTTCGCTTTTTTGTTCCCACGTCTGGTACCAGGCAGGGAACTTCGTGCGGTAGATTTTGAGCGCCTCGTCCGTTTTGCCCTCTGCGTGCAAAATCTTGGCGCGCATATTCCACGCATCAAAGCGAATGTTCTCGTTTGTACAGCCATCGAGAATTTTGTTGCAAATCGCCAGAAATTCCTCTTTGTGCTCAATCAGTACGGCGGGGTCGTTGTCTGCGTAGTCGCCGCCCAAATTCCACATATAGTTATGCATAACTTTATAATCGTTGGGATATTCCTTGTACGCTTTTATAATAAGCTCTCTTGCTTTTTGGAATTCTCTTTTGCAGGAAAGCGCCCTGTATTCATCGAGCAAAGCTTCTATATCTTCACGGATTTTCTCTTCGTTATATCCCATAAGCTCGTCGAGGCTAACGCCGAAATAGTGCGCGAGAGGGAAAAGCAGCGTTATATCGGGGTATGTTTCTCCGCGTTCCCATTTGCTCACGGCGGTGACAGAAACGCCGAGTATTTCCGCAATCTGCTCCTGTGTGATGTTTTTATTTTTGCGTAAACGCTTTATATTTTCGCCTATTCGTATATTCATTGTAAATTCTCCTTTGTGAAAAATTAACAAGGCCTTGTTTCTGATTATATTGTAGCACATCTTTTCACGTTTTAACAGAACTTGTTGCGCTATATGCATTAAACCTCTGGTTAAATTTTTGAACCTACTCACCATACGGTTGCGCAAAACTATCCGAACACTATATTGAAAATATTGTGTTCTTAAGATATAATATTACTGTAAACAAAAGTAAGGAGGGGCAATATGTTAATAGGCGATAAAATTAAATTATTGCGCAAAAATAAAAACGTGACGCAGCTGCAGCTTGCAGAGGCGCTTGCGGTTTCCGCGCAATCTGTGAGCAAATGGGAAAACCATATTTCTGCGCCGGATATTTCCGTTTTGCCTGCAATCGCGCGCTATTTTGGCATAACAATGGACGAACTGTTTGGTTACCGTTTGGATGCGCTCAACTATAAGGAGCGTTTTATTCAGTTTATGGTAAACAACGGAATGTTGCGTTTTGGCGAGTTTGAGCTTAAAAGCGGCAGAATGTCGCCGTATCTTATTCATAGCGGATATTACAGAACAGGAAGCCAGATATCAAAGCTCGGCGAATTCTATGCAGAATGCATTCGCGAGCATTCCATAGAGATGAATCGCCTTGTCGGACACACTCCGCGTGTGATTCCCCTGATAATCGCAACAAGTATGACTCTTTTCGGCAAATACGGTTTTGATACCGATTACAGTATTGATTATTCGATAAAGAGCGGGAATATCTCTGTAAATGAAATGACATTGATTACAGATACTTTCACGTCAGGTGCAACAATACGGGATATGTTGGAAAAAGTAAAACTTGCATCGGGAAAATATCCCTCTCATATAGTGGTATGTGTGGACAGAATGGAACGCTCGGAACATTCTCCTTTTTCCGCAAAGCAGGAAATCGAAAACTGCTATGGCGTAAAGATACACTCCATTGTTACTTTAGATGATATTATAAACGCCATCGAGAGAGGTGTAATCTCGGCAGGTGAATATCTAGATAAATTAAAAGAATATAAGGAGAACTACAAGGGCTTATAATTATGAATATTATTGACAGATTGATTGAAAACACAATAAAAACGCAAAATCCCACGGTAGTCGGCTTAGACCCCGATATAAACAAAATTCCTGCGTGCTATAAAACGGGCTTGAAAAGCAAAAATCCCTTTGAGGCGGTTGCGGAAGCCATCTACAACTTTAACCGTGACGTCATAGATACGGTTGCGGGGCTTGTGCCCGCAGTAAAGCCTCAAATGGCGTTCTACGAAAAGTATGGCTCGCGCGGCGTGGCAAGTTTTGAAAAAACGGTGGCTTATGCAAAGAGCAAAGGCTTGATTGTGATAGAAGACGCCAAGCGAAACGATATAGGAAACACCGCAAAGGCATATGCCGATGGTCATATAGGTGCGGTAGAGCTTCTTGACAAGGTCGGTTTCAATGCTCTTGAAGCGTGGGGTGGCGCAACCTTTGACAGCTGTCTTAGATTCCTTAAGGAGGACCCCTGGGAAAGACTCAGAAAAATTAAGGACAAGGCAAAAAACACTCCCTTGCAGATGCTTTTCCGAGGT
>JAFTOK010000059.1 GCA_017463815.1 Clostridia bacterium | reverse complement strand
TAACGTCGCCCACATTCATTGTTGCTGCATCGTCGAGTTTAAACTCTTTAAGATGTTTCTTTGTTGCCACGCCTGCTTTTGCAAAGTGGCCTTTTTCAGCTTTGTTAAGCTTCTTGTCAGCGATATCTTCAAAGCCGAGCTGTACGCTGCTGTAACCGTCTTTTTCAACAGTCTTTTTCTGAGCTACAACGCAAGGGCCTGCTTCAATCACTGTAACCGGGATAACGTTACCGTTTTCATCGAAAACCTGTGTCATACCGATTTTCTTGCCTATGATACCTTTTTTCATTGTTTTTTCCTCCTGTATTAGTTATTGGTCGAACTTCTTCGAGTGGTTCGACTTGACCAACCGCTGCGCATTTATATATTGGAAGGTTAGGCTCCCTTCCTCTACTCTGCGCAGTTGCGAAATCAAAATATATTTAAATTAAAGTTTGATTTCTACTTCAACTCCGGCCGGAAGTTCGAGACTGGAAAGCGCTTCAACTGTCTTCTGGGACGGTTTGATAACGTCGATGAGTCTCTTGTGAGTTTTCATTTCAAACTGTTCGCGGCTATCTTTGTACTTATGAACAGCGCGGAGAATTGTGATTACTTCTCTGTCTGTGGGAAGCGGGATAGGACCGGATACTGTTGCGCCGTTTCTTTTTGCGGCATCAACAAATTTTTCTGCTGCTGCGTCGATAAGAGCGCTGTCGTAGCTTTTCAGTTTGATTCTGATTTTTTCACTAGCTGCCACTTGATTTTGCCTCCTTAAATATTTTGTTGCGGCGACCGAAGAATTCTCGTAACACTCAGCCGGGTGTTTCCACCTCAGCCATATTAAAAACCGGAGAGCTAAAGGGGATTCTTTTCCTAAAGGGGTTCCGGTGGTAAATACGCTTACTTCCTTTATCGGATTGACACCGCACGCGGTGCAATATCCGGAAGTTTCGCAAAGTGTTCTAAAATGTTCTCGCCCGAATTGTTTCGGACATACTCAGCGGAAATAACCTGCTTTCGCAGCAACCTCCCGCGTCATCGCACATCAAGCATAACTATTATACAACAGTCTCGCAAAAAATGCAATAGTTTTTTACAAAAAATATGTAGAAAATCTAAGATTTTTTAATCATTTCTTTGTATAATATGTACAAAAATGAATTTTATCGACAAAAAAGGCTTTTCTTCTGCCCAATAATGTGATATTATATTCTCGTACGAAAAAACATTGTATAAAACAACGTCATTTTGCTCACAACAATTTGAAATTATACAACAAAAACAAAAATTTGTCAAGAGGTGAATTAAATGTCCGAAAAATTTACTTATAAAACGCGCGGCGTTTGTTCCAGAAGCATCACATTCGAGCTTGAAGAAGGCAAATTGCACAACGTGCGCTTCGAGGGCGGTTGCCACGGTAACACGCAAGGCCTCGCAGCTCTCGCAGAGGGTATGGACGCAAGCGACCTTGTAAAGCGCCTTGAAGGCACAGATTGCCGCGGCAGAGGCACTTCCTGCCCCGACCAGCTCGCAAAAGCCGTTAAAGAAGCTTTGGCGCAGTAACACCGCAATATATTATATATTGTATAAAATCGCCAAAGCGATTTTTCCCTGAACATTTTATAGCTGCAATGCTCCAAGCATTGCTCTTCTCCGCCTTTAGCTCAATAGGATAGAGTATCAGATTCCGATTCTGACGGTTGCGGGTTCGACCCCCGCAGGGCGGGCCAAAGAAAAATTCGCTTTACTTTATAAAGCGAATTTTTTCTTTGTATTATTATTTCTTCAATATTCATCATTCATTATTCATTTTGCGCAAAGGAGAAAACTATGAAAAACCTTCCCATTCTTCCCTACTTAACAAATATAAAAGAATATAGCGGTCTCAATAAAGGAACACTAAAGAATGAACCTTGCGCAATTGAAGGCACGCTCGCCTGCTCTTGCGGTTGCGATAAATTCAAAATACTTCACACGGGCAAGCAAACCAAAGGAATATTTTCCGCTCTTGTGGTAAAAAAAGAAAAGCAGCTGCGTGTTATCGCCATATGCGCCGAATGTGGGAACAAAATAGAAATTTATAATTCGAGTGAAGATATCAGCCGAAACGATTTTTCCATTTTTTCTTTTTCAAATACCTCTGTGTGGCAAATCAAACTTATGTACAATTACTTTTATCAGAAAATGAAATTTAAAGGCGACTACAGCGATAGCTTTGAAGATTTTTACGCAGATATATTTTCCGAAAATCAAAAACCCAAGAGATTACTTGAAGAATAAACAAAAAACCTCGTTGCTCACGCAACGAGGTTTTTCTTCCATATATTATATATAATATAATTACCAGCCGTAAACGATTTCAACGTTTTTGCCCGTTCCAATCTGGAATTTTGCAAAGCCGTCTTCATATACAACACCAACGGATTTTCCGTCCACTTTAACGGATGCAGGAGCCTTGCCGAGTTTTACGTTCGCCGTGTATGTTCTTGCGTCCGTCATACCCTTGAATGCGCCTTCTCTGCCGCCGATTGTAATCTTGCAACCTTCGCCTTCTTCCACCATTGTAAACTTCGTAGACGCACGTTCGCCTTTTTCATAGTCGAATGTTACGCCGTCGTCTTCATAGAGCGTATATTCGCTCTTTCCGAAAGGATAGAGGTTGAGAATAAGGTTTGCTGTGTTAACGTCATCTTCGTACTGCTTAGGTTCTTCCGTGGGGATAATAGCGCCGCCGCGAATAAAGAGCGGGCCGCCTCGATTTTCGGGAACGTCAACCGTGATTTCTTGGCCGCCTTCGTAAACCTTGCCCGTCCACGCGTCGTACCAGATGTTGCCCTGCGGCAAATAAATCTTGTTGGAGAACGCGCCTACGAGGAGGTTGTCACCAAACATATACTCGCAAATAGCGTTGCTTGCAAGTACATCATCAAATACAAGGGGCAAAGCACGGCAAATCGGCGTACCCGTCATATTAGCTTCAATCGAGTGGGAATAGATGTAAGGCATAAGCGCATAACGCATCTTATCGTAGAATTTGAAGAAGTTATAGTGCTTCTCGCCTGCCCACCAAGGATGTTCAAAGCCCGCCCAGGAGTTAAGCTGGCACCAACCCGTGAAGAATGCGTAGTGAATACCCGCCGTATCGAAGATATTCATATCGCAAGTGATGTTGGAAATACCGGAAAGGCCGCAGTTAAGTGTCCACGCAAGAGTGTTAAGGCCGCCGCCCGTGTCGCCCGTGTTTGTTGCAGTGAACGCGCCTGTGCCCGTAAAGCCGCCGCAGTAGTGGTGCATAGGACGAACGTTGCCACGATGGTTTTTCGCACCGTAGTACATTTCCTTAACAACGAGCGTTTGGAGCAAGCTGTGCATTTCGGCTTCTCCTCTGCCGTTTGCATAAATCTTTGTTTCGTCGGAAGTATCTACCATACGGCAAGGGTCAACCTTATAGGAATCTATGCCGTCGTTGCAGAACTGTTTGAGGTGGTCGAAGAATGCGGGGATTTCGGGTGCACAATCCGTGTTACCAATGAGTCTCTCTTCATTTGCCGTAAAGTCGAACTGGCAGCACATCCAAGCGTGGAGGCGGAAGCCCGTACGTTTAAGCGCAGAGGAGAAGAAGCTGGGGTTGGGTTTGTCGCCACGCGCCCAATTGTTAACGTAGTATCTGTCTCTGTTCCATTCTTTTTCCGTAGAGAAATCGTATCTTCTTACAGTCCAACCGGGCTCAAGGCTGATTGCGCTGCAAGGAATGCCGTGTGTGCGGAAGCGTTCCGCATCGTTCATAACGTCAAACTGCGTAGCCTGGCAAAGCTCGATAAAGGTAAGGCCGTACGCCCATTTGGGAAGGAGCGCAGGTCTGCCCACAACGTATGTGTAACGTTCGAGGAGCGCACGCATATTGTCGCCCGCAAAAATCATAAAGTCAATATCACCCTGGGGGAGATACCAAACTATTTCATCGTTCTTTCTTTCGCAAACGTCGATGCCGTGCCAGAAAGATGTGTTGGCAAGGATACCGTATCCCGAAGGCGTCATAAGGTAAGGAATCGGAATTTCATATTTCTGATATACCACGCGTTCGCGATACGTTTTGCCGTTAAGTATAAGTCTATCTGTGTTGCTTTCGCCAAGACCGTAGAAAATGTCCTGCTCCGTTTTGACCGTGATATATTTGGGGTCAACCTGAAATTCCTTTGTTTTCTGTTCGAGCTGTTCTTCGTCTTCGGAACCGATAATCACAACGTGCTCATCGTGGAAACCGTTGAGGCGCTCGTTCATATAATCTTTGACTTCGTCAACGCGGGAATTATCGAGGTCTATGCTTCTTGTGAATTTATCGGAGGAAAAATAAATTTTTCCATCTCTGTATTCAACAGAAAGCTTGCCTGTGCGAACCCCGTTTATAAGAGCTTCGCCTGTTTCATCGGGTTTTCTGTATATATTGTATCTTTCGAAAAGAGTGGGCTCGAATTTTTCGCTCAATCTTATGCGAACGATATTTTCCGCATACACAGAAATCTGTAACGTCTTGTCTGCCAATGCAGTTTCAAATTTAATCATTATTTTCCTCCGTTGTTTTAAACTTTCCCGCGCACACAGAGCAAGGCTCGAAACCGTCATCGAGAGCCTCCTGCGCATCGCGGTAAAAAATAATCTTTCTGTTTTCTTCCTTTATATTAACGGCGTGCCTGCACGATTCATCCGTGTGAAACCTTCCGGAAGAAAGATTCACCGTAACAGCCACCGTTCCCTTCTCCGGGAAAGCGCTTTCGCTTCTGCTCTGCCCCGCCAAAATCACAATATCCGCATCCGTGCAGGAACAAAAGCACAAGCAAAGCACAAAAAGCAAGCAAATTATAGCTGTTTTTCTCATTTTTTGCCGTCTTTAAGCTTCGGCACAACGCCGTATTTTGTGTTTTCGTGCATTTTGAAGCAATGCGCGCGCATACTTTTTATTTCGAATTCCGTGCCGACGTGTTGGTAGAAAATTTCGTTCACCTCATCGTCTGCGCTGAACACAAACGTATCCTTGGAACGGTTCACCACCACCGCCAGCGTTTCCCCGCCCTTTTTGCGTTCAAAAATGAGAATGGAGCGGTCAATGTACATTATTTCAAACTCCGCATCGGCGAAAAATTCGCTCTCTCTCCTTCTCATTCTGCCAACTTTTCGGAAATATCTGAGAAGCTCGTGGTTTTCCTGCCCCCACGGGTACGGCATACGGTTGAAGGGGTCTTTTTCGCCCTCCATACCTATCTCGTCACCGTAGTAGATACACGGCACACCGGGGATTGTCGCCAAAATGAAATACGAGAGCTTCAAACGCTTTACGCCGAGTTTGTATTCGTCCGCCGTCATACGCTTCGTAGCCTGCATATCAGAGGAAAGCCCCTCGCTTGAAGCACCTGCGAGCATCGTAATCGCGCGCACGGTATCGTGCGTACCGAGCAGGTTTAAAAGCTGATGGGTCATCTCTCTGGGGTAGTTATAGTAGAGAGAGTTTGCCGTGCGCATAAACTTCCACATATCGCCGTGTCGAACGTAGGCTATAATCGCCTCGCGCATAGGGTAGTTCATAACGGAATCCAACTCTTTACCGCCGAAATAAGCACGGCGCTTGCCATAGGAAACCTTGTTGGAAGCATCCTCCCAAACCTCGCCTATAATAAGCGCATCTTCCCTTTCAGCTTGTGCCGCATCGGAAAGCTCCTCTAAAAACTTATCGGAAAGTTCGTCTGCAACGTCAAGACGCCAGCCGCAAATGCCTTCACGCAAATATTTGCGAATAACTCCGTCTTTGCCGAAAATAAATTTTTTGTAGGAGGGATTGTCACTCATAACGCGCGGAAGGTTTTTAAACCCCCACCAGGATTCATATTCATCGGGAAATTTCGTGAAATTATACCATTCCGCATACGGCGAATCTTTCGATTGGTACGCGCCGACGGTATCGTATTTACCGTATTTGTTAAAATAGATACTGTCGTCACCCGTGTGGTTAAAAACACCGTCGAGTATGATAGAGATTTTATATTTTTTTGCGGCTTTTATAAGCGAAGCAAGAGCTTCGTCACCGCCGAACATCGGGTCTACCTGCATATAGTCCGCAGTGTCGTATTTATGCGTGGAAGAAGAAAGGAAAATCGGGTTAAGATAAATCGCCGTAACGCCGAGCGAGGCGATGTATTTCAGCTTCTTTTCCACACCGGGCAAATCTCCGCCGAAAAACACGTTGTTTTTAAATTCTTTGTCGCCGGGGCGGAAATATGCGGGTGTACCGTGGTACCAGTCGTGGTTTATCACAGCATCTGACTTAACATCTTCGTTGCCACCGCGGAAGAATCTGTCCGGGAAGATTTGGTATGCTATTCCCCCGCGGAAAAATTCGGGGTATTTTTTTCTTCTTTCATAGATAAGGAGCTGGAAACGTTCGTCTTCCTGCGGCTCCTTATCTATAATCTTCTCGGAAAAGTCTGCGTTATCACGCACGACGAAAAATTCGCCGTGCGCGTTCTTAAGCAAGTATTCATAAAAGAACAACCCGCTTTTTTTTGAAATTCTGTTCATCGGAATCTCAAGAAAAAAGTTTCCGTCACAGTCCTTGCTCATTTCATATTCTTTTCTCTTTCCGTCGGCGTCTGCGAAAACAATCATTTTTGCGCGCGCGGCGGAAATTTTCATATCAAGCACGAATCTCACGGTGGTATCGAGCGCAAAAGCGCCGCAAAGCCCCGTTTCCGTTGCCGTATTCTCTGAAATGAGAAGCTTTTTTTCTATCCTGTTCCAAATTTTATTGCCTTTTATAAAGCTCGCCATAAAAAAGTTATTCCTTTACTGATTTGAGGTTCCAAATATTTTCGGCATATTCGCCTATGCTTCTGTCGGAAGCAAATCTGCCCGCCGCAGCGATGTTGAGGAGCGAACGCTTTGTCCACGTTTCTCTGTCCGCATAGTCGTCAACCGCTGTCTGAGCCGTTTTAACGTAAGATTCAAAGTCTGCAAGGCACATATACGGGTCTGCAATTCTGCCGTTGCCGAGGAAGTAGTTTACGATGTTTGTAAAATCTTCGCCGTTAAAGCCTTTGGAAATACGGTCTATTGTCGCTTTGAGTCTTGCGTTTGTTTTGTAATAGAGCATAGAGTTGTAGCCGCGCTTCCAGAGGTCGTCTACTTCTTCTGCCGTAAGACCGAAGATGTAGATGTTATCTCTGCCCACAGCCTCTGCCATTTCAACGTTTGCACCGTCGAGCGTGCCGAGTGTAAGCGCACCGTTTATCATAAACTTCATACAGCCCGTACCGGAAGCCTCTTTACCCGCAAGAGAAATCTGTTCGGAAATATCTGTTGCAGGCATAAGGATTTCTGCCGTGCTTACGTTGTAATCTTCGAGGTAGATTACGCGGAGCTTTTCGCGGATTTTCGGGTGTTTTTCTATATCCTTGCCGAGGCACCAGATGAGCTTGATAATCTCTTTCGCGAAGTAGTAGCCGGGTGCGGCTTTACCGCCGAAAATAAACGTCTGGGGTTTGATATCGAGGTCGGGGTTCGCAAGAAGCTCGTCGTAGAGGGAAACGATTTTGAGCACGTTGAGAAGCTGACGCTTGTATTCGTGCATACGTTTAACCTGAACGTCGAAAATAGCGTGGGTATCAATCGAGCTACCCGTTACGCTGCGGTATTTCTGCGCAAATCTTTCCTTGTTGTGGTGTTTGATTGCGCGGAGCTCGTCGATTACAGATGCATCACTCACATATTTTGCGAAAGCGGAAAGCGCCTGCGGTTTTTTGCGATAATCTGCACCGATTGTTTCGTCGAGAAGGTTCGCAAGCTCGGGGTTGGAGAAGCAGAGCCAGCGGCGGTGAGCAATACCGTTTGTAACGTTTGTGAACTTATCGGGTGTCATCTTATAGAAGTCGTGGAAGACTGTCTGTTTAAGAATTTCGCTGTGGAGCGCGGAAACACCGTTTGTAGTATGAGAGCCCACAACGGAAAGGTTTGCCATTCTCACGCTGCCGTTCGCGATGATAGACATACGGGAAATTCTGTCCCAGTCGCCGGGGTAGAGGTTCCAGAGGTCCGCGCAGAAGCGGCGGTTGATTTCGCAAACGATTTGGTGTATTCTCGGCAAGCGCAGGCGGAAGAGGTCCTCGTTCCAGCATTCAAGCGCTTCGGGAAGCACCGTGTGGTTCGTATAGGAAACAGTGTTTGTAACAATATCCCAAGCGCTTTCCCAAGAGAAGGAATATGTGTCCATAAAAATTCTCATAAGTTCGGGAATACAAAGCGCGGGGTGTGTATCGTTTATATGAATGGAGTTCTTTTCTGCAAAATTGGAAAGGTTGCCGTAAACAGCAAGGTGGTCCGCAATGATATTCTGGAGAGAAGCGGAAACAAGGAAATACTGCTGGTTAAGGCGAAGAATTTTACCCTCCATATGGTCGTCGGAAGGATAAAGAACTTTTGTTATCGTTTCCGCGTCTGTGTTCTGTTTCACAGCCTGCATATACTGGCCCTGTGTAAACAGCTTCATATTAAAGTTTGTAATATCGTGGGCTTTCCAGAGGCGGAGGTTGTTAACCGCAAAACTGTCGTAGCCGGATATCATCATATCGTAAGGCACAGCCTGAACTTCGTCGTAATCTGTGTGAACGATATTGAGGTGGTCGTCCTCCCATCTTTCGGAAAGCTTGCCGCCGAAGCGAACAGAGAAAGTTTTATCTGTTCTGGGCACGAGCCAGCCTTCGCCCGAGGGCATCCATACGTCGGGCATTTCAACCTGGTCGCCGTCTATAATCTTCTGTTTGAAAAGACCGTATTCATAGCAGAGCGAAAAGCCCGTTGCGGGGTAATCGAGCGTTGTAAGGGAGTCCATAAAGCACGCCGCGAGTCTGCCAAGGCCGCCGTTGCCGAGACCCGGGTCGCGTTCCATCGTGTAGATTTCGTTTATGTCGTAACCCATAGCGCCGAGCACTTCCGCATACTCTTCCGCAACGCCGAGGTTGCGAAGGTTATTGCGAAGCGAAGGGCCTATAAGGAATTCCATACAAAGGTAATATACACGCTTTGCTTTATCGTTTTTCATTGCTTTGCGGTAAGCGCTTCTGCCGCTTGTGAGCATATCTTTTACAGTAAGAATTACCGCTTTGTAAACCTGTTCTTTGGAAGCGTCGTCAGCCGCCACGCCGAAGTAACGTGAAAGCTTGTTTTCAAGCGCCTCCTTGATTTTTTGCTGTTTGGTTATGTCTACCATTTTGTCCTCCGAATTTATTGCTTTTGAGGAGCTGAATTTTCAGTGTGTGAATGTGGTTTTATCAGCCCTGTGAAACTCTTTCGTAGAGCGCCGCGTATTTACCCGCGGAGGTGTTCCACGAAAAGTCTATTTTCATAATTTTAGCGACAAGTTTTTCCCAATTTTCCTTGTCACGGTAAACGCCCTCTGCCTCTCTGATAACGTAAAGCATATCATATGCATTATATGCGGCAAAAGTGAAGCCGTTACCGCTTCTGTCCCAAGAATAAGGCTTGATTGTGTCGTAAAGACCGCCCGTTTCGCGAACTATCGGCACAGTGCCGTAGCGGGAAGCTATCATCTGTGCAAGGCCGCACGCCTCCGATTTGGAGGGCATAAGGAACATATCCGCGCCCGCATAAATGAGTTTGGAAAGCTTGCGGTTATACGCAAGGCGTATGCCGGCTTTTCCGGGATGGCGTGCGCCGAAATCTTCAAAGAATGCTTCAAAGCCTGCATCACCCGTGCCGAGAAGCACAAACTGAACGTCATCGTTCATAAGCTCGTCTGCAATAGAGCAAACGAGGTCGAAGCCCTTGTGCTCTGCAAGGCGGGAAACCATTGCTATAACAGGCACATCAGGACGAATTTCAAGCCCAAATTCGCGCTGGAGCGCTTCTTTGTCGGCTTTTTTGCCGCCGAGGCTTTCCGCCGAGAATGTGGCGGGGATATCGCCGTCTGTTCTCGGGTCGTACGCCGCTTCGTCGATACCGTTTATAATACCGCCGATTTTGAAGCCGTACTGATTTATAATATGATGCAAGCCGTGGGAGAAGAATTCCGTCTGAATTTCTTTGGAATACTGCGGGCTCACGGTTGTAACGAAATCTGCGCAAACTATAGCGCCTTTTGTAAGGTTGAGCGCGCCGCTGTATTCAACTATAGAGGCTTTTTCTTCGCTCATACCGAAAACGTCGTTCAGTATACCGAGGCTGTAAACGCCCTGGTAATCTATATTGTGGATGGTGTAAACCGCTTTAACGTCTTTGTAGCCTGCCATATGAGAACGCTCTTCTTTGAGCACGATAACGGAAAGCGCCGTCTGCCAGTCGTTGGCGTGGAGCACGTCGGGGAAGAAATCCATAACGTCCATAAGGTCAAGCACCGCGCGGGAGAAGAATGCAAACCTTTCCGCATCGTCAAAAAAGCCGTAAAGTGCATTGCGTTTAAAGTAATATTCGTTGTCGATGAAGTAATATTTCACGCCCTTATGGTCGAGGGAGAAAATGCCGCAGTATTGCTCACGCCAAGCAAGCGTTACTCTTATGCTTTTTTCAAAGGTCATCTTTTCACGCCATTCTGCGCCAACCTGAGCGTAGAGCGGCATAACCACTCTTACATCCCAATCGGGGTGAACGGCGGCAAGCGCAGGGGGAAGCGCACCGAGTACGTCGCCAAGACCGCCCGTTGCACCGAAAGGCATAGCCTCGGAGCCTGCAAAAAGTATTTTCTTCATAATTATATACACCTCCTGCAAAAATTAAATCATTTTTCTCTTTTCAAGGTAGAAAGGAAGCGTGGGTGCGCCGGAAAGCGTTACACCCTCGTGAATTACGACGTTCTTGTCGGAAATCACGCAGTTGAGCGAAACATTGTCGCCAACGAAAGTATCCTGGAAAAGGATGGAGTTTTTAACTACAGCGCCTTTGCCAACGCGCACACCGCGGAAAAGAATGCAGTTTTCAACAGTACCGTCGATAATGCAACCATCTGCGATGAGAGAGTTTTTAACATTGGAAGTTTCGCTGTAATACGTAGGGGGAGAGTTACGCACTTTTGTGAAAATGGGGCGTTCTTCTATATTAAAGAGCGAATCGTATTTTTCGGGGTCTGCGAGAAGCGCCATACTGTGCGCGTAGTATTCGTCGAGAGAAGAAATCTCTGCAGAATAGCCTTCGTATCTGTATATTTTATAGATGCGTCTGTCGAGCGTTTTTATAAGAATATCTTTTGTAAGGCTCTTGTAGTCGTGTGCAATAGCATCGAGCACCATCTGCTGAAGGTATCTTCTGCTTGCAACGATGATGTTGAGGCACATATCGGCTTCACCCTCGAAATTGTTGGGTTTAGACTGAATGTCGATAATTCTGCCCGTTTCATCGGCTTTCATAAGAGTGTTTCTTCTCGCCGCTTCTTTCGAAAGTGTCTTTTTCTGCACGGCAAAAGTCATTTCAGCGCCGCTTTCGATGTGCGCTTCAATCATATCGTTGAGGTCGATGTTGCAAATAACGTCGCAGTCTGCCATAACGACGTAATCTTCCGTCATACCTGCGATGAAGTGATTTATGCTCTTGAGCGCTTCAAGGCGTGTGTGATAGAGCTCGTTCTGGTTGTTTGCAAAAGCGGAAATGTAGGGGGGCAAAATTTTGATACCGCCGCTTCTGCGCGCCATATCCCAGTCTTTA
>JAFTOK010000058.1 GCA_017463815.1 Clostridia bacterium | reverse complement strand
TTGATGCTTAGGAGAGTATGAACTTATGAATGAAAATTATGAATTTTACAGAAAATTATTTGAACATAATAATAAAAACAAGGCTATACTCGAAAATATTGAATATGCAGAAGATATTATTGAGCGTGAAAACGAAATTTTAGAAGAGCTTGAACAAGAAACAGAGGACATTAAAAAATCAAAAATATTTTTTCTTCATAAAAAATCACTTATAAAAAAGCTGGACGAGGAAATAGCATTTTTTGAGGGAAATATCCAACATTTTGAAGAATATATTGAACAAAATAAAAAGGAAGATATACTTCGTTTAATAGCGGAAAATAAAGAAAAAATACAAACTATAGAAAAAGAAAACCCCGATTTTGTCACAGTTCGTACCTCTGCGTTTGATTTTGTGAGAGAGATGGAGCTTGAAAAAAGAATTCTGATGAATCACAATAGTGATGAGTTGGAACGCAAGTGCCAAGCCATTATAGATAAAATGAACGCGGATTTCCGCGAAACGGTTGCCGAAAGAGATGAAGCTGACCGTATGGACGCCTTGCGGAATACTTCGTATTATCAAAGCCAATATAAGAAATATTATAACTTATATATGGGTATCACTGCCGACACAAAAGCAAAGGAGCCGTCTTATATAGATGACATTGTGCTTGATTTCGAGCCCGGCGATTGCGGCGACTGCCCTACAACTTCAGAGATGCTGTAGAATAGCTGAATATAACGAAGAGTCGCCCGCGGGGCATTTCCGCGGGCGACTCTTCGTTTGTTCTGTATTGTTTTTGGATGGAGTTCTTACTTGGGTTAGTTTTTGCTAACTGCTCGGCATAAAAAACAGTTAGCTGCACTTTTTACCAACTTGACAAGTTAGCCTTTGCTAACTGACTATAGTATACTACATAACCTACGATTTGTCAAGGCTTTTGTGAAAAAAATTTAAAATTTTCAAAAATTTCTCGGATAATGCAAAAAACGCACCGTTCGGTGCGTTTTTCTTGCATTTTATTTTCTTTCCCATTTGTCGCAAAGGGAATCTATCTGGCTTGTGAATTTGGCGAGGTCTTTGTTCGCGCCGCCGCGGTTCTGCTCTATAACGGAAAGCAGGCGCTTGCCCGCGAGCAAAAGTCGCTCGAAAACGGCGTTCGCGCGCTTGCGTGCCGCAGAGGATTTGCGCGGTATGCGTACAACGGGCGCTTTTTCCACACATTCGCCCGTTTCAAGGTCGAATATGTCGCCGCTGTAGGGGGCGGCGGAAAAATACCCCAGCTCATCGTACACGGCGTTTGCGAATTTATCGCACACGTCATCTCCGCCGTGGTTTACGAAAACCTTTTTCGGCGGCTTCGGCATATTTGCAAGCCATTCGAGCAGCATATCTCTGTCGGCGTGGCCGCTTATGCCCTTTATCATCTGAATGTTGGCGTTTACGGTTATTTCCTCGCCGAAAAGGCGAACGCTTGTAACTCCATCGAGCAGTTTTCTGCCGATTGTGCCTTCTGTTTGGTAGCCCACGAATAGTATCGTGCTATCCTCGCGCCAAAGGTTGTGCTTCAGGTGGTGGCGTATTCTGCCCGCCTCGCACATACCGGAGGCGGAAATAATAACCTTTGGTTCAAAATCGTCGTTGATTGCGCGGGAATCGGCGCTTGTGAGCGAAAGCTTCAGCCCCGGGAAATGTATGGGGTCTATGCCGTTTCTCAGAAGCTCGAGCGTTTCGTCGTCGTAATATTCCGTAAGGCCGCCGCCGTATATATTCGTTGCTTCTACGGCAAGCGGGCTATCCACGTAAACGGAAAAACCGTCGTGGTATTTGATGAGTTTTTTCTCTTTTATAATGCGTATGAGGTAAAGGAGCTCTTGCGTTCTGCCCACGGCAAAGGAGGGGATTACCACGTTGCCGCCGCGGTCAAACGTCGCCTGCATAATTTCGGAAAGCTGAGCTATATAATCGGGGCGTTCTTCGTGGAGCCTGTCGCCATAAGTTGATTCTATTACGACGTAATCTGCCTTCGGCGGCATTTGCGGGTCGCGTATGAGCGGACGCATTTTGTTGCCGAGGTCGCCTGAGAAGAGCACCGACGCGCGTTTTCCGTTTTCAAAAGCGGTAATTAGTATGCTGGACGAACCGAGAAGATGCCCTGCATCGAAAAATTTAACCTTTACACCGTCGAAAATTTCTATTTCTTCGCCATAGTGGCAGGTTTCGAAAAGTTCGAGCGTGCGCTCTGCATCCTGCATCGTGTACATAGGTTCGTACGGTTCCGAGCCCGCGCGCTGTGCCTTGCGGTTGCGCCACTGCGCCTCGAATTCCTGAATGTGCGCCGAATCGCGCAGCATAATATCGCAAAGGCGATGCGTTGCCACCGTGGAATATATAGGCCCTTCGTAGCCCATAGAAACCATAGCGGGCAGTTTGCCGGAATGGTCTATGTGCGCGTGGGTAAGGCAGATGGCGTCTATATCGCTCGGGGCGATGGGAAGCTCGCAGTTTTCGTAAATATCCTCGCCCTGTTCCATACCGCAATCTATGAGTATATGCTTGCCGCAAGCGCTAAGAAGCGTGCAAGAACCCGTAACCTCGTGCGCGGCACCCAAAAATGTCAATTTCACTCAAAACACCTCCTGTTGAATTTTGCTGATTTTATGAAAATATTTTACCATATTTCCGTCGAAATGTCTATAGATAATTTGTAAACACGAATTTAAGGCAAATATTTTTTCAAAATTATTATTTTTTTATCACATATTCAGTATTTTATGGTAAAATATATTGTAATATACTTAAGTGAAGCGGAGAAAAAATGGATTTTCACAGAATTTACGCAAAAATAGATTTGGGCGCTATAGCTCATAACATAAAGTTAATAAAAGAAAAAATAGGCGAAAGCAAGCTTATGATGATTGTAAAAGCCGACGCATACGGCCACGGTGCGCTCGCCGTGGCAAAAGCTTTTGAAAAAGAGGCGGATTATCTCGCCGTGGCGGAAATGGGCGAGGCTATGGAGCTTCGCGCAGGCGGCGTGCACACCCCCATACTTATTTTGGGTTACACTTCGCCCTCGCTCTATGAGCTTGCGCTCGAACACGATATAACGCTCACTCTTTTTACTCTTGAGGGGGCAAAGGCGCTTTCCGATTTGTGTGTGCGCATAGGCAAAACGGCGCGCGTTCACTTTGCCGTGGACACGGGAATGGGGCGCATAGGCTGGCAGGTTTGTGAGCGGAGCGCAGACGAGGCGGCGGAGGCTTTTCGCCTGCCGGGCATTTGCGCAGAGGGTATTTTCAGCCATTTTGCGACGGCAGACTGCGAGGACGCTTCGTTCGCAGAGGAACAGCGCGCTCAGTTTGAACTTTTCTTAAAAATGCTTAAAACGCGCGGTGTCTGCATACCCATAAAGCATATGAACAACAGCGCGGGCATTGTAAAGTTCCGCGAACAATACGATATGGTGCGTGCGGGAATTTTGCTTTACGGGCTTTACCCCTCCGAAAACGTGAAGGGGGCAGCGGGCGAGGGCTTTGCGCTTCGCCCCGCGATGGAGCTTATAACGCATATAGCGCACATAAAAGAGCTGGAGGCGGGAAAGCCCATAAGTTACGGTTCTACATACGTGACCGAGCGCAAAACGCGAGTTGCCACGTTGCCCGTTGGCTATGCAGACGGCTACCCGCGCTCGCTTTCGGGCAGGGGAGAGGTGCTCGTGCGCGGCGTGCGCTGCCCAATACTCGGCAGGGTGTGTATGGACCAGATGATGATAGACGTGAGCGCCGTGCCCGAAGCGAAGGTGGAAGAAAAAGCGGTGCTTGTGGGGCGCGACGGGGCAGAGTTTATTTCCGCAGAGGAAGTAGCCGCGCTCGCAGGCACGATAAATTACGAGCTCATATGCGGTGTGGCAAAGCGCGTACCGCGAATTTATTGAAAAATTAACAAATAAAATATACTGAAGATGTGGATTTTTTAAAATCTTTGTGGTAGAATAGAGCTATAAATAAAGATTGGGAGGTAAAACTATGAAAATCACTTTAAATCCCGATGCCGAGGTTGTAAAATCCATAAAAGAGGGCCTCAAGAGAACGGGTGGATATTGCCCGTGCAGGCTTGCTCGCACAGAAGAAAACAAATGTATGTGCAAAGAATTCAAAGAGCAGATAGCAGACCCTGATTTCGAGGGTTACTGCCATTGTATGCTCTACCACAAAGCAAAATAAAGGAGGACAAAGATATGGCAGAAGTTAAAGTAAACGAAAAGAATTTTGAAAGCGAAGTGCTTTCTTGCAATATTCCCGTTTTGGTGGATTTTTACGCTACCTGGTGCGGCCCGTGCCGTATGCTCGCGCCCATTCTCGCTGAAATAGCAGAGGAAAAAGAGGGCGAGCTTAAGGTTTGCAAAATCGACGTGGACGAAGCGCCTGCGCTCGCGGCGAAATACGGCGTGGAAAGCATTCCCACGCTCGCGGTGTTCAAAGGCGGCGTGCTCACGAACGGCGCGCTCGGCTATATGCCCAAGGATGCGGTTTTGGCGCTCCTTGATTGATAGGTAAAAAACAAAAAAAACGAGCTCGGCGTGATACTCTTAACGGAGTATCACGCCAGTTCTATTCGCCTACGGCGAGTGATATTGCTTCGCGAGTTTGAAAGACGAATAGAATATCACTGAAGCCGTAAGGCTTCAATATCACTTTTGCGTAGCAAAAATATCACTTACTTAAAGCAGAAAAGAGAGAGTTATACGGAACTTTGTTTCCGCATTACTCTCTCTTCTGTTTTTATCGCCGGTTTCGTATTTGTATTACAATGCCATAGGCTATGCCCATACCCTTATTCAAATTCTCCGATAAAGACATCACCCATCATACGAGCTCGTTTTCTATTTTTTCAATAAGGTCGGCAATCGCGCCGTCGCGGCAATGGCAGGTGACTATCTGCGAAATTGCCTTTATGCTTTCGCAAGCGTTTTCGGGGCATACCGCCACGTCTGCCGAAAGCAGCATATTATAATCGTTGTTGTAATCGCCTATGCAGTAAAATTTTGCATTCGGGTTCGTTTTTCGTGCTTCGCGGCGCAGGCTTTCTATTTGGAAAGCCTTTGTAACGCCCCTCGGTTGTATTTCCACAAGCGTGGGGGCGGAATACGTTAGCTCGAACGTGTCGCCGAAGTGCGCGTGCATAGCGGCAAAGAGGTTTTCGCGTTCCTCCACAGTCGTTTCTATTACGATTTTGAAAAGCCCCGTGCCGTCTATTTCCTCTATTGGCAGAATCTCGGAAACTTTTATGTTGCCGTTGGCGGTGAAGCGGCGGCGCACAAACTCATCGTCCTCTGCAAAGAGGAAGCCGCGCGCGGTTGTGGCGCGTGCGCCCGCGATGTGCGAAAAGTTTTCCCGAATGATGTGGAAAACTTCTGCGGCTTTTTCCGCAGGGGTTATGTATTGCGGGTTTAAAATCGTGCTTGTCCCGCCGTCGTAGAGCATACTGCCATTGCAGAAAATGCACGGCATATTGCATATTTCGCGCCAGAATGGCAAAACGAGCCCTGTGTCCTGCGGGTTTCTGCCCGTGGAAAACGCGAAATGCCCGCCGTTTGCCGTGAAATATTTAACGGCTTCTGTATTTTTGGGGTTTACGTAGCCGCATTCCCAAAGGAACGTGCCGTCTATATCAGAAGCGATGTAGATGTTTTCAAATTTTTTCATTTACATACCTGCTTTGCGTCTTAATTTTTCCAAAACTTCCGTGAAATACTCGGGAAGGGGGCAGGTGAAGTGCATTTTTTCGCCCGTGCGCGGGTGTGTGAGCTCCAGCTCTGCCGCGTGCAGGCATTGCCCCGGGTTATCGCGCATATATTCGCGGTTTAAGGGGAGCTTTGCGCTGCCGTAAACCTCGTCGCCGAGCAGCGGGTGGCCTATGTGCGAAAGATGCACGCGGATTTGGTGCGTTCTGCCCGTTTCGAGGATACAGCGAACGTACGTCGCACCCACGAAATTTTCCATAACCTCCACGTGCGTCACGGCGTTTTTGGAGTTTTTCTCTGTAACAGCCATTTTCTTGCGGTCTGCGCTGCTTCTGCCGATGGGGTAATCGAGGGTAATATTTTCTTCTATTTTGCCCAAAGCGATGGCGTGGTAGATGCGCGAAACCTTGTGCTCCTTGATTTCGGCAGAGAGGAAAAGGTGCGCGTCGTTGTTCTTCGCCACGACCAAAAGCCCGCTTGTGTCCTTGTCTATACGGTGGACTATACCGGGGCGGATAACGCCGCCTATATCGGAAAGCGCGTCTGCGCGGTGGAACATAAGCGCGTTTACAAGCGTGCCTGAATAGTTGCCCGCCGCGGGGTGAACCACCATACCGCGAGGTTTGTTTACAACCATTATATCTTCGTCTTCGTAGACGATATTTACAGGAATATCCTCCGGCGCGGCTTCGCATTCACGCGGCGGGGGATATTCTATGGAAATTTCATCTGCTTTTCTTATTTTGTAGTTTTTGTTTTTCGCGTTTCCGAGCACGAGCACGTTGCCCTCTTCTATGAGCTTTTGTGCAAAAGCTCGGGTTATGTCCTCTCGCTCGGAAATGAAAACGTCGAGTCGTTTACCTATATCTTCGTCGTAGACTTCAATGTTCGTCATCGTTTTCCTCTTTTTGCTCCGTTTCTTCCGCTTGTTCTGCGGGGGCTGTTTCTTTTTCCTTTTTCGGGTCGGGCGGGAATATAACTTTATCCATAAACGCGAGGTATATGAATATGAGCACCGCGCCTATGCAAACGAATATATCCGCCACGTTGAAAATGGGGAAATCCATAAACGCGAACTCGATAAAGTCTGTAACGCCGCCATTCGGGGCGAAAAGTCTGTCGAGCATATTGCCGATAGCGCCGCCGATTATAAGCGAAAGGGAAAAGCCGAAAAGAAACGGTGCTTTGCGGTATTTATAAAGAAAAATGGGCAGGGCGATGATTGCGGCAAACGAAATCACGAGGAAAACCCAGCGGTTATCGCTGAACATTCCCCACGCCGCGCCCGTGTTTTTTATATGATGAAAATTAAAAAGATAAGGTATCGCCACCACACATTCGTTTATATCGAGCAAAGATGCGGCGATAAACTTTGTGGCTTGGTCGAGAATGACTGCGGCGGCGATAATAATGAGCCAAAGTGTCATTTGTTTCTCCGTTAAATTTTAATATGGAAATTTTTTAGGCTCTCCCTTGGGAGAGGCTTGCAAGGGTGGATTTGCTCACCCGTTATTTCTTGGGCGATTCCACAAGAGAATCGGACGCGTCGTCGAGGTTGAGCATAAGCTGTGCTTCGATTTTCGGTATTTTGCGAGCGTCGTCTTCCTCATATTCGCGCAACATATCGAGAACGGATTTTAGCTGCTTTTTCTTTTTGCGTGTGGAACGAATGTTGGAGGGGATAATAACCTTTGTTTCTTCCTCGTCCTTGGGTATAAAGCCGTCTTGTTCCTCTGCGCCGAGCATAGCTTCTTCTTCTTCCGTTTTTTTGCTCTTTTCTGCCGTTTCTTCCGTTTTTTCGGCGGGGAGCGCCTCTGCCGCGGGCTTTTCCTCCGCTTTCGCTTCCTCTGCGGGTGCGTCTGCGGGTTTTTCGCGGTTTTCGGACATTATTTCGAGGATTTCTGGCGTGAGCACGGGCTCTTCCGCCTTTTCTTCCGCCACGGGTGTGGGCGCGATTTCCTCGGGGGTGAGTATTTGCTGCGCGGGTTCTTCAGCCGCAGGTGCAATCACGGGGGCGGAGGGAGCCTCTGCTTCGGGTATAGCCTGCTTTGTGAGGTCGTTTATAAAAGCGCTTATTTCCTCTTCCGTGGGCATTTCGTCGAAATCGGGTTCTTCGAAGAACTGGCTGAAGGGGTTTGCGGCTTCTGTATCGTCTTCGCCTACGGAAATATCGTATTCTGCGGTTATTTCGTGCTTAAGCTCGTTTATTACGCGCATAACGTATTCGTTGGAGGTGTATTCCTCGTCAAATTCAAAAGGCGGGGAAAGCGATTCCAACATCTCTATATGCGAGCGGTATTTTTCGAAAACATCTTTTTTGAAGTATTCCACGCGCGCGTGCATTTCCGCAAGAGCGTCCTTCTGTATGTCCACTTTTCGGCGGAAATCGCGCAGAATGGCGTCGCAATTCTTTTTGATTGCCACGAGAATATCGTCTGCGCGTTCATATGCTTCCGCAATCATACAGTCGCTTTTTTCTTTGGCGCTTTCCAGCGTTTTTTTTGCGCGGCGTTCATCGTTTGCAATGTTTTCGAGGCGTACGTTCGCTACGGCAAGGCTTTCCTCCAGCTCCGCACATCTGCGGTAGAGCGCGGAATAGTTCTTTGTGACCTTGGCAACGTATTCGTCTACCTCTGTTTTATTATATCCCTTAAAGGCGGAGGAAAACGATTTTCCCGCCAAATCTTTTGGTGTGATTACTGACATAGGCGTGTTCCTTCTTACAGTGTTTGTGGGATTTACGAATGGATATGAATTTTTAAGAAGAAAGGAGCATTCTTATCATAATGAGCAAAAGGCAAGTTACCGTGAAGGAAATATCCAAAGGTAAATTGAACCTTAAATCGAAGAGGTCGAAAACCTTGCGGACAGGGTAGAGCAAAGGCTCTGTAACGGCGTTTATAAAATCGGCAAAAGCGCCGCCTTGCCCGGGAAACCAAGAAAATATGGCGCGCACCAGAAGCAAAAGCAGGGCTATATTGCAGAAAGCGGAAATAAACGCGGAAGCAATAGAAAAAAATGTATCCATAATTTACAACCTGACTTATTTTTGTGTGGATTTGCTCATAGAGCCGAAATTTCGGCTGATAAAAACCCAACGGGACGACTTTCGCCCCGTTGAATCTTTTTTGAGTGTTTGTTTACTTATCAATAAAGGGAATCGCTGTTGTTGTCTGCCTGTACAGCTTCTGCGGCAACACCGAACGTCGTGGTGTAGTTGCTTGTGTCTTCGCCTGCAGCCGTGCGCATCTGCTCGCCGGAAACGTCTACGTTAGAGGGAGTGATAACGAAAGTGTTCGTTGCAACTCTCTTAAGCTGACCGTCGATAGAGTAAGCTACGCCGGAAAGGAAGTCGAGAAGACGTTTTGCCGTTTCCTTGTTTGTGGATTCAAGGTTGAGCACAACCGTGCGATGGTTGAGAAGGTGGTCTGCAATCTGTTTTACGTTGCCGTAGCGTTCGGGTTTTACAACCTTAAGCTCGATAGCACCGCCGCCAAGGCCCATTGTTTCGCCTGTAGCGGGTGCATCTATATCGTCTTCGTAACCGTTGAGAGGTTCGAGAGCTCCAACTTCGCCTTCTTCTATTTCTTCGCCTATAAATTTGTCTTTAAGTGAATCAAAAAAACCCATTTGATACCTCCGATTTTTTGTTTTGTTCTGATTTTAAAAAAGCACCGAATATTTGCTTTAAAGAGCTGATTTAATTATTATCAATTCGATTATAACATAAGATATACGTATAATGCAATTACTTTTTTGTAAAAAATTAAAATTTTTCTCACGTCTTCATATGAAAAATCGACTTTTTTACCTAAATTCTTATTTTTTTACCTCTGTGTCTGTCGGATAATGGCGAGCGCCGAATATGCCTGTACCTATGCGCACGAAATCTGTGCCGTGGCGCAGAGCCTCTCGATAGTTGCCGCTCATACCCATTGAAAGCAGAGGCTTTTCCTCATTTGGGAAAAGCGGGGCGAACACCTCATCGCGCAAGCGCACCATTTCTGTAAAATATGGCGCATAATCTTCGCTTTTTTCGCACACGGGCGCGATTGTCATAAGCCCTTTCGGCAGTACGCTCGGGAACGCGGCAAGCTCTTTGAGGAATGCGGGCAGGTCTTCGGGGAAGATGCCGTCCTTCTGCGCCTCTCTGCCGATGTTCACCTCTATGAGTACGGGCATTTTTATGCCGCATTTCTCCGCGCGTTTGTCTATTTCTTTTGCAAGGCTTATGCTCGAAAGAGATTCTATCATATCAACTTTGTCTATGATATATTTCACCTTGTTTGTTTGCAACGTGCCTATCATATGAAGGCGTGCTTCGGGCAGGGAACGCACACATTCGTAGTGCGCCAGCAGTTCTTGCACGCGGTTTTCGCCGAAATAACGCACGCCGCATTCATAAGCCTTGCGTACTTCTTCGTCGCTTCGCGTTTTTATGGCCGCCATAAGGTGCGCGTTTGGGTAAGCGCTCATCGCTTCTTGTATAGCCGATATGTTTTTTTCTATAAGGTCGAAGTTTTCGTTCATTTTTTTATCCTTCTTCCGTAATTTTAGTAATCTGTAATTTTGTTCCGTATAAAGCCTCCCCAAAGGGGAAGCCTGATATTTTAATAATCTATAACTTTGCCGTCGTAGAGGTTCTTTTCGCCCACGATGATTCTGTCGTATCTTGCAAGGTATTCGCTGTTTTCGGGCAGGGAAACGAAGCAGTAGCCGTTCTTTTCAAAAAGAATGTTTATTTTTCTGGGGCGGCATACACCCTCTTTTATTATGTATACGATGGTCTGTCCGTCTTCCACGCGCACGCTTGCGGCGGGCACGCGAAGCCCCGTTATTTCAGCCACGGCAACCTCTATGCGCTGTGCACGGGAAAAATCGAAATCGTTCGGCATATTTGCGCAGGAGAAAACTATAACCACTTCGCCGCTCGTGTAATCCACGATTTTGTTTTCCGCCAGCATAGGCAGCTCGCCTTTGTAGGAATTATCCGTGAAAACGCAGTTGTACGTTTCGTCGGAAACTATTTCCTCCGCTTTTTCCACGGTGGTTTTGCAAACGAAATACCATTTGCCCAAGCTCGCCACCTTGCCGATGGCAGAGGCGCTTTTTTGCGGCTGAGCCTGCATAAGGTTATTGAAAACGGAAATGGTCATATTTTTTGCCAGCGTGGCGGTGTATGTGCCCTCGTAGCCGTCGGTGTAGGAATAGAAATAACCCGAATTTTCCGAGGTTACTGCGCGGCTTATGCCCGAAGCGGCAGAAGAAAGCGAAGCAAGCTCTGCACGCAAGGCGGCGAGCTCTGTGCTGAAATCGCTTTTATTCTTTTCCGCAAGCTCACGTTTGTGCAGAAGCACGAGCAGGTCTTTTTGTGCTTTATCGAGAAAAGCCGTATCGCCGTGTGCGATTTTTACCGCTATGTCTGTGCGGAGGACCGTGATTTGCCTGTCCACGTCTTCCAGGTCTATGTGCAGGCGGCTTTCGCTCGCTTCCAGAACGGCAATTTTGCTTTTTACCGTTTCGAGCTGTGTGCGAAGCTCGGCGTTTTCTGTGTAATAGGAAAGTGCGACGGTGCTGCCCACGCCGATTTTGTCGCCGTCAGCATAGTTATAGGAGCAAGCGGTGCCTGCGCCGTACAGCACGGTTTCATCGCGGAAGATATAACCCGAAAGAGCCACGGTGTTTTCGGCACTTTCCTGCGTTACTGTGAAAAGCTCTGTTTTTTCTTTCGCCGCGCCCGCTATATGATAGAGGGCATATATCAAAAAGAACATACAAAGGAGTGCGA
>JAFTOK010000057.1 GCA_017463815.1 Clostridia bacterium | reverse complement strand
GTGCTCCGCGCTTTCGGCACGGAGCTGGGCACGTGGGCGGAATACGTCGTGGGCGCGGCAATCGTGCTTTTCGCCTTCTCCACGGTAATATGCTGGGCGTTCTACGGCAAAAGCTGCCTTGCGTACATAACGGGCTCAAAAAAAGCAGAACGCATATACATTCTGCTTTATCTGGCTTTCGGGGTTTTCGGTGCGGCGCTTTCGCAGGACATCGTGTGGAAAACGGCAGATGCCGCCGTAGCGCTTATGACGGCAACGAATATGCCCGCGCTCCTTCTCCTGCGCCGCGAAATAAAAGAGGAAACCGAAACGCTTTTTTAGTTCCGCATTATTTTTTCAGCTTGCCGAGGACTTTGCCGAAGCATACGACCTGGTTAAATTCCGAAAGAGGAATATCGCTGTACGCGGGGTTTACGGAAATGAGCCTGTCGCCGCCGAATTTTTTAACGAAGCTTTCGCCGTCAACGGAAAAAATACCGTATTCGCCAACCTCAACGTTTTTCGCGCTTTTAACGAGCAGAATATCGCCGCTCGTGTACTTGGGCAGCATACTGTCGCCGTATACTTTTATGGCAAAATCCGCCTCGTCCGTAACGGGTGTGGAATAGAGCGAAATATTCGTATAATCCGAGGAGGAAAGGTAAGAGCCCGTACCTGCGGAAGCGGAGATGTTGTAAAGGCGTATAATACGCGTTTTCGGCACGTCGAGCGAGTACGTTACCGTGGATTGCTCGCGCAAAACGCGCGCGTGTTCCTCTGTTATAATGCGGTTTACGAGAGCCCTGCCCTCTTCGCCGAGTTCCATATATTTTTCAAAATATTCGTTGTTTACAAAAGAGTTCGCTTCCGTGCGTTTTCTGCCCATCATTTCGTCTATGGAAACGCCGAGCGTATCGGAAAGGGCGCAAAGCGTGGAAAACTTCGGGTCGGCGCTCGCCCCCGCGAAAAGTTTATTTACAGTACCCAGCGAAATGCCCGATTTTTCCGCCAGAGCCTCGTTGGTAAGATTTTTTTCTTTCTTTATTTTCTTTATGTTAGAGAGCCAGTCCATAAACACCTCACAAAAATCAAAAATTCACATCGGCAAGCGCCGATTACCTTTTACGGTAAAATTATACCACAAAATATAAAATTTGTAAACCTTTTTCTTGTAAATTTTCTATAATTTTATAAAATTTTATCAAAATTTATCGAATTTGGTATTGACAATTACCGTGCAAGGTAGTATAATAGAGTCACAAACAACCCCGAACGGTAAATTTCAGGAGGCTATCATATGAAAAAAACAAGTGTTGAAAATTTCGATGGGTACGTAGTTCATTCCTATTACGTAGAATGCCCTTATACGGAAACAAAAAATGAAAGCCGCCGTAAAAACTCGGTTCTTCGCCATTTTGCATTTGCCGCGCTCGCGCCGATTGCGATTCTGGCAGATACGGTGGTTGCCATTTTCCAATAATGCTATTACGGTTTTGTTCTGACCATAAATTACTCATTTTACTCAAACAAAAAACGCCCCAAAGCACAGGGCGTTTTTTGTTGTTATATCGCTTTTCTTTCGGAAAAGAAAAGCTTGGCAAAAGAAACCACTGATATAAACTTTTGTATCTTTTCGCAGAACATCAGTGAAAATAAAGGCTCCACCGACAGAGGGGCTGTTGAGCGTTAGCGAAACCGAGGGATTGTTTTGCACAATCCCTCAGCCTTTTTTGCTTTATTTCACTAAAACCTTATAAATATCATCTGCGGAAATGCCCGCGTCCTCATACATCGTTTTGCCCGCGTTTCGCTTTACGAACGTATCGTCCACAGCCATTATTTCCGTTTCCGTGCCGTAGAGCATTCCACGCCTGTGCATTTCGTCGGAAAGCAACATTCCCATACCGCCCGCGCGTATTTCTTCTTCCAGGAAAATAATCTTCTTCACCCCGCGCGGCAAAAGGTGCGCTACGTTTTCCGCGCACTCGCCGTACGGCTTTATTTTTTCGAGCAATATTATGCCCGCGCGCACTCCGTTTTCGCGCGCTTTGTCGCACGCGGCGAGCGCCTCGGCGGCAATGATACCGTCAGTTATTACAACGGCATCGAGAGTTTCGTCTTTCGCGAAATTTGCCACAGCGCCCAAAGGTTTTTCCTCCGCTCCGCACGCGTAAAATTCCGCGTTTATGCGCGCGTTTTCGCCGCCTCTGGGGTAGCGCACGGCGCTCGGTGTACCGAGTGAAACGCTTTCCGCAAGCGCTTTTTCGAGCGTTTTCGCCGTAACGGGCGTATATATCGTCATATTCGGCACACCCGAAAGGAACGCCACGTCGAAAAGCCCGTGGTGCGTAGCACCGTCTGCGGCGTTAAGCCCTGCCCTGTCCACGCAAATGGTAACGGGCAGATTCTGAAGCGCAATATCGTGTATTATGTTATCGTACCCCCTCTGCAAAAACGAGGAATAGATTGCCGCTACGGGGCGCATACCGTTCGCCGCAAGCCCCGCCGCGAAAGTGAGCGCGTGCTCCTCTGCTATGCCGACGTCGAAAAAGCGCTCCTTGTGCGCCTCTTTAAACGAGCAAAGCCCCGTACCGTCGCACATAGCGGCGGTTATGGCGCAAATGCGGCTGTCACCCGCCGCCATTTGCGTAAGTTTTTCGCCCATAATTTCCGAAAAACATTTGCCCGTTTCTTTTTTGCCGCCCGCAGGGGAAACGCCGTGGTAGCGCGAAGGGTCTGTTTCCGCAGGCTCGTAGCCCTTGCCCTTCTTCGTGCGGACGTGAACAAGAACACATTCGCCGAGCTTCTTTGCCTCGCGCAAAAGGCTTTCCGTTTTTTCAAAATTATTGCCGTCTACGGGTCCGAGGTACGTTATACCCATACTTTCAAAATAGTTGGAGCCGTAGAGCGCGCTTTTAAGCCCCTTTTTCGTACGCCTTACTATGCGGTAAAGCGGAGGGACTGTATGGAGCACTTCTTCTGTGAATTTTTTCGTTTTGAAGTAGGAGGATTTGTTGCGCAGGCGCGCCAGGTGTTCTGCGAATCTGCCTATATTTTTGGAAATGGAAATTTCGTTTTCGTTGAGAATTATTATGAGTTTGAGGTTCTTTTCGCAGTTATTGAGCGCCTCGTGTATCATACCGCCCGTGTATGCGCCGTCGCCCAGCACCACCACGGTGTATGCGTCGCTGCCCGTGAGCCTATCCGCCATAGCAAAGCCAAGCCCCGCCGAAAGCGACGTGGAGCTGTGCCCCGCGCCGAAAGCATCGTATTCGCTTTCGGAGATATTGGTAAAGCCCGAAAGCCCGCCGGGTTTGCGGAGCGTATCCATACGAGCAAAACGCCCCGTGAGCATTTTGTGAACGTAGCTTTGGTGGCCGACGTCGAAAATAACGTGGTCGTGCGGGCAATCGAACACGCGGTGAAGCGCGAGAGTCAGCTCCACCACGCCGAGGTTGGAGGCAAGATGCCCGCCGTTTTCGCTCACGCGGGAAACGAGTTCTTTGCGTATTTCCGCCGCAAACTCAGGAATTTCCTCTTTAGACAAACCTTTAAGCTCCTGCGGTGTATTTATTTTTCCGAGATATTTATAATTTTCCGCAATTTTCACGTTAGAAACCTCTCCAAATGTACAATTTAACATTCTCTATTGTACCACATAATTGTTAATAAAAAAAGAGTTTTGCGAAAAATTCTCGCTATTGCTTTTTTGGGGTGGATATGATACAATGAAAGCACGGTATCGGCTCCCCCGACGGAAGTCTCCCCTTAACAATTTTGTGATAACAGCGCAAAGGAGCGCATATGAAAACCACATTTGAATTTCACGGCAAAGGCTACCTTACGCTTTCGGCAGAGGGGCAAAGCGCCACGCTTTCGGCAGAAAACCCGAGGGCGGAATTTCTGCTCGACGGCGAAACCGAGGTAGAAGCCGTGCACAGCGAAAGCAAGCCGAAAACAAAAGAAAATTTAACACCCGCGAAAATAGTTTTCGGTGCGATTATAGGCATATTACTCTTGCCTCTTGCCATCGTTTTATTATTGCTTTATTTTTTCATTGAATTATACGGCGGCGAACGAATAGTGCCCGAACATTTTTTTGAAGAAAACAGTCCTTTTCTAACAAAATTCAACCTTGTTTTGAAAAGCACGAACGAAGAAAACGTGCAAATTTATGTCGATAATCCCGTTTACAATAAAAAGAATTTCAATTATTTGGCGTTACCCAAAATAAAAGCAGAGGGCGCGGAATTATGCGAGGAAGCAGAATTTTCCTACCCTAAGTCCCAAGTCCGCGCAGATTACAGATGGAATATATATCCCATATTAGTATTTGTAACCGCTATTTCGCTTGCACTTGCCGTGCTGGGAGTTTTCTTTATGTTCCATCTCCCTCCCATAGCGGAAAACCCCGTTTTCTTTATACTCGGCGTAATTGCCTCTCTCGCGCTCACGGCATTTCCCGTGCTTGCCGCATTTGCGATTCGGCGAACAGAGAAAATCCTTAAAGAAACCGAAAACAACATCCTCATCCACACGAAAGGAAAAATCGAAAAATGAAAAGAATAGCTATCTTCGGCTCCACGGGCTCCATAGGCGAAAGCACGCTGAACATAATACGCGAAAACCCCGATAAATTCCGCGCCGTCACGCTCGTGGCGGGCAAAAACATAGAAAAACTTATATCCCAGATACGCGAGTTCAACCCCGAAAACGTGTATATCACGAGCGAAGAAAACGCCGCACGCCTGCGCACGCTCTTCCCCTCGCTTCGTATTTACTGCGGAGAGGCGGGTATGGAAGAAATTTCGCTCCGCACGGATTTCGACATCTCCGTTTCCGCGCTCGTTGGCATAGCGGGTCTTTCCCCCACGTACAATATGATTAAAAACGGCAAAACCGTGGCGCTCGCCAACAAAGAGGTGCTCGTGGCGGGCGGCGAGCTCATTATGAACACGGCAAAGGAAAGCGGAGCAAAGCTGCTCACAGTAGACAGCGAGCACAGCGCGATAATGCAGTGCCTGCAAGGCGAGGGGCAGAACAAAATCGACAAAATCCTGCTCACAGCCTCGGGCGGGCCTTTCTTCGATAAAGAAATAACAGACGAGATTACCCCCGCAGACGCGCTCAACCATCCCACCTGGAGTATGGGCCCGAAAGTCACAATCGATTCCTCCACGATGATGAACAAAGGCTTTGAGGTTATCGAGGCAAAATGGCTCTTCGGTGTGGAGCACACGCAAATCGAGGTAGTGGTGCACAGAAAGAGCCTGGTGCACTCTATGGTGCAGTTTGCCGACGGCACGATTATGGCAAACATAGGCCCGAAATCTATGCAGATTCCCATAGCGTACGCGCTCCATTACCCCGAGCGCTTGCCGAACAACATAGAAAAGCTCGACCTTTTCGAGGTTTGCGACCTTAAATTCGAAAAGCCGAAAATAGAAAATTTCCCTTGCCTGCGCCTTGCATACGAAGCAATAGCAAAGGGACACAGCGCGCAGGTAGCGCTCAACGCGGCAAACGAGGTGCTCGTAGCGGCATTCCTCGCGGAAAAGGTTAAATACACCGATATTCCCAAGGGCATAGAAAAGGTTATGGCGCTCTACGCGCCGCGCCCGCTCACAACGGTTGCACAAATACTCGCTTTCGATAAAGAAGTAAAAGCAAAAACGGAAGAAATGATAAGAGAAAATAAAATTTAAGAAAGGAACTTGTTTATGAAGAAAATTTTAGCGCTCCTTCTCTGTGTTGCTATGGTTGCGGCTATTGTCGCTTGCGGCGGTGGTACGCAAAGCACGCAAGGCTCGGTACATTCCACCGCCTCCACCACGACGGAAAGCACAAGCGGCACAACGGGAACTACGTCTACCACCCACACCACAAACACGACAACAAGCACCGTTACGCCCACACCCACAAGCAAAATTTTCGATGAAAACAACATCGTGCTCTCTTTCGGCGCAATTTCCGACGTGCATATAACCGCGGGAAACGATGATTCCGAAAGCAAATTCCGCGCGGCAATCGCACAGCTTAAAGCACAAGCCGCAAAGCACGATGCAGACGGGCTTGACGCCATTTCCATAGCGGGCGATATTGCCGACACGGGCTCACCCGCGCAGGTCAAGCTGTTCTCCGACATTGTCAAGTCCTCCGGAATAGAAACTGTTATGCTCGTAACGGGCAACCACGATTTCTACGGCGAGGGAAAAGGCACGCTTGCGGATTATTACGCAGAAATGGGCGAAAAATATTTCGCAGTAGACGTAGACAAATCTATGTTCGATAAGGGCGCACGCCATTGCGTTGTCGACGGCCACCACTTCCTTTTCGTAGAACCCGTAGGATACAACAGCAACTGCCCCTACGACGAAGACGTGCTCAAATGGCTCGACAGCACGCTGAAAAAAATCACAACGGAAGAGCCAAACGCATACGTTTTCTTCTTCACGCACCCTATGCTCTATAAAACCTGCTACGGAAGCGAGCTTTCGGGCGGTTCCTGGTACACCACGTATCTTACGGAAACGCTTTCAAAATACCCTCAGGTAGTTACGTTCGGCGGGCACCTGCACTTCCCCATAAACGACGAACGCTCCATTATGCAGACGGCGTTTACCTCCCTCGGTTGCGGCTCTGTTCGCTACCTCGCGATTGAGCGCGGCTACAGCAATATGAAGAGCGCCACCGTGCCGCACGACGCATACAGGGTTTCTTCCGGTCTTCTCGTTCAGGTTGACGCCGGCGGCAACGTACGAATCACACGAATGGACTTTTCAAACAACTCCACGTTCAAAACGCCTTGGGAAATTCCCTCCCCTACATCAGACGGCGCACACCTTGCAAAATACGGCGCAGACAGAGCAGACGATAACAAAGCGCCCACGCTTTCGGGCACACCCGTGTTCACAGCCACGGTTTCCCCCACGACGGGCACGGTTTCGGGCGCGACGCTCACCGTCCCCGCAGGCAGCGACGATGACCTGGTTCATCACTATAACGTAACGGTTAAAAACGAAACAACAGGGCAGGCGGCAACGTACAAATTCCTTTCCGATTTCTACCGCCACACGCAGGTTTCGGGTATGGCAGAAACACTCACGTTCCCGCTCGATATAACAAGCGCTGGCAAATATATCATAGAAGTTACCGCAGTAGACTCTTGGGACGCTGAAAGCGGAAAAATAACTTGTGAAACAACGCTCGGCAACGCCGAAGGCACGCTCACGAGCGAACTGCCAGAGGTTTATACGGATTTTGAGTTTTCAAACGGCACGGTTACGGATACAAACGGCAAATTCAACATCACGGTAAACGGCGCAACGGTTGTAAACACGCCCCTTACGTTTGCGGGCAAAACAAAAACCGTGGGCGCGCTCAAAGTAAGCCAAAGCGGTGAACACGCAGTGGTAAAATTCAAAGATTACACCGCCTCCACGCTCACAAACTTCTATAACAGCGCCACGGGCTTTTCCGTGGAAGCGCTTTATATAAACTACGCTCCGAGCGGCTCGCAAGGCGTTGTTTGCGGCACGCACAGCCCCGGCGGCTGGGGTCTTGCGGAAAATGCCGGCGTGCCGTACCTATTCACATACGTCGGCTCGGGCAGTATAAACATAAAAGCCACGAAAGCATCTTCCAAAACAGAGCTCACGCACGTTATAGGCACGATGCTCTATGACAGCACCGCAAACAAGACGTTTACGGCTATTTACATAAACGGCGAGCTTGCGGCAAACAGCTCTTATACGGGCAAGGTCGGCGTACACGGCACGGAAGCCATCGGCACGGCGTTCTGCTTCGGCGCAGACATCGGCGGCGGCGGAAAGGGCACGGATTTTCCGATGAGCAATTTCGTGCTCGCAGATGCAAAAATTTACGCCCACGCGCTAAACTATAAGCAGGTCGAAACGGCATACGCAAATTCGGCAGAAAATTTCGGAAAATAAACAAAAATGCACTTGCGAAAAGCAAGTGCATTTTTTCGGTTATATATCCAATTTTTTTACTCTTTTTTTCATTTTGCGCACGTCGGAAATCATACGCAGAGCATCGCGCATAATGTTCACCTTGGATTCCCTGTGGTTGATGATTTTCACGGGCATCTGGTCGAATTTATAGCCGCATTTGCCCGCCACCATAATCGCCTCCAGGTCGAAAGCGAAACGGTCCACCTCGCAATTTGCAAAAATCTTCTTCGCCGCGGCGGTGCGGAAGCCCTTAAAGCCGCATTGTGAATCCGAAAGGTGGTATTTACCGAATCCCGCTATTATGTTTATCAGGCGAATGTAACTTTTCGAGGCAACTCGGCGCAAAAACGTGTAACCCTCGTAGCCCGATTTATCAAGGTTGCGCGAGCCCACTATTATGTCGGCATTCGTTTTTTCGAACATTTCGTAAATTTTGCCTATAACTTCCGTGCCGTATGCGTTGTCGCAATCGGTAAACACGGCAATATCGCCGCTCGCCGCGAGCATACCTTGGCGCACGGCATAGCCCTTGCCTCGGTTCGGCTTGTAGGAAATGAGCTTTATGCGCTCGTCGCACACGGCTTTCACAGCCTCCTCACAACCGTCGGCAGAGCCGTCGTCCACAAAAATAAGCTCCCATTCCTCAAAACGGCTTTTCATATAACTCCCGAATGTCGCAATAGCATCGTCTATTATAGATTTTTCATTATACATTGGTATAATCAGGGATATTTTCACTTTTTTCTCCTTTAAACATCCGGGCGCTTTGCGCCGTTTTTTGTCACTATTTTATATTATCACATAAAGAAACAAATTTCAACCGTTCGGGGAAAATTATTTGCGCCGTTTCTTTACAACAATTCGGAAAATATCTCTTTTTCCACCTGTGCGCGCATAGCGTCGCTCTTTTCAAAGTCCATCGCGGAAACGTAGAATTTTTCAAGCTCGTCGTGTTTCTTGCCCATCTCGCTAAGCTCCGCGAGCGCGCCGTCCAGCACGGAAGTATAGCATTTTTCCGCAAAACGGAGCTTGGCGCGGTTTGCGGCGAGCACACCCGCGTTTACAAAGCGCATAGCGTTTATTTGCTCTTCGCTTTCCTCCGTTATGATATAGCGCGTCTTCAGCTCCTTTATATAAAGCCCCTCTGTATAATCGTGCAGAAGCACGTCGGGGTGGCGCAAAAGCGTATAGCCGAACGCCTGCGCCTGCTCGCAAAGCACGCGCAGGAAAAGTTTTTCTGCGCCGTATTTGCCGCATATCTGCACGATTTTTTCGCCTTTTTCGGCGCTGTTTTGTATGTGCGCCCTGCCGCGCGTGCCGAGCGCGGAAATATAGCGCTCGCGGTATTCCCCGCCCCCGGGTTTTGCGCGGGAAAGCAGACGTCGTGCGGCTTTGCGAGCTTTGGCAAAATCGAACGTTTTGCCCGCCAAATCGAGGCGCAGGCGCTCCACCTCACCCGCCGCACGCAGAAAACGCGCGCTTCTTTTGTAGCAGGCGGAGCATTCGTCGGTAAGCGCTTCGATTTGCGCCCTGTGCTCGCGAAGTTTTTCCACGTCGAAATTCTGCCCGAGGTTTACAATCGTTTCGCACGCGCCGGGGTAGCGCGGGTCGCTGGTGTGTGGGGAGGTGCCGTCCAGCACGGCTACACCCAGCGCGGGAATCTTCACGCCGTCGAGCGAGCCCGTGTCCGCAGAGCAGTAGTAATATTCCGTAGCAAGCCCGCGCTCCTCCGCAAGCGAGGCGATTCCGTACATAAACGTGGATTTACCCGTGCCGGGGCCTCCCTTTATTATGTAGATACGGGAAAGTTCGCCGGGGGAGAAAACCTCGGCAAAAAGGCTGCGAAACCCCGCTTCTGTATTTGCGGCTGCAAAATATTTTTTGTTCATATCAATTTCTTTCTTCGCCGCTTTTGTGTATTTTTACATCGCTTACACGGCGAAATAAGCTTTTTTGTTTTCATCGCCATTCTATGCGCCGCGCAGGCAAAACGACAATAAATTTATGTAAAATCAGGTATGGCATATCCTTGCCACATACCTTTTTTCGCAAAACTATGTATTTATCGGGAATATTTTTAATTTTTTTATTTTCCTACTTGACACTCTCCCTTCGAGCGCAAGCGAGAACTTCGCAAAGTATAAACATCGCACAAATTAACGAGGGGTATAGATTTGTAGGTTTCCGCGGGAACGCTTTTTTCGCAAAACTATGTATTTATCGGGAATATTTTTAATTTTTTCATTTTGGTACTTGACATTCGCAAACAAATTGTGTATAATGGCAAAAGAGAATTTTAGATTCTCTTGCATTTTACCGATGCGAGGGGAGGGATTATAGATGGCAGAAGTAAGAGTTAAAGAAAACGAATCGCTTGACAGCGCTCTTCGCAGATTTAAAAGACAGTTTGCTCGTGATGGTAAAATTGCTGAAGTTAAGAAAAAAGAACATTACGAAAAACCCAGCGTAAAACGCAAAAAGAAATCCGAAGCAGCAAGAAAGCGCAAATTCAAAAGCTGATTGCAGCTAAAGTGTGCCTTGTGAAGCAGACAGCTTCACAAGGCATTTTATTTTGTAAAAATATATTTATGTAAAGGATTGACCGCTATGGCAGAAAAGAAAGAATTTCTCGAAATTGGCAAAATCATAAACACACACGGCGTACGCGGCGAGGTTAAAGTGGACCCTTGGTGCGACAGCCCCGAAGATTTTTGCGCCGTAAAACGCGTATACCTCGAAAACAAGACAGAATTTGCCGTATCAAACCCGCGTATTATAAACGGAAATTTTATACTTTGTTCCCTTTCGGGGATTAAAACGCTCGATGATGCGGTAAAATATAAGAACAAGGTTCTTTTCGTTCGCCGCGAAGACCTCGATATTCCCGAAGATGCCGTGCTCATCTGCGACATATTGGGGCTCCCCGTTATAGACAAAAACACGGGCAAGGTCTACGGCAAGCTCACCGATGTTTTGCAGTATACCTGCCAGGAGGTTTACGAAATAACGGACGAAAACGGAAAGCAGACGCTTATACCAAACGTGCCCGCGTTTGTTGCCGAGCGCGACACGGAAAAAGGCATATTTATCACACCCATAGACGGTTTTTTTGAATAATTTTTCGGGGAGGTAAAATATGCGCTTTGATATTATGACGCTTTTCCCCGAACTCGTTTCGGGCGTGCTTTCCGAAAGCATTATCGGCAGGGCACAAAAATCGGGCGCGATAGAGGTGCACGCGCACAACATACGCGACTATTCCAAGGATAAGCACCGCCGAGTGGACGACACCCCCTACGGCGGCGGTATGGGTATGCTTATGAGCCCCGTTCCGATTTACGATTGCTACACGGCAATCACCGCACCCGAGGTTAACTCCTGCGAAAAAAGGCACGTTATATATATGTCACCCAAAGGCGAAGTTCTTTCGCAGAAAAAGGCGATGGAGCTCGCCAAAAATTACGATAACCTCGTTATCCTCTGCGGGCATTACGAGGGCGTGGACCAGCGCCTTATAGACGAAATAGTGGACGAAGAAATTTCCATAGGCAACTACGTGCTCACGGGCGGCGAAATACCCGCCTGCGTGCTTGTGGACTGCGTTTCCCGTATGCTCGAAGGCGTGCTTTCGAACGCCGAATGTTATGAAAAAGAAAGCTTTTCCGACGGCGAAACCGTGGAATATCCGCAGTATACGCGCCCCGTGGAATGGCGCGGCAGAAAAGTGCCCGACGTGCTTCTCAGCGGTCATCACGGCAACATAGACAAATGGCGCGAGGAAGAAGCGAAGCGCCTCACGGCAGAACGCAAAAAGAAATTGGGGCTTGAATAAATTCCGTTCGCACAAGCGAACACCGAAATTATTCATTAAAATTCGCAAAAGGAGGAAAATCCAAACGGAACAAAAAAAGCAAAAACCGTCTTTTACGATTTTTTTAATGATTTCGGCAACCCTTTTTGCAAAGGCGCTCGGACTTTTGCGCAGTATGATTTTAGCTTGGACGCTGGGCGATTCAGCGGAGGCTGTGGCTTTTGCCGCCGCCTCCAAAATCCCCGGCGCCCTTTTTGATTTGCTCTTTTCCGCCGCCATTCTCGCGTGTTTTATCCCCGCATACAACAGGGCGAAAGCGGAAAACGAGGGCAATGCGCGCGCCTTTTCCTCTGCATTTCTCGGCACGGCTTTGCTCGCCGCCGCCGCGCTTGCCTTGCTCGGCGTAATTTTCGCGCCGCAGATAATATCCGTTTCCTCCCCGAAAATAAGCAAAGACACAGCCGCGCTTGCCGCGCGCCTTTTGCGTATAATGTTTCCTATGACGGTTTTTGCGGCGGGCGCATACACGCTCACGGGCATTTTGCAGTCGGCAGGCTCTTTCCTGCTGCCCGCTTCCGTAAGCGCGCTCTCCAACGCCTTTATGGTGGCTTATCTTATTTTGGCGGGCAAAAACTTTTCCGTATACGCGCTTGCGGCGGCATACGTTTTTTCGTGGTTTTTGCAGTTTCTTACGCTCGCCGTGCCGCTTGCTGTTAAAAAGCAGATGCCGCGCCCGAAACCGAATTTTTCAAACAAAGATTTGCGCGCGTGCCTTGCGGGTGTGCCCAAAATAATGGCGGGCACACTGCTTTCCCCCGCGCTTTTGCTGGCAGCTGCTTTTTTTGCCTCTTTCGTTTCCGATACGGCGTTTGTGGTGTACGATTACGCGAGCGGCATCTATACGATAATATCGGGGGTGGCGGTGTACGGCGTGGGAAACTTCGTTTTCCCGAAGCTTTCGCGCCTTTTTGCGTGCGGTGAGCGCAAGGGCGCACAAAAAGAGCTCTCCCGTGCGCTTTTCGCCATTACAGCCATAACACTTCCCGTTTTTGCCGCCGTGTTTTCGCTCGCGCAGGACGGCGTATTGCTCCTCTACGGGCGCGGAAAATTCGGCACGGAGCTTGTGGCGGCTTGTGCGTCCGCCCTGAAAATACTTTCCTTTTCTATGCCAGCCTGCGCCGCGGCGGAAATTCTATTGCGCGCGTTTTTCGCCGACGGCAAAAACGCCGTGCCTATGTATTCGTCTTTTTTGGCAATACTCGTCTGCTTGCTCGGCAACACGCTTTCTCTCGCTTTCGGCGGCGGGCTTTCGGGCATATGCGCCGCGTTTTCGGCGGCGGTCTGGGCGCAAGCGCTTTCGCTCCTTTTCTTCGCCGCCAAAAATTTCCCCGAAACTTTCCGTGCAAAATGGGTGCGCAAAATGCCGCTTCTCGCCCCCGCTTTCGCGCTCTGCACCGCCGCGATGACATTTTTGGCGCAAAAAACAGAGTTTTTTTCATCTTTTCCCGAAACTATTGCAATTTTTTTGAAAATATCTATTGTTTTTATAGTCGGAATTGTGATATATTTAATATGTATATATATTATGGGGTTTTTGGGCTCCGAAAAAGAAAAGAGGTGAACCGAATATGGCAGGCAAAAGAAAGCCTTTGCGTGCAATAAACGATTTTTTTGCAAAAAGCATCATTATAACCTGGCTGTGCGCCGTTACGGGTGCCGTTTACAAAAAAATATCCGCAAGTATGTTCGCCTTCATTTTCACCTCTTACGACCGTATGGCGGCGTGGTTTTCTCGTTCTAAAATAGTGAATTTCTGCAAACCGAAAATCAAAGCCGAACCTAAAAAGACCCTTAGCTTCAAAATCTCGCGCCTGTACGAGCAAAGCCTTTTTTGCCTGGTACTCGATAAAATAAAATGGGGCATACTCGCCTGTCAGCTTAATATAGCGGCGCTTTTCGGCATAACGTTCGGTTTTTCCTCTGCGCTTATGCTCATACTGAAAAACTTTGCCTTCCGCGTAACACAAATAACGTGGGACGGTATAGTAACCCTCATAAACCCGCTTATGACCTCGCTTTGCTTTATAGTAGTTTCTATTTTGCTTATATTTGTGAAGAAACCGCTCATAGGCATCATCAACGAAAGCGTTATTCTCAGCAGTATTCTTTTCGATTGCCTGCGCTTGCGCAAAATTCCGCCGGCAGAATATGAAAAGCACACGGGTATGAACGCCGGTGTCGCCGTTATTTTCGGCATACTTTTCGGCGCGCTTTCCTTCTTCTTCGTTCCTTCCCAAATAATCACCGTAATGTGCGCGGCAGTGGTCATAATAATCGTGCTTTGTTCACCCGAAGCAGGTGTTTCCATAATACTTTTTGCCCTGCCCTTCGTGCCAACGATGTGGCTTGTATGGCTCGTATGCGCCACTTTGCTCTCTTTTTCGCTTAAATGTTTCCGCAGAAAACGCGTTGTTCGCGTTGATGGTATAGATATCTGGGTATCTGTATTTTCCATCTTTATCGTGGCGGGCGGCACGATATCCGTGGATATAGCTTCTTCCGTGCCGAAGATGCTTGTTTACCTTTGCTTCTTATTTATGTACTTCATAGTAAAAAACACGGTAAGAACGGAAATTCTGCTCAAATCCTGCGCGGCTTCCATCAACATTTCCGCGTTGCTTGTCGCCGCTATAGGAATTTTCCAATATTTCGTGGGCGACGTTTCCACCGTATGGCAGGATACCGCTATGTTTGCGGGCATACCCGGGCGCGCGGTTTCCACTTTTGAAAACCCCAACGTTCTCGGCGAATATCTTATACTTGTTCTTCCCGTAATTTTCGCTTTCTTCATCGCAACGAAAAACCTGAAGGAAAAGTGTGCATACTTCTTCGTGTTTATGACGTGCGCTTGCTGCCTGATTTTCACTTGGTCGCGCGGGGCGTGGCTGGGCTTTACCTTTGCTGTAATAATATTCATTCTTTTCAAAAGTCACGAATTTCTCGCGGGTATAATACTTCTTTCGCCCGCGCTTGCGCTCGGTGCAACCTTCCTTCTCAACCAAAATATAATAGACAGAATTTTAAGCATCGGCGACACGGCGGATTCTTCAACGATGTATCGCCTGAATATCTGGAAGGGCGTATTCAATATGTTCCGCGAAAACGGCATTTTCGGCATAGGCATAGGCGAAGACGCTTTTGCCGCCGTATTCCCGAAATATGCCCTTGCGGGAACGCAAACGGCGCCGCACACGCACAGCCTGTACCTGCAAATAGTTTCCGAAATGGGCGCTTTCGCACTCGTTGCGTTTTTGGTGCTTTGCTTTGCATTCTTCAGCCACACATTCGCGTATATACACCGCACGATAAACGCGAAAGACCGCACCCTCGCCACCGGATTTATGTGCGCCATAGCGGCATTCCTTGTACAGGGATTTACGGATTACGTATGGTACAACTACAAAATATACCTCTTTTTCTGGATAATGCTCGGGCTCGCCATTACCGTATTCTACATTAGTGAAGACGAGCAACGCAGGAAATTTTTCTATGGCTAAAACAACTCCGAAAAACGATTAAACACTTTCCCGCACGGCGGTCGGGAAGCTACAAAAACAAAACTCCCGCCGAGAAACGGATTTTCACACTATGGATAACACGAGGAAAAACAAATTCAATATTGTGGACACTTTCGTTGTTCTTATTCTGCTTGCGCTTATTTTCGGCATAGTATTCTTCGTGCTTCGTGAAAGCGGCACGATATACGCCGAAAGAAACGAAAAGAACATCACCTATACCATCTGCATTTCCGGCGTGGAAGAGGAATATATTTCCTCCTTCACCACAGGCGAAAAAATGCTTAATTCCGCCACGCTGAACTACATCGGCACGATAACGAAAGTGGAAAAATTGCCCACAAAAGAAAACGGAGAAAAGGCGCTCGCCGGCGCGGCAGAGGGCGAATACGTGCTGGAGCAGAACGAACGCAAGGGCTTTTACGACGTTTATATAACTCTCACGGCAAAAACCAAGCTCGACAGCCGCGGTGTGGCATACCTCGATTCCGAGCGTATAACAATAGGTTCGCCGCTGAATATAAGAAGCGATAATTTTGCTGCGGAAAGCTATATAACCGCCTTCAGCTTAAGCTAAGTAACTTTGCGCATACGCCGCAGGAAAGGATACCGAAAGTGAACAGAAACACAGAGCAAAAAAACATTCAGGGCAAGCCGCGCTTCAATATAGCCGACGTTGTAATACTCATAATTATCGTGGCTATAATAGCCGCACTCGGTTTGCGAATATATAATATTTTCGGCGCCGAGGAAGAACTATACCGTGTGGAAGTTACGTTCCGCGTAAACGGTGTCGCCGCGGAAAACATTTCTCTCTCCGAAAAAGCGAAGCTGTATTATGTCGAAACCAATGCGGAAGTGGGGTATATCAAAGAATTCACCGTTTCCGATATGACGGAATATGCATATAATGAGAACGGCGAGCTTGTGGAAGCAAAAGTTCCCGGCAAAAAAACGGTTACGGGCACAATTATTCTCACTTGCGAGAAAACGGACAAAGGTTTTTACCTCGACGGCACGAAGCTTCTCACCGTCGGCGAAACGGTGCGCCTTTATACAAACACGCGTGAAATGACGTTTGAGGTTAATTCCATAAAAGAATTTTCACCTGAAACATCGAGCTCTACCTCTGCAATAACCCCAGCAGAGGCACAATAACCGCCTGCAGAACACAAAAGCTCCCCTATGTTCGCAAAAAACGGACATTTTTTGAAAAAAACCTATACTATTTTTAAAAAAGTATTGATTTTATTCAAACAATTTGCTATAATGTTTTATAATAAAAAATAAATCCGTCTATTTCAGTATAGGATTTCACGGGAGAAACAGAAATAAAATGATTTCACGCGACATCACCATCAAAAACAGAGTTTGTCTTCATACAAGACCTGCAACATTCTTCATACAGTAGGCAAATTCTTTTAAAAGCTCTATTTGGATTCAGAAAGATGACCGCCGTATCAGCGCAAAGAGCCTTCTCGGCGTTCTTTCTATGGGAATCACATCCGGCACAACAATCACAATTATTGCTGACGGTCCCGATGAAGTTGATGCAATCAACGGCCTTGAAGAACTTGTTGAAAGTTTGGTTTAATCCCC
>JAFTOK010000056.1 GCA_017463815.1 Clostridia bacterium | reverse complement strand
GCCGCGCTGGCTCTGCTTATAGGGGCCATATGCGCCTTTATCGGAAATTTTTCCGCTTTCGTCGAGTATTGCACCTTCATCGAAGTTTATGCCATATGTGGCAAGCGTTTTTATAAGTCCTTCTGCCGCGCCCTCAACCTCGCGCTTTGCATCTGTGTCTTCTATACGAAGGTAGAAAACACCGCCCGATTGGTGTGCCAAGCGTTCCGCAACCGTAGAGGGGAAAAGGCCGCCGAAGTGAACGAAGCCTGTGGGGCTGGGCGCAAAACGGGAAACCACAGCGCCGTCAGGCAGTTCTCTGCGAGGAAATCTTTTTTCCATATCTTCGGGTGTTTCTTTTATATTCGGAAAAAGTAATTCGGCAAGATGATTAAAATCCATTTTTATATTGTCCTCCAAAACTTAAATTCATCGTTAAAATGTTCGTGCAGGTCCGTGCCCGGGGTAAATTGTCTTCCCTGCGAGCATAGGCCGTAATTTTTGTATAGATTCAACTATCGTCTGCTCGTCGCCGCCGTAAAGGTCTGTTCTGCCGCGGTCAAAAGCAAAGAGCGTATCGCCCGTGAAAACAGCATCTCCACAGAAGTAGCACACGCAACCGCGTGTGTGCCCCGGGGTATGCTCCACGCGAAAAGATAGCTCGCCGAGCGAAATACGGGTGCCTTGCAAAAGAGTTTTCGGTGTTACGTTTACCGTAACGCCACCGCCCACAAGCAAGGAAGAAGCGTTTTTATAGCCGTCCGTAAGCATTTCCGCATCGTTTTCGTGGATATAGAGAGGCACGTTATACTCCGCAAGAAATGAATCCACCCCGCAAATATGGTCAAAATGCCCGTGCGTGAGCAAAACGAACGAGGGGGTAAAACCGAGCCTTTTTACCTCTTCCGCCACAAAATCTGCGGCAGGGTCGATAACTGCACACATCCTGCTTTTCTCGTCGCAAACGATATAGCAATTGGTGCCATAGTATCTATCAACGATAGTTTTAATTCTCATTTTAATATAAATCCTTTTATTTAAGAATATTATTATTGCTATTTTATAGATTATATCACAGAAAAAAAATATTGTAAATCATTTTTGCGTTAATTTCAAAAAAAATTCGCATTTTTTTAGCACTTCTATGGATTTTTTTCACCATTTATGGTACACTATAAACGTATAAACTCTATTTGGCGGTAAGTAATGCAAAAAATAAACGTTCTCGGCATACATTTCGATAACGTCACAAAAAAAGAAGCCACAGATTTGGCTTTTTCCTATATTGAAAACGGCACACAGGCGCTTGCGGTAACTCCCAATGCGGAAATCTTGGAGCTTTGCCTTGAAAAACCGAATGTAAAGAAAGCCGTGCTCTCCGCGCAGATTATCCTGCCCGACGGCGAGGGTGCGCTTTGGGCGGCAAAAAAACTAGGCACGCCCCTGCGCGAAAAAGTTGCCGGTGTGGAATTTGGCGAGGAAATCGCCCGCCGCGCCGCAGAATGCAGCAAAAGCCTTTTTCTTTTGGGAGGCAAAGCAGGTGTGGCAGAGGAAGCTGCGAAAAAACTCACTTCTCGATTCCCTACGCTCAAAATCGCGGGGGTACACGACGGGTATTTTAACCGCGAGGGCGAAGAAAACGCGCACATTATTGCCAAAATAAACGAAAGCGGCGCAGATATACTTTTTGTCTGCCTCGGCGCGCCTGCGCAGGAACAATGGGCCTGCGAAAACAGGGGCGCGCTCACCGCACCGAAACTTATCGCCTGCCTTGGCGGCAGCCTTGATATTTATGCGGGCAAAACACACCGCGCACCGAAACTTTTTATAAAGCTTCGCGCCGAATGGCTCTACCGTCTGCTTCGCGAACCGCGCCGCATAGTGAGAATGGTGCGCTTGCCCAAATTTATCAAATCTGTTAAAAAACACATCAAATTACAAAATGAGGTATAAAATAATGAAAGTAGAACTCCTTGCTTACACACCCGATGCCGACAAAATCGTTGCTGCGGCGGCAAAGCTTTGTTACGCCAAAAGCGATATAGATACGCTCCTTGAAGGGCTCACACCCGAAAAAACGGAAAACTTCCTCGATATGCTTACCACGCTCGGGCACGAAAGCCCCGTGGAACACGCGAGCTTCACGTTTGGCATAGAGGGCGTTTCACGCGCGCTCCTCGCGCAGCTCACGCGCCACAGAATAGCATCCTACTCCGTTCAGAGCCAGCGCTATGTTTCCAAATGCAATTTTGAGTACATAACTCCCCCAGAAATAGAAGCTATACCCGAGGCGAAAGCGGAATTTATCGCCGCTATGGAAGAGGACGCGCGCCACTACGAGCATTTGCAGACAATCCTCAAAGAAGCGCACACAAAACGCCTTATGGAAGAGGGCAAGAGCGAAAAAGACGCCGTTAAAGCGGCAGAAAAGATGGCAAATGAAGATGCGCGCTTCGTCCTGCCCAACGCTTGCGACACGAGAATTATTATGACAATGAACGTGCGCTCGCTTTATAACTTCTTTACTCTCCGTTGCTGTAACCGTGCGCAGTGGGAAATACGCGAGCTTGCCACGCAGATGCTCCTGCTCGTTAAAGAAGCCGCTCCCCTGCTCTTCAAAAACGCAGGGCCCGCTTGCTTGCGCGGCAAATGTTCCGAGGCGAGTATGACCTGCGGTAAAATGGCGGAAGTGAAAAAGAAATTCGGAAAATAATTCCATAATATACTTGACAAACGCTATAACTTGTAGTATCCTATAGACGGACGAATAAAAGCGGTGGTTGCCCGCTACATTGTTGCAGATGCGTTCCAACAAATGAATATTATGCTCACAATCTTGCGGTGTGATTTTTCACGCCGCATTTTTTTGCGTAAAAATTCAAATTTTTATGAAAATTTTTGATTTCGTGCCAACCAAATCGTTTCTAAAGACACTATATTATTGGAATATGCTGTTTCAATAGTAAAATCAAACTTTTTCGGAAAGGACCCTTAAATTATGAGCAAAACAAAGCAAAAGAAAGAAAAACTTTCTTTGCGCCGAACGTGTTCAAACAACGTTTTTATGCTGAAGCTGCTGCACAAAGCCTCTCCGGGCAGAATCGCCATAGAAATAGCGGTTTTCGCCGCAGAATCCATTGTGGAATTTTTCTCCTGGCAGTATCTGCTGCGCTATGTTGTAAACGGTATTGAAGAAGGCAAAGATATAGCCGCGCTTATGCCGATGGTTATAGGAATGTGCCTGCTTAATATAGCGCTGATTGCCGTAAAGTGCATTTGGTACGAAATATATTCGGGCATATTCTACCAAAATGCGGCAAGATTTTTCCAGAAGCTTGTATACCGCAAGGCGGCAAAGGTGGAGCTTGCGTGCTACGAAAACCCCGATTTTTACGACAAATACGTAAAAGCGCTGAATGAAACAACATCGCGCGCCGACAAAGTGGCAAATTCCGTTTCTATGGTCGTCTACCAAGGTATAAGCCTTGCGGCAAATGCGGCGCTTCTGCTTACAATCGACCCCATACTTTTGCTTTTCCTAATCTTCCCTTTGTTTGCGATATTTTTTGTAAAACAGAGCAAGCAAACAGATTTTGATAAGTATACGGAAAGTGTTGTGGCAAACAGAAAATGTGAATATACGCGCCGCACATTTTACCTCTCGGAATATGCCAAAGAAATGCGCCTTACGGGAATACACTCGGTTATGTTCCGCCGCTTTGGCGAAGCCATAGAAGAAGCGAAAAAAATAATTCGCAAATACGGTTTCCGTTCCGCGGCGTGGAACTACCTTATAGAAATTTTCATAAGCGTTTTTGCCACGCTCGGCGCTACGGGCTATGCGGTTTACCAGACACTTGCCACGGGAAATATGCTTTATGGCGATTGCCTCGTGGTAATAAGCGCAATATCCATTCTCTCTTGGAGCATCTTTTCCTCTGCCGATAGCTTTATAGCGTTTGAGGAGCACGCGCTCTACATAGAAAACCTGCGCCACTTTCTCGATTATGAACCCAAAATCAAGACGGCGGAAAATCACATTCCGTTGAAAAAAGGCGCGCTTGAACTTTGCGACGTAAGCTTTCGCTATGACGGCACGGAAAAAGATGTGTTAAAGCACATCAACATAAAATGCGGCGAGAACGAGAAAATCGCTCTCGTGGGCCATAACGGCGCCGGCAAGAGCACGCTTGTAAAACTTATGCTCCGACTGTATGATGCCACGTCGGGCAAAATAACGCTCGCAGGCGAGGACATCCGCCGCTATTCCGTAGAGGAATACCGCGAATCTTTTTCTGCCGTTTTCCAGGATTTTCACGTTTTTTCGCTTTCTGTTTCAGAAAATGTATTACTGCGCCCAACGCAAAACGGTGATGAAGAAAAAGTTCGCTACGCTCTCGAAAAATCGGGCGCAAGCGAGCGAGTTTCGGAAATGCCGCACGGTACAGATACAATACTCACGCGTGAATTTGATAAAAACGGCGAAGTGCTTTCCGGCGGCGAAACGCAAAAGCTCGCCATAGCGCACGCCTTCACAAAGGAGAATATGTTCGTTATTCTCGATGAACCCACAAGCGCGCTCGACCCAATCGCGGAACACGAAATGTACCAGAATATGATGGAGGCCTGCAAAAATTGCGGTATGATTTTCATTTCGCACAGGCTTTCCTCGGCTGTTATGGCAGACCGCATATATTTGCTTGAAAACGGCGAAGTTGCAGAGTGCGGCACGCACGAAGAACTTATGGCGCTGAACGGCAAATATGCCGATATGTTCCGCAAGCAAGCCGAAAATTACGTAGAAACGGAGGCGGAATGATGAACACACAAAATAATGAAAAGAAAATAAAAACGGGCGCCATACTCAGAAATAACATTTTTCTTTTGAAACTTGCGTGGAAGTATACCCCGCTTTACGTAACACTTTGCGTTTTGGAGGGAGTTTTATGGGGTGTGAACAATGCCGTTGACGTATATTACACAAAAATACTTTTCGATATGCTCGGCAGAAACGAGCCCTTTGAAAAGGTAATAAAGATAATAATTTTTATGGCGGCATATTACGCCGTATTCTGGCTCTTCCACTATTGGTATTGGAAGGTGCAGAACGGTTTGGAGCAAAAGAAGCTTCAATACAGAATCCATTCAAAACTCTTTGAAAAAGCGCGCGAGCTTGACCTTGCCTGCTACGACAACCCGGAGTTCTATAACGATTTCGTTTGGTCTATAAACGAATCTGACGGGCGAATAAACAAACAGCTCAACGACCTCGGCAAGCTCATAAACCGCATTGTTGCTTCCCTGCTCGTAACCACCGTGCTTGTTACAATACACCCGCTTTTGGCGGTAATAATTCTTGCTTTCACGGTAATACGCATTGTTTTGCAAATGCAAAAAGCAAAGGTAGACCACGCGCGTGCGCTCGACTTCAACCCGCTGGACAGAAAAACGGATTATATAAACCGTATGTTCCGCCTTGCCGATTGCGCAAAGGAAATCCGTCTTACGCACGTTTCTGAAAATCTGCTCTCGGAATATGAAAAAACGATAGAAGAAAAGAAAGGCGTCGTAAGAAAATATGCAAAAAAGCGATATTTCCTTTCCATAGCCACCTGGATTATGATGAACGTGGCAGATGGTGCCGTTATGCTCTTTTTGCTTTATGAGCTTCTCGTTACAAAAAGTATTGCTCTTGGCGATTTTGCCGCAGGCGTAAATACGGTCTGGCGCCTTTCCTGGCTCTTGCGCGACCTTATGGACAGAATCGTCAAATCCAAAGAACACGCATTGTACGTGGATAAACTTCGTACGTTTCTGGCGTATGAGCCGAAACTGACAAGCGGAGATGTTACCCCCGAAGCGTTCCGCAGCTTAGAGGTGCGAGGGCTTCATTTTGCCTATGGCGAGGAAGAAATTCTTTCGGATATAAACTTCAAAATAGAGCAAGGAGATAAAGTGGCTTTTGTAGGCTACAACGGAGCGGGCAAAACCACACTCATAAAATTGCTTATGCGGTTGTATGACCCAACATCGGGAGAAATACTTTATAACGGCAGAAATATAAAAGAATATGACCTTGCAGCATATCGCGCGTGCATAGGTACTGTATTTCAAGATTATAAAATATTCGCTTCTACAATTGCCGAAAACGTGCTTGCCGATGAATACTCCGAAGATAAGAAAGAAACCGTACTTTCGGCTCTTTCAAAAAGTGCGTTTTCAGAAAAGCTCGCCACGCTCGAAAACGGTGTGGAAACAGAGCTTACACGCGAATTTTCCTCGGAAGGCACAGAGCTTTCGGGCGGCGAAGCGCAAAAGGTGGCAATCGCGCGTGTATTTGCACGGCCTTGCGATTTGCTCATAATGGACGAACCCTCCAGCGCCCTCGACCCGATTTCGGAATACAATTTAAACCACAGCATACTTGAAACGGCAGAAGCGCAGACCGTTGTGTTTATCTCCCACCGCCTTTCAACTACACGTCACGCAGATAAAATCTATATGTTTGAAAGCGGAAAGCTTATAGAGCAAGGCACGCACGAAGCGCTTATGGCAAAAGACGGCAAATACGCATATATGTTCAATCTTCAAGCTAAAAAATACGCCGAAGGTAATCACTCTTTATAAAATCTTATATGTTATAAAACAAAAATGCTTCTCTTACGGGAAGCATTTTTTCTTCGCTATTGATTTATGGCGGATTTTTGTGTTATACTTATTATATACACGGTTTGGAGGGCTCTTATGATAGATTTTTCACACATAGAACATTATAGAGAAAACAACAGAATAGAAGCTAAAAAGGCGCTGGGCGGGCTTCCCGAAAGTATATGGGAAACTTATTCCGCTTTTGCAAACACGCTCGGCGGCATAATTTTGCTCGGAGTAGAGGAAAAACGCGACGGCTCTTTTCACGTTGTGGACCTCCCCAGCCCCGAATGGATTATAGCAGATTTTTGGGATATAATGAACGACCCGAAAAAAGTAAGTGTAAATATCCTAAAGGAAGAAAACGTTACGGTGGAAGTAATCAAGGGCAAGCAAATCATTGCCATACGCATACCGCGTGCCCTGCCCGACGAACAGCCCGTATATATAGGAAACGACCCTTTCACAGGCACGTACAGACGAAACGGAGAGGGCGATTACCGCTGTAAACCCGCAGAAGTTCGCGAAATGGTTGAGTGCGCCACAAGTGCCGAAGCCGCAGGCGAGCCTACGCAGAAAAAAGCCGTAATAACATTCCTTACAGAATATATATTCGCGAGTGAAGCGGAGCTCGCCGTGCTTCTCGGCACAGACAGCGAGCAAACGCAGAGAATCATAGATGAAATGCTTGGAGAAGAAATACTTCGCCGCACAGTAGAAAAAGGAAAAATCATATATAAATTAAAATCTTAAAATTATGGAAAAACAGGATTATAACCTTGCGCTCAGAATTGCCTCCGCTGTAAAATCGTGCGGCGGCGAAACGTATTTTGTGGGCGGATACGTCCGCGATGCCCTTTTGAATATAGAAAACAAAGACATAGACATAGAGGTTCACGGTATAACGCCCGAAACGCTCGAAAATATATTGGATAACATAGGAAAACGCCTGGAATTCGGCAAAAGTTTTGGCGTATATAACCTTAGCGGAAGCTCTGTAGACATAGCTATGCCGCGCAAAGAAACCGCCACAGGCAGAGGCCATCGCGATTTCACCATAGACGTAGACCCGTTTATCGGCACGAAAAAGGCGGCGGAGCGACGCGATTTTACCATAGGCGCACTTATGCAGAATGTGCTCACAGGCGAAATAATCGACCATTTCGGCGGAAAACACGACCTTGAAAACGGCGTGATTCGCCACGTTTGCGATGCTTCTTTTGCCGAAGACCCATTGCGTGTGTTCCGCGCGGCACAGTTTGCTTCGCGTTTCGGCTTCAGTATAGCAACCGAAACTGCCGAGCTTTGCCAAAAAATGGACATTTCCGCCCTTCCCAAAGAAAGAGTATGGGAAGAAACGAAAAAAGCTCTTTTAAAAGCAGAAAACCCCTCTGTTTTCTTTGAAAACCTGCGCATCTTCGGCAAGCTTTCGCCGTTTTTCGAGGAGCTGAACAAGCTCATCGGTATACCGCAGCCGCCAAAGCACCACGCCGAAGGCGACGTGTGGGCACACACTATGCTTGTGCTTGACGAAGCGGCAAAACTGCGCGGCAGAGCAAAAAATCCGCTCGCGTTTATGGTAAGCGCTCTCGTGCACGATTTTGGAAAAATCACCTGCACGAAAAAAATAGACGGCGTTTATAAGATTAACTGTTACGAATAAGAAACGAAAGACCGCGTAAAAAATTAAAAATTTTGCGTGGTTTTTTTGTTGTCAAATTGTTGCTTTCTTGTAATGAAAGTGCTATAATAATGT
>JAFTOK010000055.1 GCA_017463815.1 Clostridia bacterium | reverse complement strand
GACTACGCAGACCGCTGTCATTCTGAGCGTAGGGCGAAGCCCGCAGTCGAAATTTTGCTTTGGCAAAATCGCCGAAGGCGGAATCTCGGTCTGCTTCGCTCAGTATGACAACGCGCGGAGTGTGCTTTTGCACACTTTTTTATATTCGTACATTCTGTACATCTTCCCGGCAAAAGCACCGCCGAAAACGCGGTGGAGAAGAAAATGACGCTGCAATTTATTCCTGTTCCGCAGTAATCACGCCATTTTCCACTTTCAGCTTGCAGAAGCGCGCAGTGCGCACCTCTTTGTAGTCGCTTTCTTGCCTTTTTCCGATATCGCGCGCGTGGTAAACAGCGTAAAACTCGCCGTCTATTTCTATAACGCTGTGGTGGCCCACACCCTCCTCACGCTCGTTTGTCGCCATAACAGGGCGAAAATCTCCAACAGGCGCGAATTTTTCGAATTCGATTTTCGTAAGCTCTTCTTCGTCTGTTTTCGCCGCAGCGTAACCTATGTGATATGTATCGTCGGTGAAAGCGCCGCCGCTGTACATAACGTATTGCCAGCCGTCCTTGCGAATGTAGAAAGGCCCTTCCACCGTGTGCCAGGGTTTGCCCTCGCGCTCACCCGTTATTTCCTCGTCGCGAGTAGGGGAAACAACCTCTTTGCAAAAGTTCGCAGGCGTTAACGGGTCGAGCAGTTTATCCACAAACACGCGTGTGCCTGCACGCCCGCAGTTTTCGTTGTTTTCCGCATAGAACAGAAAAAGCCCCGCCTCTGTTTTTACGGCGTGCGAATCTATTGTAAAACGCTCGTAAAGTTTTGTAATATTCGTAAACGGGCCGAGCGGGCTGTCGCTCACGGCAACGTGCATATGCTCGAACATTCGCGGCACGTGGTAGGAAAAATAGAGGTAATATTTCCCCTCGTGTTTCAGCATACTCGGTGCCCAATAGCGCTTTCCGCGCGGAATGCGGAGCACCATTCCCTCGTAATGCCACACGCCGTCTATTCTGTCTGCAGAATAGGCCTGCACCCCGCGAAAGCCCGTGGCATAGAGATAGAGTTTTCCGTTGTCATCGCGAAAAATGAACGGGTCGGGTTGTGTTTTCCCCCTTTTATCAAATTTCAGTTTCATATTTTCATTCCATAAGTTTAAGTTGTACGAGTTTCTTATATATTTTCTGACCTTTCGGGAGCATCATAATATCGTCTTTTGTGAACGCTTTCGTTATAAACAGCGCAAAAAGGTATACAAGCGCCGTGGTGAGCACGGAAAGAATGGTGGCAAGCGCTTCGCTCGGCAAAAATTTCGCATAGAGCATAAACGAGCCGACGGTAACGGGCACACAGCAAATCATAGCGAGCAGCGGCGGCAAAAACGCCTTGAAAATGCCCGCGTTTATATCGGAATATTTTATAACGAATATAAAGTTGAGCGCCACCATCACAAAGTAGCTCGCCGCCGTCGCAATGGGCGCGCCTATTATGCCGAAGTTTGAAATAAGCACTATGTTGAGAATGAGTTTTACAACCGTGCCGCAGGACATAGAAATAACGGGCAAATTCTGCTTGCCGTAGGATTGGAGCACGGAAGACGTGATTGTCAGCATAGCCATAAGGAACGTCGCCACGGAAAGCACGGAAAGAAGCGGCGCCGTCTGCCCTATAATTTCCGCAGAATAGCTTCTGCCGAAAATGAGCGAGATTATGGGGCGCGCCAACACACCCATACCTATGGCACAAGGAATGGAAAGCACCGCCGTTATTTTGAACGCGGAGAAAAGCGTTACTTTTATTTTCTTTTCGTTGCGCGAAGCTATAGCTGCGGCAAGCGCAGGCGTGAGCGAAGAAGAAATCGGCACAATCAGCGCGTGCGGCAAGCGGTAGAGCGTAACGGCAAGTGTGGTATAATCGCCGTAAAGTCCCATCGCATTATCCGTTTTAAGCACGTTCATAATCGTGAACGTGTCTATCGTGGAAGTAAGCCCGAGCGCAAGCGAAGAAAGCGTTATTGGAACAGCTATAAGAAGCATTTTTTTGCAAATACTTCTGTAACTTTCTGTGTTTTGCTCGTCGATTTCTATTCCGAGGTAGGAATAATCGGGCTTTGCTACGCATTTCGCTATAATGAGAAATCCCATACCAAAGAGGTGACCTATAACTATGCCCGCAATAGCCGCCGCCGCGGAAACCTCCACGGAATAGCCGTGTGTCACGGCATATCCGCCGAAAAATATACCGAGAGCGCATTTGCCGAAGGCGTCCAAAAACTCTGAAACGGCAGAGGGGAGCATATTCTGGTGCCCCTGGAAAAAGCCGCGAATGGAGCTTGAGACACATATGAGCAGAAGTATAGGTGCAATCGCCTGTATGCAATACGGCGAATTATTGTTTTTGTCTATGAGCGTTGCAATCGTGTCTGCACCGAAGAACATTATCCCCGAGCCGATGATGCCCACTATAAGGAAAAGCAGGAGCGAAACGCGGAAAATATGGCTCACTTCCAGCTTTCTGCCGCGCGAACGGCTTTTTGAAACCATTATGGACGTGGCAATTGGCAAACCCGTAACTGAAACGGTATAGAACGTGCTGAAAATATTGTATGCGGAGTTAAAATACCCCATACCCTCCGAGCCGAGATAGCCCGAGAGCGGAATTTTAAGTATAACGCCGAGAATTTTTTCCGCCACGCCCGCGAGCGTAAGCAGCAGCACACCCGTGAACATTCTCGGTTCTTTTCTTTTTTGAGTGTTCAAAATAATACCTCTTTATCAGTTGAAGCAATAAAATCGCCCTTTCGGGCGAATTTATTGCTTTAAAAAAATCGTTTTTACATATCTCTGTAAAACTCTGCCGTCATTTTTGCAAAATCGTGTTTGAGTTTTTCTTCGTCTATGGTAAGCAACACGCCGTTTTCATAAAGAATTTTGCCGTCTACCATAGTAAGGCAGACGTTCGCGGAATTTGCCGCAAAAAGGAACGTGTCCGCAAGGTCGAAATACGGCATCGTGTTTATAGCATTGAGGTCTATGAGTATAATGTCGGCAGGGGCGCCCTCGGCTATTACGCCTGCGCCCGCTCTTCCCTGCGCTTTTGCGCCGTTTACCGTCGCCATTGTAACAAAAGGGGCGGAAGAAAACTTCGCCGTGTCGCCCGTCGTGCCTTTTTGCAAAAGCGCAGCGAGGTATGCCTCTTTAAGTATGTCGAGCGTGTTGTTGGAGGCAGAGCCGTCTGTGCCGAGCGTTATATTAACACCCGCATCGTAAAGCTTTGTAAGCGGCATAATGCCGGAGCCGAGCTTTAAGTTGCTGGCGGGGTTGTGCGCCACGCTCACGCCGTTTTCGGCGAGAATTTTTATATCATCATCGGAAACGTGAACGCAGTGTGCCGCCGTTGTAGGCACGCGGAAAACGCCCGTTTCAAGGAAAAATTCCGCCGGGGTTTTGCCGTTTCTTCTGGCTATGCCCTCTGCGTGCTCCTTCGCCGTTTCGGAAAGGTGGAGCTGCATACCCAAACCGTGCTCTGCGGCATAATCGGAAACGTAGCGACAGGTGCTTTCCACCGTCGTATACTCCGCGTGGATAGACATATCTATGCGCACCCTGCCCTCTGCCGCGCCGTGGTACGCTTTGTGGAGCTCCACTCCCTCGTTAAAGCGGCTGTCGCTTTCCGCCGTTATTGCGGGGTCGAAAGCCGTGATACATCTGCCCACGTTCGCTTTAATGCCGCTTTCTATAACCGTTTTGACCGTTGTTTCAGAGAAAAAGTACATATCCGAAAAAGAAACTATACCGTTTTTGAGCATTTCCGCAATCGAAAGCATAGAGCCGAGGCGCACGTTAGCGTCGCAAAGTTTATCTTCCGCAGGCCAGATTTTTTCGGAGAGCCAGCGGTCCAGCGGCAGGTTTTCGCCATATCCGCGGAAAATGGACATAGGCGAATGCGCGTGGCAGTTGTAAAGCCCGGGGCAAAGCATCTTCTTTTCGCAGTTGACAACTCTGTCAAACCCGCCTTCGGGCTTTTCTGCGGAAATTTTCGCGATTTTCGCGCCGTCTGTAAGAAGATACGCATTTTTCATCGACGTGCCGTCGTGGAACAGTATGTTTGCTTTTTCAAAAAGTATTTTCATTTTTCAACCTCTTTAACCGATAAACTCCTTGAAAACGGAATCTTCGGGAACGAGTTCCGCAGGTATATCGGGTATGTTTTCAAATTTTTCTTTGATTTTGTTATATACGTCTATGGTGTCTTCATCGTATTCGAGCATTTCGAGAAGATATTTTTTTATAACGTTAAATTCATATAGCAACAATGAGTTGATGGTGTATTTCGCATCGCCCGAATAAGGAGTTATATTCTTTTTCTCGTTGGCTACCACGTTTTCCCAAAGCATAAGCGTTTTTTTAACAGAAGCATCGCGGAACTGGAAATCGCGCACGAGCCTGCGGAAAAAGCGCACGTCTTTTCGAGTGAAAAAGTTGCCGTATGCGTAAACGTCCTCAAGAATGTCTATATAAAGCGAAACGCAGGATTCCGCGGGCAAAATCGCCGTTATTTCGGGGTACATAGCCTGTATTCCCTCAAAAACCACAATGCCCTTTTCGTGCGGAACGTAAACATCGTATTCTTTTCTGCGCTCACCCGTGACGAAATCGAAGAGCGGCAAGTGAGTTTCCCTGCCCGCAAGAATGTTTTCCACACATTCTTTAAAATAGTCAAAATCTATGGAGTCTATGGATTCATAATCGGGGTTTTCCTGCTTTTCCATTTCCGCGCGGCTTTTGAAAAAGTCGTCTATGGAAATTATTTTCAGGTCTATGCCCGAAATGGCTTCAAGCTTCTTTTCGAGAATGTACGATGTTGTCGTTTTGCCCGCGCAGGATGGGCCGCAGAGCGTGATGATTTTGATTTTTTCATCTTTTGCTATCAGTTCCGCGATTGTTTCCACCTGAACGCGATATGCGCGTTCGCGTTTTTTTATAAAACGAAGCATATCTTCGGTATTTTCAAATTTTTTATCGTATACTACCATTATTCTCCCCTGATTTCAGCATAAAATTTTTCTATCGTTTCAAGTTTTTCTCTACGCTTCTGACCCTCGGTGTCTGATAGATATTCATATGGATATTTATATTCAAATATTCTTTTAATTTTGGATTTTTCCAAAGAAACAAGTTTGGAAACAGCGCCTGCGCCCACGGCAAAAATCGTCTGCAGTTCGTCCATCATATAGATATTGTACTTGCCCTCTGTCCCCGGGAGCGCAAATCCAACGTTTTCGAGGTTGCCCACTGCGTTTTTCTGCCTGTATATGTAATATGGCTCATAGCCCGCATTTTTCGTGGCAATTTGCGAATAATCTATACATTTTGTAACGTCGCGCACGTTTTTGCGGTAGATTTCGCTCTTGATTTTTGAAAAATCGGCCGCATTTTTAATGCAGAGAGTATGCACCGTTATGTTGTCGGGGCGGAGCTCCACAAGTCGGTCTACCGAGCAGGAGAAAGAAAGGAAACCCTCGCCGGGCAAGCCCGCTATAAGGTCTGTGTTGATATGCGGTATGCCCGAATTTTTAGCGATTTCAAAAGCGTTGTAAAAATCGCGCGAAGTGTGCCTTCTGCCGATATTTTCAAGCACGTCGTCGTTAAACGTCTGCGTGTTTATGCTCACGCGCGTAACACCCGCCTCATACGCTTCGCGCAGTTTCCCCGCAGTTATCGTGTCCGGCCTGCCCGCTTCGAGCGTGAACTCCTCCAGCTCCGCCGTGTTCACCTTCGCGCGGATTGCGGAAAAGAGCTTGTGCAGCTGCGCCTCGGAAAGTGTGGTGGGTGTGCCGCCGCCTATGTAAACCGTGGAAAGCGAAAGCCCCAGCGAATGTATGACGTCTATGGTTTCGCTCACGTCGCGACAGAGTTTTTCGAGATAATCGTCTATAAGCGAAAGAAGCTTTGGCGAGGAGCAGGAAACAAACGAGCAATAGTGGCAGCGCGACGGGCAGAAAGGTATGGAAACATAAAGGCTGCAGGAGTTTTTATCCAGAGTCTTAATAAATTTCTGCTCGCCTGCGGCGATTTCCGCGGCTATGTTCGCTTTTTTGGGGTTTACGAGGTAATCCTGCTTCAAAATCTTGACAGCCTCTGCGCGCGTGTTTCCCTCGCCCATAAGGTCCATTATAAATTTAGAGGGGCGAATTCCCGTAAGTATGCCCCATTGCGGGCGCACGCCGAGCAAATTCTTTCCCGCTTCAAAAAACGCTTTGCCGCAAGCGATATTTGCGCATTTTTCCGTGCGTGAATACTTCGCCTTCGGTTCCGACGCCTCTGCCGTTTCCGTTTTAGCAAGGTGCGAAAGCGAAACCATTACGGTTATATTTTCCGCGTCATCTGTCACGGTTATTTCCGCGCACGGTTCGTCTTTTTCTGCTTCGTTCTTCACGGAAAATTTCGAGCCCGGGAAAAAGAGCAGGCACAATGTTTGTGCATAGTATTCGTTAAAATTGCCATTTATTTTAAGACGCATAAGTTTATTTCCCTTTGTTTTTCAAGATTTCGCTTTCCATAACTATAGTAACGGGGCCATCCGCCTTCATAGTTATTTCCATATCAGCGCCGAAAACTCCCGTGCCCACGCTTGCCACGCGCTCGCGCATAAGCCCTACAAAATATTCATAGAGCTCCGTGGCGCGGGGCGGCTTTTCCGCCTCCATATAATCGGGGCGGTTGCCGTGCGCGTAATTTGCGCAAAGCGTAAAGTTGGAAACTATAAGCGCACCGCCGCCTATATCGTTAACGCTTTTGTTCATTTTTCCGTTTTCATCGGAGAAAATACGCAGTTTTGCGATTTTCTCCGCAAGCAGGAGCGCATCGTTTTCCGTGTCGCCCTTCTTTACGCCGAGCAGGAGCATAAGCCCCGCTTCTATTTCACCTGTGAGCACTCCGTCTGAAACCACCGAGGCGCACTTTACCCTTTGTATTACTGCTGTCATTGTATTAAATATTACCTCTCTGTATGTCTTCCACGCCTTTAATCGTCTTTATTCTGGAAACCATACTGTTGAAGTGCGAAAGATTTTTGCACCCAACAGTTATATTTACCACGGCTCTGTCGCCGGGCAATTTCTGCGTGTTGATTTGCAAAATGGAAACTCGCATATCCGCAAGCGCCACGCTTATATCTGCAAGCATAGAAATTCTGTCGGAAACGTAGACCTTCATAAGTGCTTCAAACTGTCCGTCGTGCGATTCCTCCGCTCCCGCGCGCCAGGTAACACGCACGAACCTTTCCGTGTTATCGTTCATTGCACGCAACATATTCGGGCAATCGTTTTTGTGCACGGAAACACCGTGCCCCACGGTGATAAATCCCACGATACCGTCGCCCGGCAAGGGATTGCAGCAGCGCGCAAACTTGACCTGGCAGCCATCGAGCCCATCGAGAATAACTCCGCTCGTATTTTTTGTATTTTTCGCTTTGGAAAGCTTTATCTGGTCTGCACTTGTAATAGGTGCCGCAGGTTCCGTAACCGCTTTATTGAATTCGTCGCGAAGTTTCGGCAAAATTTTCGCTATGGTAATGCCGCCGTAACCGAGCATATTGAAAAGGTCATCGGGCGTGCTCATACCTATGCGCGAGGAGGTGGTTTTCACAATCTGTTCAAACTGCGCCTCCGTAAACGCTCTGCCGAAATGCTTCATTTCGGAAAGAACCTGCGCCTTGCCCTCTACCACGTTTTCCGCGTACTTCTCTTTTTTGAACCATTGGCGGATTTTCGCGCGGGCGTCGCTGGTTTTGGCAATCTTAAGCCAATCTCGGCTCGGCCCTTTTGTAGAGGAGGAAGTGATTACTTCCACGATTTCGCCATTTTCCAGCACTCTGTCTATCGGCACAATTACGCCGTTTACCTTCGCGCCTATCATTCTGTTGCCTACGGCTGAATGGATGTAGTACGCAAAGTCTATGCAGTTCGAACCCTGAGGAAGCGAAATAACGTCGCCCTTGGGAGTGAATACGAAAGTCTCGTCCTGGAATATATCCGTCTTTATCGCCGCGAGGAACTCGTCG
>JAFTOK010000054.1 GCA_017463815.1 Clostridia bacterium | reverse complement strand
GTTCTCCCAGAAGTACGTGACCCATACAAGCGGTACGCACTTTGGTATTTTGGGAAGAATAGGTTGTGAGAACATACATAGCATCTTCGCCGCCGAGTATAAGTTCCTGCAAAATAATACTGTTTGTATATCCTGCATCATATATGGCAGAAATGATTTCCCGCGCTTCATATGTGTTTTGTGCCGTATAAACCTTTTTCATTCCTTTAAACGGTGCACGCCAATATTCTATAGAGCTCGATGGTTTTATTATAATGGGATAATCAAACCCGAGCTTTTCGAGCAAAATCATATCATCATTTTTATGGAAAACGTGTGTTTTGGGGTAGGGAAGCGCGTGCTGCTCACACATATTGTAAAAAGCTTCTTTGGAAATAAGCTTTTTTGCGAGCTCCTCCGATGGGCAAGGGCAAAAATAATATTTTTCTAAAACCTTGCGGTTTTTTATAACCGCTTCCTCATATTCATCTGTGCAAGCTATAAGGTAAAGCTCCCCTTCTTTGTGCTCTTCCGCAAAGGCTGTAAGTGTTCGGCAAAGGACCTCGCTTTGCTCTAAATCGGGAACCGCAGTGAATTTCACGATTTTGCTATGCTGTGTTTCGCCAACAGCATATTTACCGAAAGCGTAAGAGCACACATCGTACGCTTCGTGAAAGGCGCGAGCCACGCTATAACAGTTTAAATCCGCTCCCAACAAAACAGGGATTATTTCTTTTTTCATAAAACCTCTTTGAAAAAATATTCTGTCTTTATTATGTCGATTTTGGGCGGTTTTATGAATTTTTGAGCAAAAAAATAACCCCGAATGCCACGGGGTTATTTTTTTTACTCTAAAAAGAGCTTATGCCTGTTTGGGAGCGCCAACGGGGCAAGTGCCTTCGCACGCACCGCATTCGAGACAAGTGTCAGCGTCGATTTCGTAAACGCCGTCATTTTCTGTGATTGCGCTAACAGGGCAAGCATCTGCGCAAGAACCGCAACCGATGCAAGCATCTTTGTCAATCTGGTATGCCATAATAGAAACTCCGTTCTCGACGGCAATAGAAATATGTTATGCCAAGGTACTCAGCCGCCGTTGAATACCATTACACTTATATTTTATCACATTTTTTTAAAAAGTCAAATATATAATGCAAATATTTTTAAAAAGAATTAAAATTTGTTCATATTTTTTTATTTTTTCTTGTTTTATAAAGAAAAATGGGGAAAAATAACTATATTTGAGTCATTTTTTATTATATGTAGGCGACAAACAATAAATAACTTGACATATAGCGGTAAATAGTGTATAATATTACAAGTAAAATGTGTTTATAATGCAAAGTTTTTGTGTTTTATGACAGTTATTTCTCGTAAAGGGGTTTTATAGATGAGCTTTACATTGTTTTCAGTGGCTATATTATTGTTGACAGCCGGATTTGTTGCGCACGGTGTCGTTCGCGGTGTACGACGAGGTGCAAAAAAAACTTTCTTCTCTCTAATTTCAATATTGACATCTTTGATTACAGCTCTTATTCTTTCGCCTTATATTGCGCGAAATTTGGGCGCTTTTTTTACGGAATTTTTAGCAGGACCTTTGGGCTATGGAAAATCCGAATATATGGATATGCTCCTGGGTGCGATTGTGGCGATGATTTTGAGTTCTGTGCTGTTTCTGGTTCTTTTCGTTTTATTCAGATTATTGCTTGCAGCGCTTTTCCCGCTTGTTCGTCTTATTATATCCAAGAAAATGGGTGGGCAAAAAGATAAACCCGGCATAAAAAATCCCGAAACACCAATGTATGATAAAAATTACAAAAAACGCGGTGCTGCCTTAGGCGCGATTTGCGGTCTTCTGGTAGCTGTGATTGTGCTCGCACCGATAATGGGCACTCTTACTTTGGCAAAGGACGCCGTAACTGTTATTGAGAAAATAGACAAAACAGCCTTTAATACAGGTGGTATGGGCGCAGAGGTAGCTTCGCTGAAAAAATACGCAAACGATGGCGCAGGGCTGGTACTTTACCATATTGGCGGAAAACTTATATATTCTTCTGCCGCAAGCACTTTTATGGCAAACGAAACTGTATACTTAGTAAACGAACTCGAAAATGCAAATATTATATTGGAAGATTTTCTTGCATTGTCAAAAATTTTCAGCTCTCCGGCGGAAGCAACACAAGACGATATTGAAAAAATCGATGTCCTGTGTGAGCACCTGAGCGAAATGCGGCTTATGACCGTTCTTCTGGCAGAATACTTGCCTCAAGCGGCGAATGCTTGGCTCGCGGGCGAAGATTTTATGAATATACCTAAACCTCAGCTCGGCGGAGCTATGAATTCCGCATTTGATGCCATTCTTTCCGTATGTGCGGAAACAGATTTGTATAGCGTAAAAGATAATATGGTTACGCTTCTTAAAGTTTACACCATTCTGCTTGAAAGCGGAATTCTGCAGGCGGGCAGCGATTTTGAAGCTATTTTAAACTGTCTTGACGAAAGTAATTTGCTCGAAAAGCTTGACGCCGAGCTTGCCAAAAACCCTAATATGGAACCCGTTCGCGAATATTTATCGAATATAATTATGCGTATTTTGGCAGAACAGCTTTTCAACAGCGGATTTTTCACTTCCGAAATGCTTTCTGAACTTACGGTTAACCTCTCTAATGCACTTTCTGAAATTATGGAAGGCGAATATGAAACCGACGAGGCTATGGTTAACGATATGATGAAATATGCAAAAGAATATATTGGAACGTATGGCATCACATTGCCCGATTCCATCGCAGCATCCATATCTTCAGAGCTTTTGAAACAGGTTGAAGCAGGCGGCGAAATCACACCCGCTGATATAGAAGGAATTTTAAAAGGATTTTTGGGACAATAATTATTCGTTATTGTCTTTTGGGAGATAATTTTATTATGATAGACTCGATATTTTTCAGTATTTCGCAAGTGGTTGTGCTGATTCTTTTGTCTTATTTCTACGTGCTGATAATTACGTGTTTTTTACCCAAGAAATGGTTGAGACCTGTGTTTCCGGCGCACAAACACGACAGAGGTATAAAGAAAAATGTTTTTGAAAACGGCAGAAGCATCACTTGCGAGCCAAGGCTTGCTTTGCGCAAGTATATGAGCCAATACGTCCTCTATTGCGATGGCGCAAAGAAATATATAAAATGTAAGATAGCTTCGGATATAAAAGAAATCAAATATTCTATTACAATATTCGACAGACACAACAACAGCATAGGTGTTCTCGACATATCAGAAAAAACACAAGGTAACGGCTATACGCAAACGATAAATTTGCCCGAGGAAACATCCTTTGTGCAAATGACAATTTTAAACGTAGACGGTAATGATGTTGAAAAAAGCACGGTGAATTATTATGATTCAAAAAGAATTATTTCCTATGCCGCAGTAACCGTGCTGTATACGGTGTTTATGTCCGTTTTCTACAGCATAACCATACACGATTTATTCAACAAATTTATAAGCGATTATTTCTACTACAGCAATACTTTGCCCAATCTTTCTATCGGATTGCTTTTGGGGATTTGCTTTGGTGTTATTAACACGGGGATTATGCTTATACTTAACCTTTCGGGAAATGTAAAAATAATTACTCCCGAAAGCGAAAGAAAATAATGTTTCGCTGTTTTAAGGAGCGATATGATGAAAAACGAAAATATTATATCTAAAGGTTTTTACCGCTTTCCTCAAGTTAAGGATTTTATTTCGGTAAAAAACCATATGTTTATGCGTTGCGATGACAAAGTTTGCCTTGCCCTTCGTTTTTCAAACGATACAGAATACACTTTTGATTTCTTTTCGTTTGATATTGTGGAATTGAATGCTGAAGGCAAGCCTATCGGCAAAGTATTTGTGGAATATAAAGATATTTCATTTGCGCCGGGTAGTGTTTTTGCATCCGACAAAGCGCTTGCCGTATCCAACAACTGCGTGGATTTCCGAATAGAGTTCCGCGAGGCATTTTCAGGCACATATAAATACATTGTTAGCCGCGGGAAAGCATCTGTTTATTACAACAAGAAAAAAGTTGATGATGCCGAAAAAAGTGAAAATACGCAGAAAAAAAACACCGCAAACGTACGCGTAAAGCAAAGAAGAATCGGCAAACCGTTCCTTTCTGCTTTTATCATATTTTTGCTGGTTGTTATTATGGCGGCCTTGACGGCGCGTTATTTATACAATGATTTTCAGAAAGAGCAGGGAATAGAGGAAGATTTTTGGCTTTCCGCTCTTCCGCAGGATATTGTAAACTATGAAGAAGCAGGAGTAATTTATGCTGAAATATGAAAAAATAGTCGGCACGCTTTCGATGCCGCAAAAGCTCCATCTGCTTTGCGATATTTCTGCGCTTTCAAAGGCGGAATATGCAAGCTTGGGTGTGCCCGCGGTTAATGTGGCAGACCTGGATATATCGCGGGCGGGTTATCCTTCCCCGGAGGCGATGGCTAATTCTTGGGACACAGAGCTTATGCGCGAAGCGGCGAGAGAGATTATGGTAGATGCGGCGAAAGACGATGCAACTCTTTTGCTGACGCCTTCCGCCAAAGCGGCGTTCAGCCCATATGGCAAAGGCCTTTCGGAAGACGGCAAACTTTCTTCCGTGATGGCGGGGGCATACCTTGGCGCGGCGGAAGAAAGCGCTTTGTGTGCCGCAATAAAAGGCTTCGGTTTTTCCGAAAAAGATGCGGAATGGCTTGATGAAAAACCGAACGGAAGATTTATCTACGAACAGGTAATCAACCCATACATAAATGCAACGGAAAACGGCAGTTTTTTCGGTATATCCGTGTCGCAGGATATAAAGGCGAAGAATTATGAAAAAGCAAACCGTGCGCTTACAAAAATGGCATCAAGATATAAATCTATGAACCAAGCCACACCCATTTGCGAAAG
>JAFTOK010000053.1 GCA_017463815.1 Clostridia bacterium | reverse complement strand
CGATAAGCTCAATGTTTATATTGCCCTTTGTATCCGTAGCATTGCCGCCCGCGAAGTCTATATCCGCGTATACGTCGGGGAACGTTACCTTGCTTGTATCGAGTTTGGGCTCGTATGCGTAAGTTACCTCGTTACTTACAGCGCCCCAAGAGTCGTATGCTTTAAGGGTTATGCTGTATTTACCGCCGCGTGCATAGGAATATTTGAGTTTTACGTCATATTCCTTCTTCATATCCGATACTTTACCGTGGCGGTAGAAGTCTGCGAGTATTTTGTGTGTTTCAACAACCTTGCCGCCTTCGGAAATTTCGAGGAGGTAGTGGTGGATAAGGTCGTCGTCTGTACCTGCAAGGAAATTGAGTTTAACGCTGAGAACGTCGTCTTCCGTATCTGCGTTATCGTTTATTGTGATTGCGCTTGTGGAAAGAGAGGGCGCTTTGTTGTTTTCCGTGTTGCCGCGGTCCTTGCCGTATTTTGTAAGGTGAGATTTATCTGCCTTGGGAGCTTCGATAACAAAGGGGTCTTTGATTGTAGTTTTGCTCTGGAAGTCCATACGGATAAATCTTACGTTGCCGTCGCCGTCAACCTGAACGAGGTAGCCGGAAGAAACGTTGTTTCTGTCGTTCATAACCGTAGCGCTCGCCATATCGTCGTAGCCGCCGTTTTCAATAGCCATATACTGAACGGAGCCGCAGCCGAGGGACGTAAAGCCCGTCTGCATAATGGAGCGTTCATCGTTGATGGGGAAATGGAGGTGGCCGCCGAATGTTACAACCTGGGGATATTTACTCAGAATGTCTGTGAGGTCTTTTGTGTACCAATATGTCGTGCCCGTAAGAAGTTCAGAACCGTATACAGTGCCGTAGAGCATAGGGTGAGTGATAACGAAAACGTATTGGTTGGCCGCAGATTCCGTTATTTCTTTAAGCGTGTTGTCGAGCCAGGTTTTTGTTTCTGCATAGTATTTTGCACCTGTATCATCGCCGTCATTGCAGTTGTACGTGATAGGTTCTACAAAGAGGAAGTGGTAGTTGCCGATAACAGCGTGGCGGCTGCCGTGAGCGGAGTCGCTGCAAGCAACGTCATACTGCTTGTAAGCGTCTTCCTTGCCCGCATAGATTGCAGACATAAAGCCCGCCAAATCCATACCGGAGTTATTTCTTGTTCCGGGTTCAAAGTCGTGGTCGTGGTTACCCGTAGCGAAAATCATAGGAACTTCCGCGGGGTTAAATACTGCTTCATAAACGGTTTTAACCTGAGCCGCTTCGGTTTTCTTTGTGTCCTGATTGTTTGTATAAGTGTTTGTAAGGTCGCCTGCAATTATAACAGCGTCAAGGCCCTTATCCGTGTAAAGAAGAGCCGCATCCTTGAGCTGCTGGAAAGCGCTCTGAACCTTGTTGGCATTGGTGGATGTGTGAATGTCGGAAACAGCCGCGAACTGAAGAACGATATTATCCGCGTTGAAGCCTTCGGAAGAAGGAACGAGGAAAGAGGGCTGTGTAGTGGTTATCGTCGTAACTGTTGTTCCGCTCGTGCTCTGTGTGGGGTCGTTTGTGGGGGCGGTTGTAGCTGCGGGCTTATTTGAACCGCAAGCGCAAACGCCGAGCATCATTGTTGCTGCAAGCATAAGTGATATCACCTTTTTCATTATAAATTTCTCCTTGGTTTTTATTCTTTAAAAGAAACCCTCGGTTTCTTAAAAATTCGATTATTTAAAAATTTCGATTGCTGTGGCGTATACAGCCTTTACTTCTTCCTCGGAAAGCGCCTTATCGTAAAATTTTACGTCAATAACCATAAGGTTGTCTGCGGGAAAATCGCATTTTTCGGGCTTGTTCAGCGTAGCGGAAGGGTCTGCGCCTATATAGAATACGTTGCCCATTTCAAAGCCTTCGTATGCTTCCGTTTTTGCCGCGGAAGTAAAAGCGCCCGCCGCACGGTCCGAAGAAACGAGTGTACCGTTTACAAAAATGGAGTTGCGGCACGTTTCGCTGTTATGTACCGCCACAATATGCACGGGCTCCGTTTCGGAAACCTTGTACGCGGTAACCGTGGAATACATATTTTCTGCAGTATGTCCCGTTATAAAATAAGGCTCGCCGCCCGCATTTTCGGCAACGCCGAAGCCGGAGCGTTTTGCATCGCCGCCAATAGACTCCGTAGAGCATACTATGCCGCGCGTGAGCCCCGTTGTGGAATTGTCAAGGTAGAATACCTCTATGGAAATCCCGCCCGCTTCCGCTACGAAAGCGTCCATCGCCGCGCCGTTTTCCATTTCGGTAAACACACCTTTCACCCAAGTTCCCACGTTTTCTATGCAGAGCGCGGGCAGGGTTTTGGTGTACCCCGAAAAATTAAAGGTAACGTCTTTAACGGTGGCGGCTTCCGCCTCCCCGTTTGTTTTTATTTCAAGCGAAATCACGCCGTTTTTTTCCGAAACGGTGTCTTCCGCAAAATCAATATCCGCATAAGGTTCAATAGGGTCTGCGGGCAGCTCTACCTTGGACGTGGTAGATGCCAACGTACCGAGAGTAGTGGCACTTGTGCCGCTCGGGGCACCGGCACCGCAGGCGAACAGCATAGCAGACATTGCCGCAATAAGTAGCAAAGCTACTGCTTTTTTCATTTCACCCTCCAAAAAATTATACAGTGCGCAAAAAAGCGCACAGAGAGAAAGCATTATTATGTTGATATAATAATACCACAAAAAGGCATTTGTGTCAATCAAGCTGACGATTTTTAGTTTATGTTTTGATTTTTTCGTAATAAAACTCAAAAATGCAAATTTGGAATTGTGTCTTTTGCCCAAAAAGTTTTTTACGTTGCAAAGATATAAAAATATTTCCCGAAAAAACATGCCCGTGCGCTGTTTTTCGGCACGGGCATACAGAGTTTTTACGGCTGCATTATTTTATTTTCTTAACAATGTCAATCTCTTTTTTTATCTTTTTTCTGCTTTTTACCGCCGCTACAAGCATACGTTTGCACCACACGAACGGAATCAAAACCTTGTATTTGTAGGCGAGCGGCGAATATTCCCTGTAAAATTCCGCATCGGGGAAAACGCGGGAAAGAAAATAGCGGCGCTTTGCTTTTTTGTCGATAACCCCGCCGTGCTTCATAAGCCTTTGCCTATACATTTTTTCGAGCGTTCCGTACGTCGTGGAAAGCAAGTAACATTCCAGCATATCGCGCTCTGCCTGCGAGAGCTCGGGAAGCTCTTTTGCGGAAAATACCTTCCTGCAAAGTGCACGGCTTTCGCGCTCGAAATCCGCTATGCCAAGCTTTTCGCATTCGCCCTCTATATAAGCAAAATCGAGCTCTTTTTTGCGCGAAATATAAACGTATCGGTCAAGCAAAGAGCGCAGCCCCGTGCCGCTTGCGCTGAAATGCTTATATTCGTGCGCGGTTATGTGTATATAGAAATCCTCATCGCTGAAATGGTAACCGAATTTATCGCTCTCATTCGGCAAAAGGCGCTCTTTTACATTTTCGTAATAATCGTAAAAAAGCTCGTTCGACTGCGCGAAAAGCACCGTGTGAAGCTCGAAATTGTATATCGGCTCTTTGTAGTAGGTGTCGTGGTGGCATTTGCCCACGCTCGCCGCTTCATAGCCGTTTTGCAGCATAAAATCAAGAACCTGCTTCTGGTACGTTTTGTCGTAGAGAATGTCATTGTCTGCCATCTCGCGCACACCGAAAACGGGGGACAAATTTTTTATTATTATGCCTGTCAGCGGCATATACCATATGCCGTTTTCCTCCATAAAGCGCAGAATTTTCGCGCGCTCGTTGTCGAAAAGTATATTTTTGCGCAAGGTTTTCACTTGCTCTTCCGCCCATTGCGGTGGCACTTCCGCACCCGCATAGGCAAGCGCGTGCGCCGTAAGAGCGGCAAGACTGTGCCTTGCGCTCGTTTTGTATACTTTGTCGAGCTCCATTTCGGCAATGCGCGCCGCGTCTGCCTTAAAACCGTTTACGGCACACGCAGAAAGGTACAGCATATCATATGCGGATTTTATCATTTTCAACCTCTTTTCGGCAATCTACGCCGCTTATTTTTTGCGTATAACACCGCGTATTTTTGCCTTTATTTTTTTCGCCTCGCGGCGCAAGGGATAAAGCGAATACCACGCCTTTGCGTAGTTCATATAGCCTGTGTCCTCCACGGAATATTCCTTGCCGTTATGCACAAAGCGCGTAAGCACGGCTATTATATCCTCGTCTTTTATGCCGTATTCCTTGTTCATACAGTTATCGCCCAGAATAACGTAATCGTGCTCCCGCACCTCCACTATTCTGTGCAAAACGTAGCGGTTAGGCGGCACACGGTAAAGCACCACGTCGTATTTTTCACAGCGCTTTTCCGTCTTTTTCGTAAGGGTGAACATATCCCTGCCCTGCTTCAGCATAGGCAGCATACTCACGCCCACGTTTGTGAGAGTAAGCTCGCCGTGCTCCGCAAGATATTCCTCGTACGTGGTCTTATTCATCGAGAGCACCGATTTCGCGCAAATTTGCCAGCACCTTTGCCACGTCTGCGGCAATCACTTCGCGCGGCGCTTCGTATTTTGCGAGCATTTTTTCCACTATGGCTTCTTCCGTCGTATTTTTCTTCAGGCATTCCACAATAAAGCCCGCCGTGCCGTTGCTGCGGATAAGCCCGTTAAAACGAGAACCTCCTGCGGAAACCGTTATGTGCTCGCCACCCGTTTCGTGTGTAATAAATCCCTCTTTAAGTTTCATTTTTTTCCTCCGAAATTATTTATTCATACCCTCGTATGCCACGCGCGCCGCCTCCGGCTCCATATTACAGCCGAGCCTGTAAATAGGAATTTTATCTGACAGCTTATCTGTAAGCCCCAGCGTCATTATCATAGCGCCCGAACGCGCCGGCCTGTGTGTTTGCTGTAAAATAAGGGGGTATGCGCTTTTTCTGTCTGTTTTTTCTATGTGATTTACCGTGTCGCGTTCAAGTATACAAATGGCTCGCAAAGGCGCGCACGCATTTGTGCCGAGCCTGTGTTTGCCGTTCCACGGCGTGCCGTATACCACAGCACCCGCTTCGGTTATGCGTATAAGCGGCTTATCGTCGTTTATCATAACCGCGCGCTCGCCGAAAAGCTCGCGCCAAAGGCGTGTGTGCGTGCTTTTTCCCGTGCCGCTCTTTGCAGTAAACAAATACGCCTCGCCGTCCACCGCTATGGCAGAGCCGTGAAAAAGGAGCGTGTCGAAAAACACCATTTTATCTGCAATTTTTCTGTAAACCGCCAGGGTCTCAAGGTAGCTTTCGGAATATGCCGCCGCTTCTCTGCCTGCGGCAGTATCCTCTGCGGCAGAGCGCTCGCGTTCGAAATCTATATCGCTTTGTAAAATTTCCACGGAAAAATCTGGCGTTCCCTCACTTGCATATTCCGCACAAAGCTTATGTACGCCCCCGTAAAGAGAGATGATTTCTATATTTTTCTCTGCTATTTTATACGTACCTTTCATTTTTGCTCCAAATAAACTCGTATTTTTTATATTATATCATTTTTTATGTGATATGTCAATTTTCGAGCGGGATAAAATTGTCGCATTACCCTCTTTATTGCATATAAAAATAATTTTTTTCATATTATTTTACGGTAAATTTTTATATTTGAAAGGAGCAAGCGTTTTGAAACCAACAAACGAAGAACGTGCGCTCGTGCTCGGCAGTTATATAGCGGAAAACGGCGCTACCGTGCGCGATGCGGCACGCAAATACGGCATTTCAAAATCCACCGTACATAAAGACGTAACAAAACCGAAAGGCGGGAGCCCCCCCTGAATCAATTAAGATTCAGGGGTTTCATATATTCTCAATATTTCTCAACCTTGAAGTTTTCGCTGCAATGCACGGGGAAAAAGCGGTCGCCGCCTGGATTGCCGCGGTATCGTCTGTCACACCGTCGCCCTTGGCGCCGAAATCAAATACGTTAAAACCGAAGTGCATATTTTTACCTCCTATTTTAGCTTTCCTGCCTCTGTCGGCACAGCCGATAATTCAAGTTTTCGAAGGCTTACTCCCAAAGAGCGCCTTCTTCTCGTTCCCATTATAACACAAAATTGGCAGAGAAAACAACATCTCTGCCGATTTTTGTACTCCCTTATGAGAAGGAGCGTAAAGCCTGTTATTCGTAGCGCACCGTCAAGCCGTCTTCAACCGTCCGCGCTAAGGTTATCTCAACACCGTCTGCTGTAAGGTTCCCCTGCCTGTTTTACGGCAGGCATCCCTTTAACATACTATTTTGTGCCTGTGTCTGTTGATTCCACCGCCCTGCAGCTACGTGTGGGAAACATAATTATATAACTTTCACGCAGGCTGCAAAGCACGATAGAATAAATTTAAGAAAAGGATTTTATTTTTTTATGTGGTTTCAGGGAACAAGTTTCTTTTTGCGGTCGATTATAATCCAAGCAATCGTTGCGCCGTTGCTCAAAAGAGCTACGCCGGAAACAACACCTGTTACGATTTCCGCTGTTTTTTCTTCTGCTTTTTCTTCAAGCTCTTTTACGTCTTTTTCAAGTTCTTCCACTCTCTTTTCAATCGCTTCTATTGCTTTTTCGAGAGCTTCGTCTGCTTCCTTGTAAGTTACTTCAAGCTTGCCAATCTTTGTGGAAAGCGCGTTGATATTGGTCGTGTTGAGTTCAAGCGCCGCTTTAAGAGAAGTGATGTCCTCCATAGCCTTTGTAAGGTTTGTAACCGCTGTGTTGAGCTCTGTAACACCTGCTTTGGCCTTGATAGCTTCTTCGAGAGCGTCCACTCTTGCGCCGAGAGCTTTTATAGCATTGTCAAGTGCCTTGTCTGCCGCTTTGTACGCCGCGTCAAGCTTTTCTACCGTTACAGTAAGACCTGTGAGGTTTGCTCTATTTGTCTCAATCCATTTTTTAATGTTCGTGATATCGCTCATTACAGTCGTAAGATTTGTAACGGTCGTTTCAAGCTCTGCAGCATCCGCCTTGCCGCTTACGATGTCTTTGAGCTCTTCTTCAAGGTCGTCTACTCTGCCCTCAAGTGCTTTAACCGCGTCTTCAAGAGCCTTGTCTGCCTTTTTGTATGCCGCGTCAAGTGCTTCTACGGTAGATACGTCCACTTTGCCTTCAAGCGTTGTCTTAATATTTGTAATAGTATCAACAACCTCTGTAAGAGTCGTTACAACCGTGCTGAGTTCTGTCGCATCTGCTTTACCGTTTACGATGTCTTTGAGCTCTTCTTCAAGGTCGTCTACTCTGCCCTCAAGTGCTTTAACCGCGTCTTCAAGAGCCTTGTCTGCCTTTTTGTATGCCGCGTCAAGTGCGTTCACAATATCCGTAAGGTTTGTTATATTGATGGAGTTAGCAGAGTTGTTTTCCTGAAGTGTAGTTGCCGTTGTCTTGAGTGTCGCTATCTCATTTGTGAGTTTTGTAAGCTCAAGAGCGATGTGGGAAAGGTCTCCTGCGTTTGCATCTGCATCGAGAATTTTTTGAACGTTTTCTTCAAGTGTTTCTACTCGTGCTTCGAGCGCTTTTACCGCATCTTCGAGTGCCTTGTCTGCTGCTTTGTATGCCGCGTCAAGTGCTTCTACTGTTGCGCTGTCTGCCTTGCCTGCGAGCGTTGTCTGTAGTGTTGTTACAGTGTTTTTAACCGTTGTAAGCTCTATTAATGCATTTGAAAGAACTGTAGCGTCT
>JAFTOK010000052.1 GCA_017463815.1 Clostridia bacterium | reverse complement strand
GACAGAGTTTGAGAGAACACAGCTTGTCAAGGATAAGACAGGTGTCAAGCTTGACGGCTTTGTAGCTGTTAATCCTGTTAGCGGCAAAGAGATTCCCATCTTCATTTCCGACTATGTAATGATGGGCTACGGTACAGGTGCTATCATGGCAGTTCCCGCACACGACGAGCGTGACTACGACTTTGCAAAGAAGTTCGGTATTGATATAATCGAAGTTATAAAGGGCGGCAACATTGAGGAAGCGGCTTACACCGGCGACGGTGAGATGGTCAACTCTGATTTCCTCAACGGATTAACTGATAAAAAGAGCTCTATCGCAAGAATGCTTGAGGAGCTTGCAAAGCGCGGCATAGGCGAGAAGGGCGTTCAGTACAAGATGAAGGACTGGGCATTCAACCGTCAGAGATACTGGGGCGAGCCTATTCCGATTATCCAGTGCCCCACTTGCGGTATGGTAGGCGTACCCTATGAAGAACTCCCCTTAAGACTTCCCGATATGGAAAACTTTGCCCCCGGCGAAGGCGGCGAAAGTCCGCTTGCGAAGGTTGAAAGCTTCGTAAACTGCACTTGCCCCAAATGCGGCGGTGCGGCTAAACGCGAAACAGACACAATGCCCCAGTGGGCAGGTTCTTCCTGGTACTTCCTGCGCTATATCGACGCGCACAACGACAGCGTGTTTGCAGACCCCGACAAGCTCAAATACTGGTTGCCCGTAGACTGGTACAACGGCGGTATGGAACACGTTACAAGACATATGATATACTCCCGTTTCTGGCACAGATTCCTCTATGACATAGGCGAAGTGCCCGTAGACGAACCTTATGCAAAACGTACGGCGCAGGGTCTTATTCTCGGCCCCGACGGAGAAAAGATGAGTAAATCCAAGGGCAACGTAGTAGACCCCAACGACGTTGTAGACGAATACGGCGCAGACGTTCTCCGCGTATACATTCTCTTTATGGGCGATTACGCTTCCGCCGCACCGTGGAACGACAGCAGCGTTAAGGGTTGCAAACGCTTTATCGACAGAATCGTAGGTCTTACAGATATGGCAAAGGGCGCAGGCGTAACACCCAAGCTCGAATCTGCTTTCCACAAGACGATTAAGAAGGTTTCCCAGGATATAGAGGAAATGAAGTTCAACACGGCGATTGCGGCTATGATGTCCCTCGTGAACGACATCTACGACGCAGGCACGCTCACAGTAGACGAACTCAAAACATTCATCACGCTCCTCAACCCCTTCGCACCCCACGTTACGGAAGAAATCTGGCACGAGCTCGGCGAAACGACTTTCCTTTCCATCGAAAAATGGCCCGAATACGACGAAGCAAAGACGGTTGACAGCACGGTGACAATCGCTGTTCAGGTTTGCGGCAAGACACGCGGCACAATCGACATTCCCAACGGCGCAGAACAGGCAACCGTTTCCGAAATTGCGAAAGCAGACGAAAGAATCGCTTCTTTCATCGCAGGCAAGAACATAGTAAAAGAAATTTACGTTAAGAACAAGATTTTCAATATCATAGCGAAATAACTTACCTTTCTTGAGAGAAAGATAAGCAAAAGAACTTTCGCAAAGAAGCATAGGAAGTTACCGCAGAAATGTATATGGGAGGGGCTTGCTCCTCCCGCACGATACGATACAAAAGCTATGGATATACAAATTGATTTTTCACAAAAACTCGGCGAAATCAAGCCCGTGAACGGCGTTTGCAACGGGCCTTCGCCGAGAACAGCGAAATATTTTAAAAAAGCGCACATACCTTTTTCCCGCCTTCACGATATGCGCACGCACTTCCACGATTGCTGCGATATTCCCAGCATTTTTAAGGATTTCGATGCAGACGAAACCGACCCCGCAAACTATGATTTCACGCTTTCCGATTATTATATCGAAAAAATCAAAGAATGCGGCACGGATATAGTTTACCGCCTCGGTTCAAGTATGGAACAGGGCGATTTCCGCTTTAACAATAAGCCGCCTAAGGATTTTGCGAAGTGGGCGCGCATCTGCGAGCACGTTATACGCCACTATAACGAGGGGTGGGCGAACGGACACCATTACGGAATTAAATATTTCGAGATTTGGAACGAGCCCGACGAATGTTTCCTCATACCCGAAATGAACGGGCAGTGGACGGGCACGGCGGCGGAATTCGGCGAGTTCCTTTCGGTTGCGGCGGCACATCTTAAAAAGTGCTTTCCCGATGCTTACATAGGTTCGTACCCGAGCTGCAATATACTTTCCCCGCAGAGGGAAGAGTTTTTCCGCACGGTTTTCTCCATTTTGCGGAAAAAGGGTGTGAAACTTGATTTCTGCTCCTGGCATTGCTATGTGGACGACCCGGAAAGAACGAAAAAGTATATATCCAAAATCCGCTGTCTTCTCGATGAATACGGATACCGCGACACATTCCAGATTTGCACTGAATGGAACTACTTTTGGCAGAGGAACGGCATTTGGGACGATATGGGTGGCGAAAACGGCGAATACGTTGTGGAGGAGATGTTCACCACGGCGAGCTCGCACGTGGGCGCGGCATATAGCCTTGCGCAGATGCTCACTTTCCAGAAAAGTGAGGTGTGCCTCGCAACGCTTCACAGGGCAGATGCGCTTTCCGTTTACTGCACGATGTTCAATATCTACGGCGTACCGCAGAAGCAGTTTACGGCGTTCTACGCTTTTGACGCTTTGCGCGCGTGCGCCACGGAGGTTAAGACCGAAACGCTCGCAGATGGAGTGTATGCCGCAGCGGCAGGCAACGGCGAAAATTTTGCCATCGCCGTTTCACAATACCGCGGCGCGTGGAAAACGTATAAGCTCGACGTATGCGGGCTTTGCGAGGGCGAGGTTTACACGGCGGAAAGCTATATTACAGATGACAAGCGAAACTTCGAGCTCGTACGCACGCAGGCGGGCAAACCCGAAGAAATTGATTTTTCGCAATACTTAAAAAGCGGTTCTGTATTTGTTATGAAGCTGAAAAAAGCGGCGAAATAAGCCGTTTTAAAGAAAAAATATTAAAAATTTTATTCTTTTCTTCTTAAAAATATTGACAAATCCGCGACATTACGGTATAATCTTTAAAGCGTATGGTATATTATTATAAATATTTAATAGTATTCACGCTTGTATGATATTTTGCGAGGAAAAATTATGAAACTGGATATGCAGCCGCTCCTTTGCGGCGAGAAAACCAAAATCGAATTTGATTTGGCAACCGTTCCCGAGGAAGAAGCTGTGCTTTCGGAACTTTTTCCCGACGTGGAATTTCATACCCCTGTTTCCGTTAAGGGAAACGTAAAGAATATGTCGGGATATATGGTACTCACAGTAGATTCCGACCTCTCATTTACGTCGGATTGTGCCAGATGCACAAAACCCGTAGACGGTGAAATCAAACTTTCCTTTGAACGTGAAATCGCAGGGCGCGATACGTCCAAAGAAAACGATGATTATATCTTTATCGAAGATAAAAAACTCGATATTTTCGAGCCGCTTACAGAGCAGCTCCTTCTGGAGATGCCTTCGAGAGTGCTTTGCTCGGAAGATTGCAAAGGGCTTTGCCCCAAATGCGGCAAAAATCTTAACGAGGGCACGTGCGGCTGTGAAACAAAAACAACAGACCCAAGGCTCGAGATTTTGAAAACACTATTAAAATAACTGTAAGTTTTTACTTATTCAAGGAGGTTAGATAACAATGGCAGTACCGAAGAAAAAAGTATCAAAAGCGAGAAGAGATAAAAGACGTTCTAATGTTTGGAAACTCGATCTTCCCGGCATGACAAAATGCCCGAAGTGCGGCGAATACAACCTTTCTCACAGAGTGTGCAAGGCTTGCGGCACATATGACGGCAAAGAAATCGTTAAGCACGACGCTTAATCGAGCGAAATAGCTTGAAAAACGAGGTAGGTATGCTCGCTCACAAAGAGGGGCATACCTACAATTCATTTAAGGGTGGTTTTATGGTTCTTATAAAGGATGTGGAGCGTTTTTCCCCCGCAGAGAAGGCAAAACTCAAAGCGGGCGACGAAATTATTTCCATAAACGGCAACGAAATAAAAGACGTTCTGGATTACAGATATTATATTTGCGAAAAGAAGCTCTCCGTGCTTGTACGCAGGGGCGGGGAAGAGAAAACTTTCAATATAAAAAAAGGCGAATATGATGATTTGGGCTTGGAATTTGAAACCTTCCTTATGGACAGCAAGCATTCCTGCCGAAACAAATGCATATTCTGCTTTATAGACCAGCTTCCCAAGGGTATGCGCGAAACGCTCTATTTCAAAGACGACGACAGCCGCCTTTCCTTTTTGCAGGGCAACTATATAACGCTTACCAATATGACGGAAGAGGATATAGACAGAATTATAAAAATGCGTATGTCGCCCATAAACATTTCCGTACATACCACAGACCCCGAACTGCGCGTGAAAATGCTTAAAAATCCGCGCTCGGGAGAAGTGCTTGCCTATGTTAAAAAGTTGGCAGACGCGGGAATAGAAATCAACGCGCAAATCGTGCTCTGCCGCGGCGTTAACGACGGCGCGAACCTTGAGCGCACTATGCACGACCTTGCCTGCCTTTACCCGCAGGTTTCGAGCGTTTCTATCGTGCCCGCAGGGCTTACCAAGCACCGCGACGGGCTTTATCCCCTTACGCCGTTCACAAAGGAAGAAAGCGCCGCAGTCGTGGCTCAGGTTGAGGCTTTTGCCGCCGCTTGCAAAGCTTCTCTCGGCTCTTCCATCTTCTACTGCGGTGACGAGCTGTACCTTGAGGCTGGCTTGCCGCTCCCCGACGGGGAATATTACGAGGGGTACAGGCAAATCGAAAACGGCGTAGGTATGATTTCCTCTATGAAAGACGAGCTCGATTCCGCGCTCGAAAACGAAGACGGCGACGGGCGAGCGCGCGCAGTTTCCATTGCTACGGGTCACGCAGCGTATGGATTTATCTGCGAATGCGCGAAAAAAATAGAAGCAAAATTCCCGAACGTAAAAATCAACGTTTACGAAATAAAGAACGAATTTTTCGGCGAAAGCGTAACTGTTGCAGGGCTTGTGACGGGCCGCGACCTCGTAGCCCAGCTTTCGGGCAAGGAGCTTTACGGCGAGCTTATGCTCCCCGCCAATATGCTCCGTTACGGAGGCGACCTTTTCCTTTGCGGTATGAGCAAAGAGGAAGCGGAAGAAAAACTTGGCGTGAGTATAACGCTTTGCGAAAACGATGGATACGAGTTCCTCGACAAAATTATCGGGAATGAATATTAAGTGAGAACACCTCATCCACCGCAAGGCGGTCCCCCTTCCCCTGCAGGGGAAGGCAGAGAAGCTCAAACGATGGATACGAGTTCCTCGACAAAATTATCGGGAATGAATATTAAGCGAGAACACCTCATCCACCGCAAGGCGGTCCCCCTTCCCCTGCAGGGGAAGGCAGAGAAGCTCAAACGATGGCTACGAGTTC
>JAFTOK010000051.1 GCA_017463815.1 Clostridia bacterium | reverse complement strand
ATTGTAAAGCTGGCAGACATTCTGGGCCACGCCAGCATAAACACCACGCGCATATACACCGTTACCACAGGCGAAGAACACAAACGTAAAATGGAAAATATGCGTCTTATAATATAAAATAAAAAAATCGGCCGGCTGACCGAAAAAATAAGCATATAGCGCCATAACGAGAGTTATGTAGCGAAAAACAGCAGTACATCCAAGCCCCAAAACAACATAACGAGAGTTATGTTGTAAACATTTTGTGTGTACTGTATCAGCTGTATTAGATACACAGACATTATACCACAACAATTTTAAAAATGCAATATAAAAACATCGCACAAAAGGAAAAAAATTCACATTTCCTTCATATTTATTACATTTAGGCGCAACAATAAAGCCTTTCGGCATAATTTTTTCAAAAAAATCCGAAAGACTTCTGTTTTTGCGCTCTTTTTTATGTGGGGCGCTATTCTATTTTTTATATTCGCCCCCAAAAAAGCTACATAACTCTCGTTATGTAGCTTTTTTTGGCGGTATTTCCCGGCTCGGCAAGGAGGAAGAATATGAAACACGAAGAATTGCTGAGGGAAATTTTTATCGAAAGCGCCGTGCGCCTTATTGCGGCGGGCGGTTTTGAAAAGGCTACGACAAGAGCTATTGTGCAGGACAGAGCGAGGCTCGACACGGTTCGCTTGAACGAGGCGCACATTTACCGTATGTTCGGCAGCAAAGAGGGGCTTTTTGCCGCCGCTTTTGAGGAAATAGATGCAGAGCTTATTTCTCTCATCCGCAGAAATGCGGGCGACGGCGGGTGCGGTGCATTTTTGGCTGCTTGGCGCTACCTATGTGAAAACGAAGAAAAATGCCGCTTCTATGCGCGATATTATTACTCCGCTTACTTTTGCGGGGAAACGCGGGAAAAGCACAAGGCGGCATACGGCGCGCTTGGCGACTCATTTTGCACAAAGCGTTTGCTTGCGGCGGCGCTTGATATGGCTTTTTCCGTGCACGATGGAGAAAATATAACGGAAAAAGATGCAGAAGCGTTTTTGCGGCATCGCTAAATGAAAACGGATGAAACGAGGAATTTGCAAAGGTGAATAATAAGCAACCACCCAACAAAGAAGAAAAATTTAATAAGGTGCTGACGGTAATCGGTGCTGTGCTTTGTGTTATCCTCATACCTATTTTGATAGTAAACTGCACGCTTATTGTAAAAAGTATGTTGAACAAAGAAAAAGTGCCCGATTTCGGCGGTTTTCTTCCTTTGATTGTATTAACGGAATCTATGGACCCTCAGATAAAAATGGGCGACCTTATTTTCTGCAAAACAATAGAGGCGGAAGATGTGAAAGAGGGCGACGTTATTTCCTTCTTCGACCCTGCTGGCAGCGGCAGCGCCGTTGTAACGCATAGAGTGGAAAAGGTTATAGATGAAAACGGCGAGCGCTCCTTTATTACAAAAGGTATAAACAACAACACGGAAGATAAACTTCCCGTGCCCGCAGACAACCTCGTGGGCAAATACATAGATTTCCGCATACCCGGCGCGGGACACGTTGCTATTTTTATGCAGAGCACGGAAGGTCTTATAGTTTGCGTTATACTTCCGCTCGTTGCGTTTGTGGCATATGACATAATCCGCCGCAAGATGTACGAAAAAACAAAGGGCAACGATATGCAGGTGCTTATGGCAGAGCTTGAAACGCTGAAAGCGCAGAAAGCGGCGGAAGAAAAAGCCAAAGCGGAAGACGAAAAAGCGGCGCTACTTGCGGAGCTGGAAGAGCTCCGCAGAATGCAGAATGCAGAACGCAGAACGCAGAATGACGAAAATGAAAAATCCGATTGAGGAAAAGAGTTTTGCGTTTGCCGTAAGGTCGGTAAAGCTGTACAGGCATTTGACAGAAGCAAAAAAAGAATACGTAATATCCAAACAATTTCTTCGTAGCGGCACAAGCATAGGTGCAAACGTATCCGAAGAATCCAAAGCGGATTTTGTTGCAAAAATGCACATAGCGCTCAAAGAAGCAAACGAAACGGAATATTGGCTTCGTTTGCTATATGCAAGTGAATATTTAAGTGAAGCAGAATTTCAGAGTATGGAACGCGATGTAAACGAACTTATCAGCATAATTGTGTCCATATGCAAAACCGCCCAAGCGAACAAATAATTCCGCATTCTTCACTCTGCATTAAAAAAATCCCTTTAGCAAGTGAAAAAGCAAAGCAGAACTGAACTGTTCCCCATAATTCTGCATTCTGCATTCTTCACTCTGCACTCTTATACCCGTTATTCTTCCCTCGGAAGCCACGGCCCGGGGTATGAATATAAAAAATATTTCCCGGTGAAAGGGGAGAATTATTTTCTTAAATTGCCGAAAGGCAAAATTTTGAAAGGAGAAAAACGATGAAGAAAAACAAAATGATGAGAGTTGCTTCCGCTCTTTTGGTTGCAGTTCTTATGACGACAAGCGTTATTTCCGGTACGTTTGCAAAATACGTAACGACAGATAGCGCTACAGACTCCGCTCGCGTTGCTAAATGGGGCGTAACTGTTTTGGCAAGCGGCACGTTGTTTGGTCAGGAATACAATGAGTATGCTACGGATGATACTACTTATAGCGAAACTGCCACATCTAACCAGATTAGTGCTACTGCTTCCACAAGCGTTAGCTTGGAAGACAATGGTACTGGAAATATTGTTGCTCCCGGTACAAAGAATACAACGGGTATGACACTTTCTATCAAAGGTACTCCTGAAGTAGCAACGAAGGTGACGGTTTCCTCTACTGACCCTGAGGGTGATGCAACAAATTCGTTTAGCGATATTTACCTTGCAGCTGGTACATATGCTGTTTTGGTTGAAGCAAAAGGTGTAAATGCTGATAATTTTAAAGACTATTATGTTGGCACAACATCTGATTCTGGAGAGTCTGCTACCACAACATATGCAAAAGTAGCGGATAATGAAACTTTCTCTGATACAGCAAAATATTATGAACTTCACGATAGTGTGACTGTTTCTGCTGAAAAATACTATCCTGTGGTTTGGACTTTGACTAAAACAGGTGAACAGTCAGGAGATACGTACTCTACAGTTAAATCTATGTTTGATGCGATAAACACAGCATTCGCGGCATCAACCACTATAAATAAAGCAATTGATAAAGAATACACAATTACTTGGGAATGGGAATTTGAAGATACTTCGATTGCGCACAAGGATGGCGCAGACACAATTCTCGGTAATTTGATGGCTGATACGGATACTGATAACTATGTTGTTGTTAAGACTTCTGATAGTGCAACTGCAACATATACAACACTTACAGAAAACACAGATTACTGCCTTGATGTAGCGTTTGATGTTACAATCACAGTAGAACAGGTTGACTAATCCAACCACACAAATCTAACTTTAAACTAAACTGACCCTTACCGCCGCTTCGTGGCAGCGGCGGTGGGGTTAACCCACATATTTTTGCTTTTTCAGCGCGCCCAAACCTCTTGGGCACACTCAAAAGGCAAAAATAGGGCTTCCCCTTGAGGGGAAGCTGTCCCGAAAGGGACTGATGAGGTGTCTAAACATCTTTAAATAAACTTCCAAACACCTCATCCGTCGGCTATGCCGCCACCTTCCCCTCAAGGGGAAGGCAAACGTACGCCGAAATGTAAAACGCACTACGTTCGTAGAGGAGAATCTTACCCCTCCCGAAAAGAAACCAAAAGGAGTACACCATTGAAAAGCAACACGGATGTTTACAAAAAAATAAATATTGCCTTGGGCGTGCTTGCTTCGGTGCTCGCTTTGCTTACGCTTATAACAAGCTGGGCGGTTATTATGCGCGTTGGCGATTTTTTGCCCAACGAAACCGACGTAATTCTCCTTATCCCCAAAGAACCCTCGCTCGAAGTGAATGATACAGATGGTGTGACGTGGGAAACAAGCACGGATATAGAAATTTTCAAAGCAAGATACACAAACGAGGCGGGCGACGTTACCGTCAGCACCCTCGGCAAGGATAAGCTAATCGCCCCCGGCACGCAGAACGAATACAAATTTTATGTGAGGAACAACGGTAATGTCGCGCTCGATTTCGAAGTTATGTTTTTTGCGACGTTTACGAAAAACGGCGTTCCGCTCGATATGACGTTGGTGGATTTCCCCATTGAAGTGCGCCTGAGCAACCAAATGGGCGAATACATAGTGGGCGGCGAAAACCGTTGGGTGCACATTTCCGATATGGCAGACACCACAGACTTTGGTATCATAGAAAACTACACTATGGACGAGGGCGTTGTGGGCAAGGACTCATATTATTCCTATATATTTGAATGGCGCTGGGCATTCGAGGGCGACGACGAGCTCGATACGCTCTTTGGCAACACTGCGGAAGATGAAAATATGTCTTTGGCGCTCAGCATCGTAACGTACGCAGAACAGAGCGCCAACGCAGGCGCCGCGGGCGGCAAGCTCGACAGCGTATTGCCAAGACCCGTGGGCGGCGAATATAACACGGTTGCTATGGTTGTTATACTCGTTCTTACTGTGGCGATTTTTATCGCGATAGTTGTTCTGATTGGATATTATTTCAAGAAACGCAAAGCCGACGACCTTTCTGCCACAAGCTCCTCTGCGGAAAAGCGTGAATAAGTGAAATTATGAAAAAGAAAACTCGAATATTGCGAATGTGCCTGATTTTGCTAATCAGCGTTATCATAGGCTTCGGCCTCTATTCCTGGAATGCCGCGACGCTTGCGGGCAACGCTATGCCTATGCCGTTCGGTATGGGTGTAGCTGTGGTGCTTTCGGGCAGTATGGAGCCGGAGCTTTCGGTAGACGACGTTGTTTTTGTTAAAGAAACGAAAGATTATGCCGTGGACGACACGGTTGTTTTCCAGGACGGGAGAAGCCTCGTCGTGCACAAAATTATCGCAAAAGACGGCGACGTTGTAACCACAAAAGGCACGGCGAACAACACCGCCGATGCACCGATTGACGTAAAATACATAAAGGGCGAGGTTGTGTGGTCGTTGCCGTACGTGGGCGCGGTCGTAACTATACTTAAAACCCCTGCCGCTACGATACTTATTTTGGCGGCGGCGGTGTATTTGCTCATAAAATCATACCAAAACGAACGCCGAGAGGAAGAAAAAGAGCTCGACGAGATAAGAAAACAGATAGAAGAACTGAAAAATTCAAAATGATACAAGAGAGGACGGTGTTTTTATGGGAAAATCGAATAGAAAAACACCGTTCGTGTTTTATTTCGGCCTAGTGTTGCTCACGCTGGTGATGTTTTCCACGCATTTTATGTCGGGCTTGTACGCGCGCTATACCACAATGGCAAACGGCGGCGACGACGCGCGCGTGGCAAAGTTTGAGGTGAGTACGGCAGGAAATTTAACGCAGAGTTTTGAATTGGAAATGAACCCGCAATCCGAAACCCAATCAAGAACAATAACCATAACCAACAACAGTGAAACCACTATAAAATACACGGTAAAAGTGGAAAGCACAGGTAATTTGCCGCTTATATTTTCTTGGGGAAATGACAAAACAAGCGGTACTATCGCCGTAGGAGATACCAATCCCCAGACATTGAATTTGAATATATCGTGGGAATCCGAAGAAAACTCATATCTTTACAGCAGCGAAATAGACTGTATTACAGTTACCGTCGTTTGCGAACAAGTGGATTAAGGAGGGTAATATGAATAATAAAAATAAAAGTGTTGCCCAAAAACTTGGCAGAACCGTAAAGAATAACGGCACAGCAAGGGCAGCGCTTATCATAACGGCGCTTGCTCTTGTTGTTTTTTTGTTTGCAGGTGTAGCCGCAAAATACGTAAGTGAAAGAGAAATTGACGATAACAAAGTAACACCGTCTAACTTCTATTTTACCGTGGACCTTTTGGGGGATACAAACACGGAATCTTCGCTGAGCAAAACTTTCGACCTTTACGGCGGCGATGCAAAGGAAATAAAGTTTAACGTGCAGAATTATTTTGACTCTTCGCGTATAACAAGCGAAGCAATCAAATATACCGTGGAAGTTGTTGATTCTGGCAGTACGTATGACAAATGCAGTTTGAGTGATGCTAACGGTACACTTGGTGAAGATGAACTTATACTTAACGGCGGCGAAGTGAACCATAAACCTATTTCTTTGAATATACAAGAAGAGTATGCAAACAACGATACTGTGGTTGTGAAAGTGAAATCTACCGCTCCTTACGAAAAAGAAATGACCCTTACGTTTGTGCTTCACACATATGAATCGCCTGCGAAATACAGGATAGAAGACAGCGCGGACAGCGCAGTTGCTTCTCTCATAATAATGACAGAAGAAGACATATCTAAAGGCAATCTTACGGTAGATTGGAGCAATATAAGCGATTTGCGCGTGGACACGACAAATATGTATGTTTTGGATGAAAATTTGAAATTACCGACAAATTCAGGCAATGTTACCGATGCTGATGGCTATTTGACGAAAATCAAAATAACGAAAGAGCTTAAAGCAGGACAAAGTATTTTGATATACTTCTTTAAAACGGATATAACAAAGGATTATTCCGTGGGTGATACAAAAGTTGAAAAGAATGTTGACGGAAAAATCAATATCGTTTTGAACGCAGTTATAGCAGGAGGAGAAAATGGTTAAAACGAAAAAACTTAATAAAAAAGCTCTTGCGGCGGCAATTTCTCTTGCGCTTGTTGCGATTATAGCGATAGCGATAATTTTCGTATACGGCGCGGAGGAATACGGTACGGTTACGGTTACTTTTTCCGACGGCAAAAACAATGTTGTTTTT
>JAFTOK010000050.1 GCA_017463815.1 Clostridia bacterium | reverse complement strand
GGTGCATTCAAATACCTTATAAACAACAGTTTCCCCACGCCTTGCCACCAATGTGTTGTTATAGAAAACGGCAAAGTGAGCACCTGCGGGCGCTGCATAGACGTGCCGGGGCTTTGCGAAAAATGCGGCTATTTCTTCGTAGCGGAATATACACTTTTGTTCCGCGGAAACGTGCGAATCATTTTCGAAATGCTGAAAACATACCTCAAATACATATAAAGGGTGCAATATGAGTATTATTACAAATCTTACACGAACGTGGCTCACACGCTCGCCAAAACCGTTTATTTTCAAAAACGAATACGACGAAAAATTGCCGTTTGAGCCCTGCGAAAACCTCGGCTTGTACGTTCATATACCGTTCTGCAAAAGCATATGCAATTTCTGCCCGTATTGCAAAACTCTCTATTCCGAAGAGGCTATGAACAGATATATAGACGCGCTTCTGAGGGAAATACGCCTTGTGGGCGAAGGACACGCGGAGAAAAAGCGTGTGACAAGCCTCTATTTCGGCGGCGGCACACCCGCGCTCGCGGCGGGGAGAATGAAAGAGCTCATCTGCGAGCTTGAAAAATACTTCATAATCACAGAGGGCGTGGGCGCGGAGCTCCACCCCGATAACGTAAACGTGCAAACGCTTAAAACGCTGAAAGAAGCGGGCGTCACCAAGCTGAGCATAGGAATACAGTCATTTCAGGAAAAATACCAAAGCATATTGGGGCGAAAGAGCGTAGACGTGCGCGCTATGTCGGCGGCACTCGCAGAGGTAAGTTTCGAAACGGTTTCTATGGACTTTATTTTCGCCCTGCCCGAGCAAACCATAGACGACCTCACCTCTGATATAGAAACAGCTTTTGCAAACGGCGCGAACCACATAGCCATATACCCTTTTATAGATTTCACTTTCACAAAAAGCCGCGTGCGCGCTATGGGAAACAAGCAAAAACACGCACTGCTCGATAAAGTGACGGCGTATTGTGCCGAAAAAGGCTACTCTCGCGGCACTATATGGACTTTCTCGCGCGAGCCGCACGCGGGCTATTCTTCTATGACGCGCGATAACTTCCTCGGTTTCGGCTGCTCCGCCACCACGCTTCTGCGAGAACAGTTCAAAATCAACACATTCTCTGTGGAAGAATATATCGGGCGCATAAATGCGGGCAAACTGCCCACCTCGCTCACCATACGCTTCACCCCGCGCCAAAGAATGCTCTATTACCTTTTCTGGACAGCGTACAGCACGCGCGTAGACCCCAAGGATTTTGAAAAATTCTTCGGTATGCAGCTCAAAAAAATGTACGGCACAGAGCTTCGCCTGGCAAAGCTCCTCGGGTTTGTGAAGGAGGAAAACGGCGTGTTCGTGATGACACCGAAAGGCGCGTTCTACTACCACTACTACGAAAATTTCTACACGCTTGCATACATAGACAAAATGTGGGGCATTATGCGCCGTGAAGCCTTCCCGAAAGAAATACGGTTGTAAAGGAGATTTAAAAGTGGAAAATAACGAATTTTTTATTCATACAAGCGAAACCGAAAAGCGGCTTTTCATTTCCCGCCCAAAGAAATATAAAAGCGATGCTCTTTCTCCTTGCGAAATGACGCCCGACGACGTAGATTACGAAATGCAAACGGGCAAGCACCCCGAAATACTCGAAATTTGTGGTATGAACCAAAAAAGTTTCGAGCATTTTGCAAAAAACTATGCGGGCACATACCGTTTTCTCTCATTTTTCAAATGTCAGCTTATTTCGGATTTTTCCCCGCTTGAAGACCTCGCAAAGCTCGAAGCCGTCGATATTTACTGGAATATACGCACGGATAAACTTTGGAATATGAAGAAAAACACTTCTCTGCGCACGCTCAGTGTAAGCGATGCCAAACGTATGACATTTTTCCCTGCACTCGCCGCAACCTCCCCCACACTTGAAGAAGTTCTGTTTGGCGGAAGTTGTTTTAACAACACGCCTATGGAATCGCTCGATTGTTTTGCGGGTATGCCGTCGTTAAAAAAGCTCTATTTATATAATATACGCTTAAACAACAAAAATATGGATTTTTTGAAAACACTCCCTACCCTGGAAGAATTCCATTTCGACGCCGGTATGTACACCACGGAGGAAATAGCGTGGATTGTGGCGAAATACCCAAAATTACAAGGCAAGTGCCTTTGCGCCTATAACGAAAAAGACGCCTTTCTCAACGACGTGCGCGTCTGCGGGTTTCGCAAACCGGGGCTTGATTTGCCAAAACATCAAAAACGGCTCGATAAATACGTTGCAGAGTTCAACGCCTTGGTGGAAAAATATCGTAATGAATAAATATAAAAGTTCAATACTATGCTAACTTGTGCAATAACCCTTCAAAACTTGAACAATAAAAAACTTCCCGCAGGGGGGAAGTTTTTTCTTAATCACACGTAATATTTGTCTATATTTATAACGGAATAGTAATTTGAATCTATCGTTTTCACGATGGTTTCTATATTTTTTCTGATTTCTTCTTCGCTCTTTTTCACCTCAAACGGTACCACAACGTCGAAAAGCACGTTCGTGTGCGTAGGCCCCTTTACCATACGGAAATCGTGTATCGTAAGGCGGGAATCTATGCACCCAACGAGCGCCACCACCTTTGCGCGCACCTCCAACGTGTGCTCGTCGTCCGTGGCGATGGGGTCCATATGTATTACCGCGTCGCATTTCAGCTTCTCGCGCAGGTCCTTTTCTATGTTGTCTATCATATCGTGCGTTTCGAGCAGGTTGGCGTCTGCAGGCACTTCCGCGTGGAGCGAAATCATCGTTCTGCCGGGGCCGTAGTCGTGCACAATCAAGTCGTGTATACCCTCCACGCCGTCGTGGGAATATACTATCTGAGAAATTTTATCTATAAACTCCTTGTTGGGCGGTGCGCCGAGCAGCGGGTCCATAGTTTCTTTTGCGGAACGTATGCCCGAAAACATAATAAAAGCGGAAACCGCAAGCCCGCAGTATGCATCTATGTTGATGTTCGCAAAACGCGAAATGAGCAGGCACAAAAGCACGCTTCCCGTGGCAACACAGTCGGAAAGGCTGTCTTGCGCGGTGGCACGCATAGCCGTGGAAGAAATTTTTTTGCCTATCTTGAAGTTATAAAACGCCATATACGCCTTTATAGCCACGGAACAAACGAGAATTATAACCGCAACCGTGCTGAATTCCACCGCCACGGGCGAAATAATCTTTTCCACGGAAGTTTTTCCGAGCTCAAATCCCACGAGTATTATGATAAACGAAACTATAAGCCCCGATATATATTCTATTCTGCCGTGGCCGAAGGGGTGGTCCTTATCAGGCTTCTGCCCAGACATACGAAAGCCTATCAGCGTTATTACGGAAGAGCCCGCGTCCGTAAGGTTGTTGAATGCATCCGCCATAACGGAAATAGCCCCGCTTATAAGCCCTGCAAAAAACTTTATAGCAAACAAAATAATGTTAAAAATTATACCTATCGTACCGCACAAAGTACCGTACGCCGCACGAACCTTGGGCGAAGAAAT
>JAFTOK010000049.1 GCA_017463815.1 Clostridia bacterium | reverse complement strand
CGCTAAAATGCTGGCGCAGAGAAACTTCACTATGGAAGATGTTGAAGCGCACCTTGCCGCGGGCCACCCGTTCGTTGTCAGAATCCTTGCAGGCGGCGACCCCGACAAGAAAGTGAAGTTTACAGACCTTGTAAAGGGAACAATAGAATTTCCCGAAAACGATGAGGACTTCGTTCTTCTTAAATCCGACGGCATCCCCACGTACCACTTCGCACACGCTGTAGACGACCACCTTATGGGTACGACACACGTTATCCGCGGCGAAGAATGGCTCCCCAGCCTTCCCAAGCACGTACAGCTTTTCTCCTACCTCGGATTCAAACTTCCCAAATATATGCACATAGCGCAGATTATGCGTCTCGACGAAAACGGTAACAAGAAAAAGCTTTCCAAACGCGATATGGGCGCTAATATGGACGATTACACACGTATGGGTTACTGCCCCGAGGCGGTTTGCGAATACGTTATGACGCTACTTAACTCAAACTATGAAGAATGGCACGCAAAGAACCTCGATAAGCCCTACACAGCTTTCCCGTTCAGCGTGAAAAAAATGTCTGTTTCAGGCTGCCTTTTCGATTTTAACAAGCTGGGCGACGTTTCCAAAAACATTCTCTCCCGTATGACGGCGGAAGAAGTTTACGAAAAACTTTCCGTTTGGGCAAACGAGTTTGAGCCCGAATTCGGCGCAGTTCTCGCGGCAGATAAAGAGAAAGCCGTAAAAATCCTCGCTATAGGCAGAGGCGGCAAGAAACCGAGAAAAGACCTTGCAACCTGGGCAGACGCAAAACCCTATATGGGCTTCTTCTACGATGAATTTTTCAAAATGGAAGATTCTTACCCCGCAGGTTTTGACACAGAGGATATAAAGAAAACGCTTTCCTCTTTCCTTGCAACGTATGATTATGCCGACGATATGAACACGTGGTTCGGCAAGGTTAAAGAAATTGCCGAAAGCCTCGATTTTGCCTCCGATATGAAAGCATACAAGGCAAACCCCGAAGCATACAAGGGCAATGTTGCCGATATTTCCGCGTTTATCCGCGTTGCCGTAACGGGCAAGCAGAACGCCCCCGACCTCTACACGGTTATGCAGATTATAGGCGAAGAAAAAACACGCGCGAGAATCGAAAACGCAATAGCATCTCTTTGAGAACAAGAAAGGATTTTATATAAAATGAGTGAAGTTTCCAACAACTTTTTGTATGAACTTATAGATGAAGATATCGCCAACGGAAAGGTGAAAGCAGACGAAATTCACACGCGTTTCCCCCCCGAACCCAACGGCTACCTTCACATCGGCCATTGCAAAGCGATGATTATCGACTTTGGCACGGCACGCAAATACGGCGGTAAATGCAACCTCCGTATGGACGACACAAACCCCGCAAAAGAAGACACGGAATTTGTAGACGCTATTAAAGAAGACATCAAATGGCTCGGCTTCGATTGGGAAGACCGCTTCTACTATGGTTCCGACTACTTCCAGAAAGACTATGAGCTCGCGGTCGGGCTTATCAAAAAAGGTCTTGCATACGTTTGCGACCTTTCCCCCGAAGAATTCCGCGACCCGAAATATGCGGGCGACGTAAACCACCCCGCTGTTTCCCCTTGCCGCGAACGCCCCATCGAAGAAAGCCTTGACCTCTTCGAGCGTATGAAAAACGGCGAATTTCCCGAGGGCAAATACACGCTCCGCGCGAAAATCGACCTTGCTTCCGGCAACTTCTGTATGCGCGACCCCGTTATATACCGTATAAAATACGTAGAACATCACAGACAGGGTACAAAATGGTGTATCTTCCCGATGTACGATTTCGCACACCCCATTCAGGACGCTCTCGAAGGCATTACACACTCCCTTTGCTCACTTGAATACGAAATCCACCGTCCGCTCTATAACTGGGTTATAGAAAACGTGGATATCGACTACAAGCCGTGCCCGCCCCGCCAGATAGAGTTCGCTCGCCTTAACCTTACGCACACGGTTATGTCCAAACGTCACCTCCGCTCCCTTGTTGAAAGAGGCATCGTAGACGGCTGGGACGACCCCCGTATGCCCACGCTCTGCGGTCTGCGCAGAAGAGGCTACACGCCCGATTCCATTCTCGATTTCATTTCCAGAATAGGCGTTTCCAAATCCAACAGCCTTGTGGACATTCGCTTGCTCGAAAGCTGCATTCGCGAAGAACTCAATGAAAAGGCTTTGCGCCGCATTTGCGTTCCGCGCCCCGTTAAAGTCGTAATCGACAACTATCCCGAAGACAAAACGGAATATTTCTCTGTGCCCAACAATCCCAACGACCCTGAAGCCGGCACACGCGAAGTTCCTTTCACAAAAGAGCTTTATATCGATGCAGACGATTTTGCGGAAGTTCCGCCCCCGAAATTCTTCCGTATGAAGCAGGGTGGCGAAGTTCGCCTTATGGGCGCGTATATCGTTAAGTGCGTAGGCATTGAGAAGAACAAAGATGGCACAGTTAAAGAAATCCATTGCACGGCAGACCTTGAAGCACACAACGGCAACCCGCTCGACGGCAGAAAGATTAAAGGCACAATCCATTGGCTTTCCGCGCCCAATGCGCTTGACACAACAGTTATGCTCTATGACAATATGTTCACGCTCGAAAACGTTGCTGATATGCCCGAGGGTAAAACTTATGAAGATTATATCAACCCCGAATCTGTAATCGAGCTTAAGGGCGCAAAAATCGAACCCTCTCTCGCAAATGCGAAACCCGGCGAAAAATTCCAGTTCGTTCGCCTCGGTTATTTTGCGGTAGACAGCAAAAACCCCGAAAGATTTAACAGAATTGTTGAACTCAAAGGCCCGAAAATTTAAGGAGATAGAAAATGAATATCGAAAAAACAATAGAAAACCTTAAAAAGAACAATATGGAAACGTTCCTTGTGAAAAGTAGGGAAGAAGCTCGTGTTCTTGCGCTTTCTATGATTCCCGAAGGCGCGGTTTGCGCACACGGTGGCTCTGTAACGCTTAATGAATGCGGTATTACGGAAGCGCTTAAGTGTGGCAAATACACATACCTCGACAGAAATAACCCCGCGCTCACGGCAGAGGAAAAAGAAGAAATGATGTTGCGCGCGCAGACGTGCGACGTATACCTTTCCAGCTCCAACGCTATAACGGAAGAAGGCGAGCTTTACAACGTAGACGGTAACTCCAACAGAGTGTCTAACCTCTTGTATGGCCCGAAAAAGGTTATCTTTGTTGCGGGCGTGAATAAAATCGTAAAAGACCTCGACGAGGCGGTTGTCCGCGTTAAAACGGTTGCCGCGCCCCTTAACTGCAAAAGACTCGGTTGCAACACGTATTGCGCAAAAGAGGGGAAATGTGTTTCTCTTGTTCAGGGCGGCAATATGCCCAAGGGTTGCAACTCCGACGATAGAATTTGCGTGAATTTCACGGTTATGGCGCGCCAGAGAAAAAAAGACAGAGTAAAGGTTATTCTTGTAGAAGAAGAACTCGGATATTAAATAACAGTAAACCCTCGCTGTTAAAGCGAGGGTTTACTGTTATTTATCTGCATATCGTTCTTTTACGTTGGTTTCACCAAGTAAATAATCTATGCTCGTGTTGTAAAAACGTGCGAGTTTTATTAAAATAGCTGTAGGAATATCATTTTCACCGGTTTCGTACTTTGAATAACCTGTTTGTGACATTTCCAAAATTTTAGCAACCTGCTTTTGAGTTAAATCGCTATCTTCTCTTAAATCTCTTATTCTGCTGTACATAACAATACTCCTGTAAACATTTAATATAAAAATGATAATATAATCTGTTTCAGAGTATTGACAAATAACCTGTTTTAGGTTAAAATAATTTTGCAAAGAATATTTTCACGATTTTTGTTTTTGCTTTTGCCGAAATTGTAAACAAATCGTGAACAAAGTGGTTTTTTGAACAAAAATCAATATTTTTTGCATCTGTATATTTAAGAGGGATGCAAGTTATATGGATTTGCACATATGTAAATTTACCGAGCTAAATCAAATTCATATAGCTTGCAATCACCTTAAGGTAATAAAATTTATTTATACAATTCAAGGAAGGAAAGATTATGAGAAAATTGACGATTAAACGTGAAAAACACTTTGTGGCGTGTCTTGCGGCGATGAAAGTGTACATAGAAGACAGCACGGCAAACGACCTCACCATAAACGGTGTGACCTGCCGCAAACTTGGTACGCTCAAAAATGGGGAAGAGAAAACCTTTGAAATAAGCGGAGAGGCGGCAAAGATTTTCGTTATAGCAGACAAACTCAGCAAGGGTTATTGCAACGAATATTACAGCCTGCCGAGCGGAACGGAAGACATAGTGTTGACAGGCAAAAACGAATTTAACCCTGCAAGCGGAAATGCTTTTCGTTTCGACGGCGTTACAGATGCCGAAGTGCTTGCAAACCGCAAAAAGGGTAAGGAAAGAGGCATAATAGTTCTCGCGGTTGCTTTGGCAATCGGTTTCGTGCTTGGCACTATTATAGGTGTTGGCTCGATAATCATAAATGTTTTCGGTTCGCTTTCGAAAGATAAAACTTTTGCTTCTGACGGTATGTCCATTACTCTTACAGGCGGTTTCAGAGAGGTGGAATACGAAGGGTTCACAGTTTGCTATGATTCCAGCAAGGTAGCCGTTTTTGCCTTGAAAGAAGAATTCAGCCTTGTTAGCGGGCTTGAGGATTATACAGTTCGCGAATACGGTGAGGCGGTTATAGATGGTAACAATTTTTCGTCTTCGTTAAAAAATGACGGCGGGCTCACGTATTTTGAATACAACGGCACAAACGACATAGTTTACAATTATTACGCCTTTGTTTTCAAAACCGACGATGCTTTCTGGCTTATACAGTTTGCCACCCCGGAAAGCGAAGCCGCAGAATATGAGGCAAAAATATTTGAGTGGGCAAAAACAATTACTTTTGATTAACTTTTAAAAATAATAGTTCTGAATATTTTTTTATAAGCTCCTGTTCGGAAAACGGGAGCTTTTTGCCGTTTACAAGCTGGTATTCTTCGTGCCCTTTGCCTGCGAAAAGCAGGAAATCTCCGCTTTCGGCTATTTTGAGCGCGTGGCGCACGGCTTCGGCTCTGTCGGAAATACACACGCATTTTTCTGGAGGAATATGCTCTGCGATGTCTGATATAATTTCCTCGGGCGGCTCGAAATTCGGGTTGTCGCTTGTTACAATGCAAATGTCGGCAAGCTCGCCCGCCGCAAGCGCCATTTCGCGCCGACGGTGCTTTGTGCGCCCGCCCACAGAGCCAAAAACGCAAATTATGCGATTTGGCGCATACTCCCGCAGTGCGGCAAGCGCTGAAGAAAGGCTTTTTTTGTTGTGCGCGTAGTCTATGATGCAGGTTATGTCTTGCCGTGCCGTCTTAACGGTTTCAAATCTGCCGCGCACGCGCACGGTGCCGAGGGCAAAGGCACACGCAGAAAGGCTTATGCCGAACCGGTGGCAGACCGACACGGCGGCGAGCGCATTATATGCAGAAAAAATACCCGGTATGGGCAGTTTAAACGGCACAGAGCTGCCACGGCAAGAAAACGAAACGCCGAAAACGCCATTTTCGCGGAACGGCACGACATTTTTTGCCTGCATATTCGCTTTTTCCTCTATACCGTACGTTTGCACGGGGCAAGCGCACGCGCGCGAAAACTCCCACGCAAAAACATCGTCTGCGTTTATAAAAGCAATATCCGCGTGGCGAAAAACTTCCTTTTTGCAAGCCTTGTAATGCTCAAAATTCGGGTGTTCGCCCGCTCCAATATGGTCACGCGAAAGGTTTGTAAACACAGCGGCGGCAAAATGCAAGCCGTGCACCCTATGTTGCATCACCGCTTGTGAGGAAACTTCCATAACGGCATATTCCACGCCGAGAGAAACCATTTTTTCAAAATTTTTATAAAGAACGTAGCTTTCGGGCGTGGAATTCTGCGTTTCTTCCGTGTAATCGCCTATTTTTATGCCGATTGTGCCTATGGATGCGATTTTTTTTCCCGCCAAAGTGAAAACGTGCGAAATCATCTCGCACACGGAAGATTTGCCTTTTGTGCCCGTTATGGCTATGAGTTTTAGCAGTTTTTCGGGGTGAGAAAAAAAGTTTGCGGATATTTCGGCAAGGGCGATGCGGCTGTTTGGCACGATTATTTGCAAAACGTCGCTCGGCAAGGTTAGAGCGCGCTCACACACGAAAACCCGAGCGCCTTTTTCGTATGCTTGCGCGGCAAAATCGTGTCCGTCGGCGTGTGCACCCACAAGGCAGAAAAAAACGGTGTTTGCCCGCGCCTCTGCGGAGTTATAGCACAAATCGTAAATTTCACACGAAAGCAAGCCTTCGTTTCCAAACAAAGAGTATGGAGTTTCTTTCAAAAGCGAGCGTAGAATTTTCATTTTACATCCTCAGACTTTATTTATGTACGCGTTTCATACCCGCAAAGCTCTATGCATTTTTTTGCCAGAACCTCCAAGGAATCTATAAAATTATATTTTTTATCGGTTTTATCTAGAGGCACGAGCGAAAGCTCCGTGCAACCGAGCACGATGGCGTCGCAACCGCAAAGGGCAAGCTCTTCTGCGGCATAAAGGAAAATATCCTTGCACGGCGGCAAATTCTTTTTTATTTGCGAATATATCAGCTCGTTTAATGCTTTTTGCGTGTGTGCGCAAGGAGCAGCACTCGCCAAACCGAGCCGAGCAGCTGCCTTTTGATAAATTTTTGCGCAAACGGTGCCTTCCGTTGCCATTATGCCAAGCTTGCGCCCACCGTGCTCGGCGGCAAATTCCGCGCTTATATAAGCCGTGCGCAGAACGGACACGGGGCAGGCTTTTTGCAAATCTGTGTGGAAATAT
>JAFTOK010000048.1 GCA_017463815.1 Clostridia bacterium | reverse complement strand
TTTCGTTGATAAACCAAGCAACGAAAAGGGAGAGCAAGTAAGATACGGGACCGATGATTACGGCGAACAAAAGTGTGTTCTGAACAGCCGTAAGGAATATATCGTCATCAAGGAAAAGACGGATATAGTTATCAAGGAAAATCCATTTCATCGGTTCGATGAGGTTGAATATTGTGAAACTGTAGAAAATTGAAAGAATAACCGGCAAAATCGTGAATGTAAAGAATATGAGGACGAACGGAGCACACATAATGTAAGCCACGTAGTTACGTTTCATTTCTTTCCATATCCACTGCGCTTTTGTCATATCTTTTCTGGCAACAGGCTTTGCTTTAGGCGTTTTGGGGGCCTTTGCCGAAACTGTTTTTTCAGACATAGTAGCTTTTCTCCTTTACATATTTTTGGGAAAATTTATCCCGAATTAAGTTTTATTATGCTTGTGCTTTAGAATAAATGGAATTTTTGAAGTATTCCTGGAAATAGCTTTCTTCGGGAATAAAGAAGTCGCGGTTAAGCTCATCGCGTTTTCTATCAAATTCTTTGTCGATAAGTTCAACGTAGCCGAGGAGTTCGTCGCTGGGAGATGCGCCATCGTTGTAAGCTGCAAGGAATGCGAAGTTTACATAACGTGCGATAATGTAGCTACCGGGCATATCCGGAACACCAACGAGGTTCGGGAATATTTCATTCATAATAACTCTGCTTTCGCGTGCAGACCAGTCCATTTCGAGGTAAGCTTTTACGTTTGCTGTGTTGTATTTAGCAGCAGCGCCCATAAGAGCGATAAGTTCGTTACCGTACTGGCTCTGGATATAGTCACGTGTCCACCATTCAATATATTTGAAGGAAGCAGCGTCTGTGCCGCGTGTAAGAGCATCTTTCATAATAATCAAAGATGTAACGGCAAGAACGTTGGAACGGTTGATTGTGCCGTCTTCTCTCTGAACGCCGGGAACGTTTGTAAAGCTCCAGAGGCCTTTAAGTTCTGTAGCGAAAGCTGTGAACTGGTTGTAGAAGCTTACAAGGTCGGAAATGATAAGGGGCATTTCACCCGTTCTGAAACGGTTGGAAGCGTCGTAAGAAATAGGAAGCGTGTAAAGTGTGAAGAACTCTGTCATTGTTGTGAACGCATCGAGCTGAACGTCGCCGCCGTAAGCGATATGAACGCCATTGTCAGCGTAAATATCAGCATCGTGCTGCAAAATGAACATATCCAAAGATCTGGACATACCGAGTGTGTAGTTCTTCGCCTGGAGTTTAGGAATAATGCCTCTGAACTCATCCCAAGTTGTGGGAACATCAAGGCCGAGTTCTGCAAAAATGTCTGTGCGATAGAACATTGCGCTATAACTCATTGTGTGAGGAATACCGTATGTTCTCATTTCGCCTTCGGGGCCGTCAACCGCAACTGTTACGGGGCGCATTGCTTCGATAAGGAATCTGGACGATACCGTCTGGAATTCTTCGTAATCGTTAAGAGGAAGAAGTGCACCGCGCACTGCGTAGTTGATAACTGTGTTTTCACCTGTACCCATCATAACGTCGGGGCCCTGGCCTGCGAGCGTTGCAGGAAGAAGTGTAGCACCGGAAACAAGTTTAAGGTTTACTGCGATATTGGGATAGCTCTTGGAGAAGTCGTCCTTAATCATATCACGGATAATCAGCGTAGATTCACGGGAAACAACCGTCCAAACGTCGATTTGTGTTGCGCCCTCTTCCGCATCGGAAGTAAAGGAGTCGTCGTTCTTAAAGAAGCTAAACCAGAAGGACTGAACTTCAAACCAAAGGTCCTGCCAGAAGTTTGCTTCCGCTTTGGGAAGTGCATCGCCTTCGGGCTGAATGAGGATGTAGTCGAGTGTAAGTGCCTGTTTCTGAATGTTATTTACCCAAGTACCGAGTGTACCGATATTGGATTTAAGAGATGTGAAGTTCTTAGCAATCTGACCTTCACTGTCTTTTGCCATCTTTTCAAGGATACGCGCGATATTTTCGAGTGTAGCTGTGTTCGAGCTCGTTACGCCGGAAAGGTTCTGGAATTCTTCGGAAATCGCGTAGAGTTCGTTTGCGAGCTCTCTCATCTGTTCGATTTCTTTAGGAATACGAGAGTAGAACTTGTAGTCTGTGTAAGCGTCGGGGTCTGTACCTGTAATCTGAAGGATTTTGAGGTAAACTTCGTTGATGCCTGCGAGCGCTGTACGTACACGCTGGATAACATCGCCGAGGTGACCAAGTGTTACTTCAAGTTTAACTGTGTGTTCACCGGGTTCAAGGTAGATTTTGAAGTTTGTTGTGCCGTCGTTGGCGGGGTTAATCTGCCAAGAGTCATCATACATAAATTCGAGGTAGTTTGCTTCTTCAAAAGGAACTTCGCCGTCAACGAGAAGTTTTCTGGAAACGAACACACCTTCTGCCGTGCCCTGAGAGAAACGGAAGTTGATTGTGTAGAAGCCTGCTTCTTCAACATCGAACGTCCATTCAACCCACTGGCCAACCGTTGCCCAGTTCGTACCGCCTATGGAGTTAATCAGCGTAGAAGACGCGCTCATAGGTGTATTTATGGAAGAAGTTCTGTCCGCTGCAGGGTAAAGCGTGCTGTCGGATGTAGAAGACGGTGTTTCCGCAGGAAGGTATATCTGAGAACCTGCAGGAGCATCTGTAGCGCCTTTATCTTCCCACGCTTTTTTGTATTCTTCGTATGTAAGAACTTTTGTGGGAGCACGAAGAACAAGAGATTCGAGCGCAACAGGCTCTCTCTGTGCTTCAAGTGTGAATTCGTGTTCGCCTTTATCAAGGTAGATAAGAAGTTCGCCGCTGTAGTAGCCCGTGGAGTCGCTCAATGTGTACTTTCTCCATTCGGGAGCCTGAACCTTGGAAGGTCTGCTTTCGTTGCCGGTGGTTTCATCTTTTTCGAAAATGATGTTGCCATCGTCATCTGTCACATACTGGTCTTTCCAGATTTTAGACATAACGAGGTTTCTAAGTTCGCTGTAAAGAATTTCGCCGTCGATACGGAGAGTTCTTTCGATGTTGGCGGATTTAGCCTCTGTGGGGTAGTAGTAGATGTCGAGAGCATAAACGCCGTCTTCGGGAGCATTAACTTTCCAAGTTGTGGAACCGATGTCAGGTGTCTGAAGCACGTTTTCTTTACCGTCTACTGTTGTAACAGTCCAATCGTAATCCGTGTCATCAGCGCCAAAGCCATCGGGGTAAGCCGTCGTGTAGCCTTCGGAAGCCTTTATCACAATATCGGCACCGGCATATTTCTTTGTGCCGGCAATCAATTTGTAATATTCGCTCCACGATGCATCGTTAAGCTGTTCGAGTGCTTCATCAAAGTTTGATGAGCTTGACGAAGAACCGGTGTTTGTCGAAGCGGAAGCCGCAGACACGCTTACAGCATATCCAGCAACCATCGCAAACGCAAGTACGAACGCCAAGACTTTCTTAAATTTAAATAATTTCATATGCTTTCCTCCGAAACCTGCGCCCCGCCTTCCTTAAAATTAAAGAAGCGTGCGCAAAAAGCAAATTTATATGCATATATAATATCACATAGAAAACTTCAAAGTCAAGCGACCTGAGGCGCAAAAAAATTACCTTTTGCCCTCTCTTCTTTCCTATTTAAATATTATTAAAATTTTTTTGGAGTTTTTTGTTTTTTTGTGTTTCACAAACAATTAAAAGTTTGTTCACAAACAATTTCGTGGTTATGCTTATATTTTGTTTCTTTTTGATACATATTTTTTGTTATTTTTCGGTTTAAATGTACATTTTTCAGAATGTCAAGCGCCTTTATAATTTTTTTGAAAATTATCCTCAAAAAATTTTTAGGCTGATTTTCACGTCAAAAACATCAAAAAAGCCCTGTTTTTTTGTGTTTATTTCACAAAAAACAGGGCGGGTTTTTGAACTTTTAGTTATTTTAACAAATATTTTTTTGCGTTTTTTTCTTTGTTCATTTTTTTGTAATTTTTTTAATCTTTTTAATCATTTTCAAGGTGAAAAATTAAAATTTCCAAAAAAAGGTGTTTTTGGCGTTTTCAAAGTACCATCATCTTATAAAACCGCCGAAAATAACTCCTTGCTCATCGTAGAAAACGGCAGATTGCCCCGGAGTTATGGCTCTTGCAGGCTCGTCTAAAACAACGCTTGCGGCATTTTCGCGGAAATTCACCGTGCAAGGCACGGGCGGCGCGGCATAGCGGATTTTAACGAACATTCTCGCACTTTCTCCCGCTTGGTATTCATGCTTTTGAAAGACCAAATTGTCTATCTCAAACTCTCGGGTAAAAAGCTCGCATTCGTCGCCGAGAGTAACGGTATTTGCCTGCGGGTCTATTTTCGTTACGAAAGCGTGCTTTCCGAGCGAAATACCCAAGCCCTTGCGCTGACCTATGGTATATCGCACAACGCCCTTGTGCGAGCCGAGCACCCTTCCTTCTTTATCTACGAAGTTACCTGCGGGAATTTTTTTGCCTATATATTCCTCTATATACGCCGTGTGGTCATTCGAAGGAATAAAGCATATTTCCTGGCTTTCCCCCATCTCTGCCGAGGGGAGCGCCATTTCCTTTGAAATTTGCTTAACCTCCGTTTTAACGTCGTCTGCGAGCGGGAAATAAAGCATAGCAAGTTCTTCCTGCGAAAGCCGCCAGAGCACGTAGCTTTGGTCTTTGCGCGCATCTTTGCCTTTGGCTATATAATATCTGCCCGTTTCGCCGTCGCGCAGTATGTGCGCGTAATGGCCCGTGGAAACGGTTTCTATGCCGAGAGATTTCGCACACTCGCACAGCTTGCGGAATTTCACTTCCCTGTTGCACACGATGCAAGGGTTTGGCGTACGAGCGCGTAAATAGTCGGAAACGAAGTTTTCCACAACGCACGCGCGGAACTCTTCCGTACAATCCACTATGTGCAGTTTCACGCCGAGCGCCTCTGCCGCGCGTTCTGCCGCAGCAATGTCTGTGTGCTCGCTCATTTTAAGTATAGCACCCTCGACTTCATAGCCGAGCGTGCGCAGTTTAACGACGGCATAGGTGCTGTCTATGCCGCCGCTCATTCCCA
>JAFTOK010000047.1 GCA_017463815.1 Clostridia bacterium | reverse complement strand
GCTTAAGGGCATAGGGAAATTCCTTCTCGCGATTTTGAAGAATCCGAAGGGAAGAACGGGCGTTATTCTCGTAGGCATAGTGGTGCTGGCGGCGATTTTCGCGCCGTACCTCACGCCGTATGAGCTCGACGATTATAACGTGGCAAACGGGCTTGCCAGGCCCTCTGCCGAGCATCTTCTGGGTACAGATAAAAACGGCATAGATATTCTGACACAACTTCTTTACGGTGCGCGTATTTCGCTTATTATAGGCATTACCACAGGTCTTTGCGTGACGCTTCTCGGTGCGACGCTCGGCGTGGTTTCGGCATATTTCGGCAAAGTAAGCGCCGCCGTTATCCTCAACATCATAAACGTGCTTTTGGTTATACCCACAACTCCGCTTATGATGATTATGAGCAACCTTTCTTCCAGCTACCTGATGATGATTGCAATTTTCACGCTAATCGGTTGGTGCGGCACGGCGAGAATGGTGCGCGCGCAGGTGCTTGCTATAACGAATATGAACTATAGTCGCGCGGCAGAGCTTGCGGGCGGCTCTAAAACCTACATAATGTTCAAGCACATTTTGCCTTCTGTGGCGCACCTGCTTATAATGAACTGCGCGCTTTCCTGCGCGGGATTTATGATAGCGGAGGCGGGGCTCAGCTTCATCGGTCTCGGTGACCCCTCTGTTATGAGCTGGGGTAAAATTCTCGTGGCGGCAGAGGCAAGCGCGTTTACTTCAGGGCTTTGGGCGTGGGTTATTGCCCCCGGTGTGGCGATTTTCATAACAGTTTTTGGTTTTATGCAAATCGGCTACGCTCTCGAAGAAATCCTCAACCCGAAGATGAAGCGCAAAAAAGACAAGAAAAAAGACGGCCTTTCACCCGAAGCGGCGGCGAATGCGGTTTTTGCCGAAATCGCCGATATAAGCGAAGAAGAAGCCGAAAAACTCAAAAAAGAATTTTTGGCGGAGGGTAAAAATGGCTGACGTTTTGAATATTAAAAATTTAAAAGTTATTTTCCGCACGGGCGAAACGTTCGTGCGTGCCGTAGAGGGCGTAGACATTCGCATAGGCGAGGGCGAGCGAGTTGCCATCGTGGGTGAAAGCGGATGCGGCAAGAGCGTAACGAGCCTTGCTTGTATGCGCTTGCTCACAACACCGCCCGCGTACGTTGCGGCAGACGAATTTACGTTTACCGATTCGCACGGAAAGCTGCACAACCTTCTCGAAAAGAGCGAAAACGAAATGCTTGCTCTGCGTGCGGAAGAAATGGCGATGATTTTCCAAGACCCCTCTACGTTCTTAAACCCCGTTATGACGATAGGGGAACAGCTCGACGAGGTTTTCATCTACCACAAGAAGATGAAGCCGAAAGAAGCACGCAAGCACAGCATAGAAATGATGAAGAAAGTCGGCATACCCGACCCTGAAATGCGCGCAGAGCAATATCCGCACGAGCTTTCGGGCGGTCTTAAGCAGAGAATACTCATCGCTATGGCGACATCGCTTTCGCCGCGCTTGCTCATTGCCGACGAGCCCACCACAGCGCTCGACGTTACCATTCAGGCGCAGATTCTGGCGCTTATCCGCGAAAGATGCGAAAAAGAAAAAATGTCCTTGCTCATAATCACGCACGACCTCGGCGTTGTGCGCGAAATGGCAGACAGAGTTTACGTTATGTATTGCGGAAAAATTGTGGAGGAGGGAACTGTGGACGAAATTCTCGACCACCCCCTGCACCCCTACACGAAAGCGCTTATAGACACCGTGCCGGGTGTGGACGAAAAGGTGGAACGTTTCGTTCAGATACCGCACAACGTACCTCACCCCTCGAATAAGCCGCAGGGTTGCTATTTTTCCAACCGTTGTGCTTATTGCACGGAGCTTTGCAAAAAGAAACAGCCGCCGCTCCACAACCGCGGAAACGGACGAAAAGCACGCTGTTACTATAACACGGAGGAACTATGGGAGAAATAATTCTTAAAACGAACAATCTTACGGTAGATTTTAAGGTTAAGAAAAATATTTTCGGTAAACCTGACCGTCTTTCCGCCGTGCAAAATGCCAACATCGAAATCCGCAAGGGCGAAATTTACGGTCTTGTTGGCGAGAGCGGCTGCGGCAAAACAACGCTCGCAAACGCTATTCTCGGCTTTGTGCCGATTACCTCGGGTTCTTTCGAGTTCTGCGGACACACAGTAGACGCGAAAACGAAACCCGCAGAATGGAAAGAAGTACGCAAGCATATGCAGACGGTCTTTCAAGACCCGTATTCCTCGCTTAACACGCGTTTTACCGTTTGGCAGCTCATTTCCGAGCCGCTCTACATCGCGGGCGAGCGCGACGAGCGAGTTCTGCGCGAACGCGCGGCGTCGCTTGTGGAAAAGGTAGGGCTTTCGCTTGCGGACCTGGACAGGTACGTTTTTGAGTTTTCGGGTGGGCAGCGCCAGCGTATAGCAATAGCGCGTGCGCTTATAACGGGTTCTGAATTTATTATTTGCGACGAACCGACGAGCGCGCTCGATGTTTCCGTTCATTCGCAAATCTGCAATCTGCTTCTTGACTTGAGAGATGAAATGGGGCTTACATACCTCTTTATTTCCCACAACCTTTCGCTTATAAAGCACATAACGGAGCATATGTCCGTTATGTACCTCGGCGAGATTATGGAAAGCGGTGCAACAGCAGAAATTTTTGAAAAGCCTGCTTGCCCTTATACGGAAGCACTTATGTCCGCAATTCTCGACGTTAAGCCGAAAGCGGGCAAAGAGCGAATTATTCTTTCGGGCGAGGCGCGAAGCCCTATAAATCCGCCCGACATATGCCGTTTTGCCACGCGTTGCCCCAAAGCGTGCGATATTTGCAAGAGCACGCCTTTGCCTGCGCCCGTTTCTGTTGGAACGGAGCACACGGCAAGATGTCACCTTATAGGAAAGGAGGGTAAATAATATGGAAAACGACAAAAGCTTTTGCCCGTGTATGCCGCAATGCCCGAACTACGGCAAATGCCGCGAATGTATTGCAGCACACGCAAAATTTTACACTGTTCCCAAATGCGTTAAAATGATGCAGGAGGATATGAAGAAAAATCATATTCACCCTTCGAACCCGCATATAAAGAAAACTCTTTCTGAAAGAGTGGCAGATTTTTATGCCCAAAACCCCGGCGCACATCTGCGCACGGTTGCCGAAAGCCTTAAAATTACTGAATGGCAGTTGCTCGATGCTATGCTCACGGCTTTAAGCATTCCCGTGGCGGATTTCGGCGAGATTTATAATGAACTTGCAAAACTCGATGCCGTTATGCTTCACGCAGATACGGGAAGCGTGGTTTTGCAGCTTACAACATCACTTCCTGAAGCGCTTGATATGAACGGCACAAAAATCGTAAAATGTGAAAGCGGCGATATGGCTCTTACATCGCTTATGATGGCGAACGATTTCTATGCAATGTTCCTTGTGCGCGAAACTCTTTATGGCGGCAAAGAAAGCCTTAGCCTTGCACTTGTGGGCGAAGACGAAAAAATTGCTCTTTCCGTGTATATGCGCCGTTCCGACGCAAACACGATAGAGCCGAAATCCAAAGACCTTTTCGAAACACTTTGGAGAAAGTACAGTGTGTAATTAAAAATAAAAGGGGGGAGCACAGCTCCTCCTCTAAAAAACCACTCGGTTAGCCGAGGCTTACAAGAAAATATAATAAATGGAGATATTTAAAATGAAAAAATTACTTATTCTTTTTATGGTTGTTGCGATGATGGTTTCTGTCGTAGCTTGCGCAGGAAACGGAAATAACGAAACGACAGGTTCTACAGTCACAACAGAATCTACAGGCACAACAGGCACAACGGCGGTAATCGCTCCCGGAGTTAACGCGGGCACACTTAAAGTCGGTGTTTATAAATCTTCCGCTTCTTATGCTATGCAGGGTATGAATATGACTTGGAATTTTGTGCTCACGCTCAAAGATGACAACACTTTCACGCTCACAGATGGCACAACTGAAAAGGGTGCGGGTACATACGCGCTCACAGGCGATTGCTACACTCTTACTTATAACGATGACAGAACTTGCACTTTTGTTGTTCAGGAAGACGGCACGCTCCGTATGCTCAGTGATTTCCCTTATGGCTTTGCTACGATTCAGCTTGCTCTCGTTGGCGACATCGTCTTCACATATGATAGCGAAGTTCCTGCAGAAGGCGGAAATGATAACCAAGGCGGCGATGACAACAAGGGCGACGATACGGTTTATTCTATCGTTGCAGGTACATACGGCGCGGAATATACAAAAGAAAGTGCAATGGCAGGTACGGTTGTGTACAAATACACGGCAGTTCTCGGTGCGGACAACACGTTTTCTTATTCTGTTAAATTCGATATGAAGGGCACGGCATACGATGGCGCATCCGCAAGCGGCACATACAAAGTAGAAGGTAACAAATTCACGTTCACAGATAGCGAAGGCAATGTAACGGAAGGAGTACTCACAGCAGACAATACGTTCAAAATTTCTCTCAAGGCAAGTGCAATGGCAAGTACACCCTATGAAGTGACATTCACAGAAAAAGTATTTACGGTTGCGGCAGGTACATATGGCGCGGAATATACAAAAGAAAGTGCAATGGCAGGTACGGTTGTGTACAAATACACAGCAGTTCTCGGTGCGGACAACACGTTTTCTTATTCTGTTAAATTCGATATGAAGGGCACGGCATACGATGGCGCATCCGCAAGCGGCACATACAAGGTAGAAGGCAACAAATTCACGTTCACAGATAGCGAAGGCAATGTAACGGAAGGCTTACTCACAGCAGACAAAACGTTTAAAATATCTCTCAAGGAAAGAGAAATGGCAAGAAAACACTATGAAGTGACATACACGGTTCCTGCGGCTGAATAATTTAAAGCAAAAAAAGAGGCTGGAATCAGCCTCTTTTTTATGATATTTCTTCAAGTGTAGCTGTCATAGCCGAAAGGTCTATTGTCATACGGTAAGAAGTTCCTTCTTCAACGGAGGTGGCTTTGTTGTATGTTCTTCCTTCAAAATCATCATATTTTTCAGTTGAAATTGTAACCGTCGAACCGGGAGTGAAGAAGAAATATTTGTCTTCATTTGCAGTTTCGTATATATAATAATTTGTGTTGTTGATGCAAATTATTGTATCAGGACCGTCGGAAGTGTCCATTACAGCTTCCGCGCTTGCGGTAAATTCTGCAACATATACGGAAGATGATTGCGCATAAATGTTATATTTAATGTCCGTTGTATTCGATTCCAGCTTTGAATACAAATTCAAATAACCTACGGGAGTTGTTGTATCAACGGTGCCACCGGAAGTTGAACCGGATGAACTACTGCTTGATTGAGGAGAGAGCGTTATTGTTACAGAACCCAATTTCACATTATTAGTTGTGTTGGAGGCAAGCGTGCCCGATATTGTGACAGTTGCCGTTTCGGTTGGAGCAGAATCTTGCGTGCTGTTTTCTGCGGGAGCATCGAGATTTATGGTGGTTTTATCGAAAGATGCAGAAATATGGCTGTAATTTGCATCAGCTGTATAAGAAAGTGCGGCGCTGATTGGCTTTGATGAGTGGTTTGTTATCGTTATAATATTAGAGCCTTCATCGCAGGTCCAATAAGGAGAGCCGTTTGCTACGTAACTGTGCGAAGAGGGAGACCACACCTTGTCTGCTTCGTGATATTCAAAATCCATACTGCCCCAAACAATATCTACAGAGTAAGTGTCGCTCTGCGTTGCAGGTATGTATGAACCTGTAAGGTCAAACGATACAGAGCCGGATGAGCCCGTTATCGTTGCGGCAAGAGCCGAAGCGGAAAAAGATAGGATGAATAATAATGAGAGAAAAGCGCAAAAAAACTTTTTCATAGAATTCTCCTTTT
>JAFTOK010000046.1 GCA_017463815.1 Clostridia bacterium | reverse complement strand
GAATAGCACCACTATCAGATATACAATACTTGCTTCTGTCCTTTCGGTATTGGCCTTTGTGGCAATGCCGTTGTGTGCTTCTACGGGTGCCGGAGAGGCATTTGAGCGTTCTCTGCGGCGGTGTTTGCGCGCTTATGAAAGCAGGCTTTGAAACACTCGTAGAAGCAGGCTACAAACCCGAAAACGCATATTTCGAATGCATCCACGAAATGAAGCTCATCGTAGACCTCATCTTCAAAAAAGGCTTCTCCTTTATGCGTTACTCCATTTCCGACACAGCAGAATACGGCGACTACACGGTTGGTCCCCGCATCATAACAGACGAAACAAAGAAAGAAATGAAGAAAGTTCTTTCCGAAATTCAGGACGGCTCCTTCGCACGCAACTGGATACTTGAAAACCAGGCAGGCAGACCTTACTTCAACGCTCGCCGCCGCCAGGAAGCTACAAGCCAGATGGAAGAAGTGGGCAAAGAGCTCCGCGAAAAAATGAACTGGGGAGACCTCACAAAATGAGAAGCGACGAAATGAAACTGGGCGCGGAACGCGCGCCCCAGCGTTCTCTCTTCAAAGCGATGGGTTATACGGATACGCAGATAAGAAAGCCTCTTATCGGTATCGTTAACTCCTTTAACGAAATAGTTCCCGGTCACATCCACCTGCAGAACATAGCGCGCAGCGTTAAAGACGGCGTGCTTATGGCGGGCGGTACACCCGTGGAATTCAACGTAATCGGCGTTTGCGACGGTATCGCAATGGGCCACGAGGGTATGAAATATTCCCTCGTTACCCGCGAAATCATCACAGACAGCATAGAATGTATGGCGAAGGCACACCGTTTCGACGGCCTTGTGTTCATTCCCAACTGCGATAAAATCGTGCCCGGTATGCTTATGGCGGCGGCTCGACTCAATATCCCCTCCATTTTCGTTTCGGGCGGCCCTATGCTCTCTCTCTGCGACGAGGGCGGCAGAGCAATGGACCTCAACAGCGTTTTCGAGGCTGTCGGCGCTTACAAAAGCGGCAAGGCAACCGACGAAGACCTTGAATATTACGAAAACAACGCTTGCCCCGGTTGCGGCTCCTGCTCAGGTATGTTCACAGCTAACTCTATGAACTGCCTTACGGAAGCGCTCGGTATGGGCTTGCGCGGCAACGGCACAATCCCCGCGGTTTACGCGGAACGCTTGCGCCTTGCCAAAACCGTCGGTATGCGCGCGGTAGAGCTCGTTCACGAAGACCTCAAGCCCCTCGACATACTCACGGAAAAGGCGTTTACAAACGCGCTTACGATAGATATGGCGCTCGGTTGCTCCTCCAACTCCTTGCTCCACCTCACGGCTATAGCAAAAGAGGCAGGCGTAAACCTCAATTTGCGCTACGTTAACGAAATAAGCGACCGCACACCTAACCTTTGCCATCTCGCCCCCGCAGGTCACCACCATATGCAGGATTTGCAGGCGGCAGGCGGTGTATACGCCGTTATGAACGAACTTACAAAGAAAGACCTGCTTGACACAAGCCTTATAACGGTTACGGGCAAGACGGTAGGCGAAAACATCGCGGGCATAAAGGTTAAAAACCACGATGTTATCCGCCCCATCGACAACCCCTACCTCGAAAACGGCGGTCTTGCCGTTCTCTTCGGCTCTCTCGCACCCAACGGCGCGGCGGTTAAGAGAAGCGCCGTAGCCCCCGAAATAATGGTACACAAAGGCCCCGCCGTTGTCTTCGACAGCGAGGAAGAAGCCATTGCCGACATCTACGCGGGCAAAATCAAGAAGGGCGACGTTGTGGTCATCCGCTACGAAGGCCCTGCGGGCGGCCCCGGTATGCGCGAAATGCTCTCCCCCACCTCCGCAATCTGCGGTATGGGGCTTGATAAAGACGTTGCGCTCATAACAGACGGTCGTTTCTCCGGCGCTACACGCGGCGCGTCCATCGGTCACGTTTCCCCCGAAGCGGTAAGCGGCGGCGCGATTGCCTACGTTAAAAACGGCGACATTATCTCCATAGATATCCCGAACTATTCCATAAACATCGAGGTTTCCGAAGAAGAGCTTGCCGCACGCAAGGCAGAAACGGTTCTCAAGGTTAAGAAAGACATAAAAGGCTACCTGCGCAAATACGCAAAGAGCGTAAGCTCTGCCGATAAAGGCGCGGTAATAGAGATAGATTAAAGCGGACGCTTTAATCTATCAGTGAAATTCGCCTTTCGGCGAGTGAAATCTCGCTACGCAAGGTGAAATCGGGGCTCTGCCCCGATGAAATCTGCGCCACAGCGCAGGTTAAGGAAGAAAATCGCGCAAAACGCGATTTTCCTCCAAAATTATTCACTATTCATTATTCACTATTCATTAAATTTCAGTAAGGAAACAGATATGAAACAGATTAAAATTTTCGATACAACGCTGCGTGACGGTGAACAATCTCCCGGTTGCAGTATGAACCTTCAGGAAAAGCTTGAGGTTGCGCGTGCCCTTGAAAAGCTCAAAGTAGACGTTATTGAAGCCGGCTTCGCGATATCCTCCCCCGGAGATTTTGAATCCGTAAAAAGCATTGCCGAAGCTGTTCATAATTGCACTGTTGCCTCGCTCGCACGCCTCAATATTAAAGACATAGATGCCGCTTACGAAGCAGTTCGCGGTGCGGCAGACCCCAGAATCCACGTTTTCATCGCCACATCCCCCCTCCATATGGAATACAAGCTCCGTATGACGGAAGACCAGGTTCTTGAAAAAACGGAAAAACTCGTTTCTTACGCGAAAAACTATTGCTCCAACATTCAGTTCTCCGCAGAAGACGCTACGAGAAGCGAACCCGCCTTCCTTGCAAGAGTGGTTGACACAGCCATTCGTGCGGGCGCTACCACAATCAACATTCCCGATACGGTTGGTTACACAACGCCTGCGGAAATGCGCGCTCTTATAGAATACCTCATCGAGCACGTTGAAAATGCAGACACAGTCGATTTCGCGGTTCACTGCCACAACGACCTCGGCTTGGGCGTGGCGAACTCCCTTGCGGGCGTTCTCGGCGGCGCTACGCAGATTGAATGCACGGTAAACGGCCTCGGCGAGCGTGCAGGCAACGCTTCCCTCGAAGAAGTGGTTATGGCTATGCGCACACGCCCCGACGTTTACACAAATCCCCCTCGTATCGACACGACGAAGCTCTACAACACGTCCAAACTCGTATACAATATCATCGGTCAGACACCCGCGCTCAATAAACCCATCGTAGGCGCAAACGCTTTCGCGCACGAATCGGGCATTCACCAGCACGGCGTGCTCGCAAACCGCCAGACGTACGAGATTATGACACCCGAATCCGTCGGCATCACCACAAACAAAATCGTGCTCGGCAAGCATTCCGGCAAGCACGCTTTTGAAGCAAGACTCCACGACCTCGGCTACGACCTTTCCGACGAGGAACTTCTCGATTGCTTTGAAAAGTTCAAGGTTCTCTGCGATAAGAAAAAATCCGTTTCCGACGCAGACCTCCGCGCACTCGTAAGACACAAAAAGAAAATCGAAGAAAACACGAAATACAAGCTCGACCGTTTCTATGTTCACGCAAGCAACGTTCTCTCCGCTACAAGCACAGTCCGCCTCATAAAAGCAGACGGCACGAAGATAGAAGACGCTGCCGTGGGTAACGGCCCTGTAGACGCTTCCTACAACGCGATAAACAAGCTTATAAATCCCCCCTCCCACACGCTCGAAAAATATTCGATTAACGCCGTTTCCGAGGGCAAGGATACGCTCGGCGAAGCGCTCGTTAAGCTCAAAGTAGAGGGCGAGGAAGACCTCGTTTCCGGACGCGGCCTTTCCACCGACATCGTAGAGGCAAGTATTCTCGCTTACCTCAACGCGCTTGAAAAAATTATTTAAGTCTTAATAAGGGAGGGCACCTTGCCCTCCCTCTGACCGTAGGACTTATATCTTTCTCCCGATAGAAAACGGCGGGGGAAGGACGTAAGCCCTACGGAAAAACACATAACACATACCTAAGGAGAAATTCACAATGGGAATGACAATGACGCAAAAAATACTCGCGCGTGCCGCAGGGCTCGAAAGTGTTTCTGCAGGTCAGCTCATACTCGCTAACCTCAGCCTCGTGCTCGGCAACGACATCACTTCCCCCGTGGCTATACGCGAATACAATAAACTCGGCGGCGACGTTTTCGATAAAGAAAAAATCGCCCTCGTAATGGACCACTTCGCCCCCAACAAAGACATAAAAGCGGCAGAACAGTGCAAAATGTGCCGCGAATTTGCGGGCGACCAGGATATCACCAACTTCTACGACGTCGGCGAAATGGGCATTGAACACGCACTTCTCCCAGAAAAGGGTCTTGTAAAGAGCGGCGACGTCGTTATCGGCGCAGACTCTCACACTTGCACATACGGCGCTCTCGGCGCTTTCTCCACGGGCGTAGGCTCTACGGATATGGCGTGCGGTATGGCGACGGGCAAAGCTTGGTTCAAGGTGCCTTCCGCTATAAAATTCGTGCTTAAAGGCACACTCCCCGAATACGTTTCGGGCAAGGACGTTATCCTTCACATTATCGGTAAAATCGGCGTAGACGGTGCGCTCTACCGCTCTATGGAGTTCACGGGCGAGGGTATGCACTCCCTTTCTATGGACGACAGACTCTGTATGGCAAATATGGCTATCGAGGCGGGCGCAAAGAACGGCGTATTTGAAGTTGACGACCTCACGCTCGAATATATGAAAAATGCGGGCGCGGGCGAACCCGTAGTGCTCACGGCAGACGCAGACGCAGAATACGACGAGGTTTACGAAATCGACCTTTCCGCGCTCGAACCCACGGTTTCCTTCCCCCATCTCCCCGAAAACACGCGTGAAATCGGCGATTGCGGCGACGTTAAAATCGACCAGGTCGTTATCGGCTCCTGCACAAACGGCAGATTTTCCGACCTTGAAATCGCCGCTAAAATACTCGAGGGCAAAAAGGTTGCAAAGGGCGTGCGTGCGATTATAATCCCCGCGACGCAGAAAATCTATCTCGAAGCAATGGAAAAAGGCTACCTCGCTACGTTCATAAAAGCGGGCGCGATAGTTTCCACACCCACCTGCGGCCCGTGCCTCGGCGGCCATATGGGTATACTTGCAGAGGGCGAACGTGCCGTTGCCACGACGAACAGAAACTTCGTTGGCAGAATGGGCCACGTTAAATCCGAAGTTTACCTCGCAAGCCCCGCTGTTGCGGCGGCAAGCGCAGTAATGGGCAAAATCGCAGACCCCAGGGAGGTTATGAAAAAATGAATTTCGACGGAAAAGTTATAAAATACGGCGATAACGTAGATACGGACGTTATCATCCCCGCAAGATACCTTAACACCATAGACAAAAAAGAGCTTGCTTCCCACTGTATGGAAGACCTTGACCCCACTTTTGTTACACGCGTTGTCCCCGGCGACATTATGGTTGCGGGCTACAATTTCGGTTGCGGCTCCTCGCG